>NZ_WRPR01000126.1 GCF_010367455.1 Candidatus Laterigemmans baculatus | reverse complement strand
CGCTCCCCGCTCCCCGCTCCCCGCTCCCCGCTCCCCGCTCCCCGCTCCCCGCTCCCCGCTCCCACCTCGCTTTTCCTCGGCTCTCTGCTAGGCTTCGGTGTTTGCCCCACCTGGAGTCGACCTGTTGGCCGCTGTCCCTACCGTTGCTGTAAAACCCTCGCGTCAGTTTCCGTTCCTGGCGCGTCACCCGTGGGTCCATGTTTCCTCGTTGATCGAGGCCCAGCCCGAATTGGACCGGGGGAGTGTCGTCGACTTGGTCGCCCATGACGGCTCTTGGCTGGCCCGCGGCCTCTACAATCCGGACAGCAAATTGCGGGTGCGGCTCTACAGCTGGGATCCGCAGCAGCCGCTCGACGAGGCGTTTTTTGCCCAGCGGATCGAGGAGGCGTTGGCCCGCCGCGTTTTCTGCGGCCTCTCGGGCCCTCGCCAGGCGGTGCGGTTGGTCTACAGCGAAGCGGACGGGATCAGTGGCGTGATCGTCGACCGCTATGCCGACGCGCTCGTCGTGCAATTGACCGCCGCCGCGATGGAACCCTATCTGGACGCGATCCTCGACCGCTTGGAGCAGCTCGTCGGTCCGCGGGCGATCGTCCTCCGCACCGATCCCAAGCTGCAGTCGGCCGAAGGGTTTCAGCGACCGAGCGGCGTGATTCGCGGGGCGCTCGGCGACGAGGAGCCGGTGCTGTACGAGCAGAATGATTTGCTGTGGAGCGTCGATTTACTGCGGGGGCAGAAGACCGGGGCGTACTTGGACCAGCGTGACAACCACGCCGCGGCGGCTCGTTACGCGGCCGGCCGCACGGTCCTGGACATGTGCTGCCACACCGGCGGGTTTGGCCTGGTCGCCGCGGCCCGCGGGGCGAGTGACGTGCTGGGGGTCGACGGCAGCGAGCAGGTGCTCGAGACGGCCCGAGCGAATGCCGAGCGGAATGGGCTGAGCAACATTCGCTTCGAGAGCGGCGACTGCTTTGATACGTTGGCAGCGATGGCTCGCGAGGGGCGCAAGTTCGGGATGGTCGTCGTCGATCCGCCCCGCTTGGCGGGAACGCGGAAGAACGTCGACGCGGCGCTGCGAGCCTACTTTCGGCTGAACCGTTCGGCCGTCGACCTGCTCGATCCAGGCGGGATCCTAGTCACCTGCAGCTGCAGCGGACGCGTCAGCCGCGCCGACTTCCTCAACACGCTCGTCGACGTCGGCCGTCGGGCAAGCCGCGACATCACGGTCATGGAAAGCCGCACCGCCGCCCCGGATCACCCGCTGCGAGTCTCCTGCCCCGAGACCGACTACCTCAAGTGCCTGATCTGCGACATCCACTGACCCCCACCCACAGCCCCTGGCCCCTGTCCCCTGGCCCCTGGCCCCTGGCCCCCGGTCTCCGGTCTCCGGTCTCCGGTCTCCGGTCTCCGGTCTCCGGGAGTGATTGACGAGCCGCCCGCAGCGCTGGCATACTAGCCCCCACACAACCACACGCACCCGTAGCTCAACTGGATAGAGCATCGGTCTTCGGAACCGAGGGTTAGGGGTTCGAATCCCTTCGGGTGTACTGAGACAAAACCCAGTCGAATCGTTACTCAAATCGATACCGGGCACCGTGCCCGTGCGACGTTTTCCCGCCAGCAAATCCGGTAGTCCTACCGGATTTGCCCGACACGGGGAGAAAAGCACGTGGCACGCGGCAAAAATCAAGCACCACCCGCCTATCGACTGCACAAAGCGACCGGTCGCGCCGTCGTCACCATTGGTGACCGCGACATCTACATCGGCGAGTACGGCACCGAAGATTCGAGGCGCCAGTACGGCCTTCTTTTAGCCGGCGAGACCGCTCCCAAAGCCAAGCGAGATCCGGAGCCGAGCGAACAGGCGATCACCGTCGTCGAAGTCTTGGCCGCCTTCTGGAACCACGCCCAGCGTTACTACGTCAAGAACGGCGAGCCCACGAACGAGCTCGACGCCCTCCGGCTCGTCATCCGCGATGCACGGACGCTCTATGGCCGCGAACCGGCCGAGTCGTTCGGACCCAAGAAACTGAAAGCGGTTCGCCAGCTCTGGATCGACCGGGGTCAGGCCCGACCAACGGTCAATAAGAACCAGAGACGGCTGACACGCATCTTCCGCTGGGCGGTGGCCGAGGAGCTCATCCCCGGCGCCGTGCTTCACTCCCTGACCGCAGTGCCTGGTCTCAAGAAGGGCCGCTGTGATCTACCGGAGCCCCCGCCCATTCAGCCGGTGCCGCTGGAGGTGGTTGAGCGGACGATCCCGCACCTACCGCCGGTGATCCAGGACATGATCCGCTTCCAGCTATTGACTGGCGCCCGTCCCGGCGAAGTCTGCACGCTCCGGCCAGGCGATGTCGACCGCTCGACCGACGTCTGGGAGTACCGAGTGGAAGGGCACAAAACCGAACACCACGGCCGGCAACGGATCGTCTACATCGGCCCCGAGGCCCAAGCCCTGCTGCGGCCGTACCTGCTGCGCGCCCCTGATCAGGTGTGCTTCTCCATGGCCGAAGCGGTCGAACAGCGCCGGCAGGCTGCCAGCGAAGCGAGAAAGACTCCGCCGAGCTGCGGCAATCGTCGAGGCAAGCGTTCCAACGCCGACCGCAAATCGACCGAGAGACAGCGGACTCCGCAGGTGTGCTTCGACCCGAGTTCGTACCGGCATGCGATCCACAACGCCTGCGACGTTGCCTTCCAAGCTCCGGAGCCGCTGGGACAGCGAGAAGGGGAGAGCAGGGCGGCTCGCGGCCGGCGACTCTCGGAAGCCGAGCGAGAAGAACTGGATGCTTGGCAGAAGGAGCACCGCTGGCACCCGAACCAGCTCCGGCACACCCGCGGCACCGAGGTTCGGAAGCAGTTCGGCCTCGAGGCGGCGCAAGTTATACTCGGCCACGCTGCAGCCGATGTGACGCAGATCTACGCCGAGCGAGACGCTGAGAAAGCTCGCGAAGTCGCCCGCAGGATCGGCTGAAGCGCGACGTACTCGTTCGCCGGCGACGGCCGGCGAACCCTCTGAAATATCGCCGCACGACGGTGCGGCGGTACGTGGGCGAGCGGATTGATCCCCGCGCGACGCGGCCGGCCGGATGCGCCTTTTCATCCAGCCGGCCGCGTCAGCCCGCTGCGAGAAAAGGCATCTCCATGAGCGGCGACCGCCAAGCGGCCGAATGGAAGGTCGTACTGACCAAGTACGATCCGTTCTACTGCGAAGGCGACTTTGAGGAAGAATTGCGGAGCCGAAAGGGCTTACCTCCGAAAGGCACCCACCTCGACGAGCGCGACGAATCTAAGCTGCAAGCGGCCGACACTACTGCTTTCTTTGACGTCGCCCGTGAGCGTTTAGTCGCTTTAAAGCCTCGACGGACAGCCCTTGTTTTCGACGAAGCCAGGTGGAACTGGGCGCTTCGACACCTAATCGAAGGCGAAGACGAGAGCACGGCAACGCTCGAGGAAATCTCGATGGAGGAAGCGTACGAGTGGGTCGAGGGACCTCCTTCTCCCAATGAAGCTCCTCCCGAACTGTACTTTCACGCGAACTTCGGTATTCCCGGAGTTGCTTATTTTCCGAACGAGCGTGGACTGTGGGAATTCGATCCGCGTGATGGCTGGTTCTTCCTCGGAGTAACGGGCACCACTGCCCAGACCCACAAGTACGTTTTCGCTAACGATCGTGAGATCATCGAGATCTCGAAGGTCGGAAAGGAAGACGTCGTCGCCGAGTACTCACCACTGATAGAGTCGATCAGCCGTTTGCTGGAAGAGGGACTCGTTTTGCCGGAGAGAATCCTTCAGAGCTGTTCCCTGGATACGCTTGCGTCAGAACTTGAGCACGCAACTCCGTCCACAGGCAGCAACGACCAGACCAACGAAACAGCCGCGACAATCGTGACGGAGTTTTTGGCGAACGGCTTGGGAACGGTAGCAACGGTATTCCCGGTTTCGATAGAGGCTGACAAGGAAACCTGCGACAACGACACCAGCGACGAAACCGGGGACGAGACCGGGGAACACCCTGGAGCATTGGAGCACCTGTGGCCTAGTGCCGTCATCGCGAACCTGACTGGGCAACCGAAAATCCTCGCCAACCTGATGAATGAAGCTGCAGCAAATCCCGAAACGGAAAACGAACGCACCCCCCGAAGACTACTTGGCCTTCCGAAAGGAAGTGTGGCGAAGGAGAAGGTCGCGAAGGCGTTCAGGTGGTCCGAGCGTTCCGCCGACAACAATTGGGAAAGCCTAAAGCGTCGCTTTCACGCCCAGCTTGATGAACTGGAAGCGAGGGGTATCACGGAGCCTCGAGGCGTGCACCGGTGGAAAAACCACGTTGTGATAACCGAGACTCGCCCCAAGAAAAGTAGCAAGAAAAACAACAAAAATAGCATCTCAGGTAAGAAGACAGGTTCTATCGAGTAGTCGTAGACTCGCTCGCATCACGTCACTTTGACACGCGAGGAGTCGCCATGGAAAACGTAGAATCAACGGAACGACTACTACGGCTCACGGAGGCCGTTGGCATAGTAGAACAGCTCACGAACGACAGACCTCATGTCGCATCGCTGCACCGCTGGGCCTCTCGTGGCCTGCGCGGCGTGAAGCTGAAAACTATATACGCTCTGGGCGCCCGGCGAACCACTGAGAAATGGCTGCGGGAATTCTTCGCAAGCGTTTCGGGCGAGGGAGCAGGGGAGCCGTCTACCGCGTCCCCTGAGCCCGACCGCCTCACAGCCATCGAGAAAGCCGAGCAGGCCCTCGATGCAGGGGGAATCTCGCCGATGCCCCCCGACCCGTCGGATAGCAAGAAGCGACGCCGCATCACCAGGCGTATCAGGCGATCGTGACGATTCGCGTGCAGAGCTGTCGCGATCGGTCTCAGCTGACGCGTCCCGCCACTCCCGAGCTCTCCTGCCGGGAGCGGGACAGTCAGCTCCCGACGCGACCGAAGACGCACCTCGCTGCCGACAGAGCTAACGCGGCCGCACCGTCTGGCCCCGCACCGGTTCCCCAGACGGCCGCCACTCCCTTGGCAGCGGAATGCCTCACCTGCTGCAACACCCAGAACTACCCGCTGGACTTGCGGGAAATTTCGGTGCTGCTCACTCCAAGTTGCTTCGGTTACCGCAACTAGTCCGAGCCTCTCGTCTCACGACGAACCGGCTGCCGCTCAAGGCATTTGCGGCCGCGGTTCGTCGAGCGCTACCCCCGTTCGACACGCAACGCTGAGGCGAGTCCGTTCCCTCAATCAGGCGAGTTGATCTCGCCCTACGCCGCCAACAGCATGCTCCCCAGAAAACCTCGAAAATGGCCAACCCCCTACGGCGCTCCAGGAGGCAGAGGAAATCGTGCCCCGCATCCGCAGAGACCATCGCCCTCGCCCTCGGCAAATTCGACCGCGAGCGACTCGCCGAAGATCTGTCGGCAAAACACAGGCTGATTCTCGGCCTCGAGGAGATGCTCGGCAGCCACTTCAGCTGGCTCTACGCCAAAGACGAGTTCCAGAAGCACGCGTACAGCCCACGGAAGATCCGCGAGATCCTCCCGAGACTCCAGGCGTGTGCCACCAGCTTCTCCGACGGCCAACCGAACGACGTCTGCAAGCTCCCCTTCATCTGCCCCTTCTGCGCCCGTAGCCGCGCCGAGGGCTTCAGCCGGCTCTACCGCCGAATGGCGCACGCCCGCCTCAAGAAGAACCGCTGGATCAACGTTCTCTTCGGCGCCGTCCTCGGACCGCTGATCCACGAAGATAACGTTCTCGATACCCTCCTCGAACTACAGCAGTACGTCACGGAAGTCCGCGAATCGATTCGCTGGCAAGCCAACAACGACCGGCGACGATTCGGAACGGCCGCCCTCTCGTCCGTCTACCAGCTCGACTTCTTCGTCCACTTCAACAGGCGTGTGACCACCCGGGGATTCCGCTTCCAGCCGCACTTGCATTACGTCGCCCAAATGACCGACCCAAGGTCGCCCCTGGACCTCATCGAGAAGTACCTCGAAGCGAAAGCCCACAAATTCGATTTCCGGCTCGCCAGCCGAGAAGTCATCCGCGTCGATCAGGGACGGCAAACCAAACAGTCCCACAGCGCCGAGCGACTAGCCCACATCGGCCGCTACTGCGGCTTCTTCGTCAAACCCTACGTCGAAACCGAAGTTCGGATCGCCTCGATCGCCGGGCTGCCGAAGCGATTCGAACAATTCAAGCGGAAGAACGCACAGCGCGAAGAAGAAGTCCTCACAGTGCCCTATCCGCACAAGAACCCAATCGGCGACCATAACGCTCGATTCGACCCCGAATCGAGGCTCTGGATTCCGCTTCCAAAGCGCTAACCGTAAGCGCCCCGGAGGGGCAGCTATCGAGATCGACGTACTACTACCCTTACAGACATCCCAGACCGGGTAATTGCGAGTAGGTCGATTCTGCTCGAGAGCTCTGTCATCCATCACCTACGCGGAGACCATTCAATGACAGTGAATAAGCCCGAACGCGGAACCGGTTTCGTCGAATACGCCAAAGCCGATTTGCGATTCCCTGCGTGAGACGCAGCAGAAACGGTTGCGGGGATCGATTGGTTTTGTCTTCCCCGCTCCCGAACAGAAGCAGAGCTGGGGGCTACCTGATTTCGAGGCGCCAAGAGTAAGCGCCCGAGAGAATCTCGCCCTATTTCCACAAGGACCCGACACAGATATGCCCAATTCCACCACCAAAGCGTCCTCTATTCACGGACAACCCCAAAAGCTCCGGGGACTCTGGGAGCGACTGCACAACAAAGCCTTCCACGAAGGCCTGCTCGGTAACGTGCCCTGGGCATGCAATCACGAAACACTACGCTGAAATTAACGAAGCCCGCCGAACCATCGGAACCCACCTCGAAAGCAGCCTCGACCGTGGCCCCCGTAGCCTCACAGACGCACGCCATACGGCTTCCGAGGCTCCGGGGCCGCCCGAAGTGATCCAAACGCCCCAGACGGCCTCTGAGGAGCTCGAGGCGAAGGTAGTCGCATGCCGGTGGGGATGAAGTCGCGCCGAGCGATGGGACGTAGTCGTGCCGACGTTTCCAAGGCGATCACTGTCACACAAGATCACCACGTGCGGCCCATCACTGAATTCGAGAAGACGCCTGCGACTGATTTGATCTCGAGTGTTCGTCGACGATGCCGCTCCCGGGACCGCTCGAGATTACAGGCCACTCCGAGGGAAGACTCCCGGAGGCGATCCGAGTTCCAGGAAGATCTGCAAGTCGAATACTGGCTCAGGACAATCCGCTCACCGCGATCCCGTGCACAGAGGATCTACTCGATGCCGGTACGCTCCATGAACGAGGCCCGAATCCGTCCGAAAGTTGCGACCAAGTACCCGAGGGCGCTAATGATAAGCGCCCTTGGACCTGCAAATTCGGAACGGTATGGGTGCAGTCCAATCCCGCCCGTCCACACAGACGAGGACCTGCTCCCCACGCGATACAGCTCCGAGGAGGCCCGGCAGCGATCCGAGAACCGCCGCGATCCACATCCTCAATTCGAGGGCAGCCGTTCCACGCCGCGCGCCCCCGCACCCACCGAGAAATGTCCACGAGCCGCAGTCGAGGCGAGGCGAACGCTGCGAGCTGGGAAATTTGATGGGACATCTCGATCCTGGGCTGAAGAAGCCTCAATCCCTCCGCACAGGCCCCGGAAGCCAAGAGGCAGACTCCTGGGACTCAAACGTTCAGAAGGGCCATGTCCACGGCTGCTACGGACCTTCGCTCAGCCGGTCCCGACGGTCACTACTGCCGGGATCGCTGCTTCGCCCCCACGAGCATCTGACCGGCTACTGACAGCCGTACCCTCGCCTTTGATTGAGGCCGTGCCGGACTTCGACGCGTCGTCTGTATTTATCGGGGACCAGCCATCCAGCAGCGGTTGTCGCCTCGCCTGGTAGCCTGATTGGGTAGCACCACATCCCGGAGTCATAACTTAATCAGGAGCTCCAACCATGGCTGATTCGCAATCCGACGACCGTCCGTCTCCGTACGCTTGGCGGCAATCGGTCATCCCTGACGAGTTGCCGATCCTCGAGAGCGATCTCACCGACGACCAGTGGCACGCTGTGTCCGGTGTACTCCGTCGCCCACATCAACCCACTCCAGGTCGGCCCCAGGAAATCGATTTGCGGGCGGTGCTCAACGGGATCCTGTTCCGCCACGCGAAGAACTGCTCCTGGAGGAACGTGCCCGAGAAATACGGCACACGGAGTTCGCTCCATGCCTATTTCCGCCAGTGGTCCGAAGACGGCACGCTGCACCGCGTGGCGGTTCGCCTCCGGATCGCCGAACTCAAGCCGCTCCACGACGAGTTGATGTGGCTGTACACGTACGACGAAAGGCTACGGAGAACACGGACCAGACCGGCCGACAGCAGCGTCCCACTCGGTCGCTGATCCAGGAGCTGGCCGATCTGATTCACTTCGAGTTCCCCGCCTCCCTCGCCCATATGGCCTCGCTGGCATCTTGCACCACGCGTCGCCGCTACAGGGGATTCTGCTGTCCGCTGCCGACCCAGTCCCTTGAGGACATCCTCCCAAGCTATCGCGTTGAACAGCTGGATCCGAGCCGCGCAGGTCTCTCTACGTCAGCCCACCAAATCGCAGAGTAGGTCATCTCTGTTGCTGGGTCGCGTGACGCCCGGTGCGACCGCTTCGCGTCGAATCATCGCCGCCAGCACAACCGTGGAGACCAAAAGGTGTCCAGATATTGTTGGAGGTGTGGCGGTGTCGAGGCACTCCGTCGGCCGCCATAAATTGCGAATCCACGGCCGCCGCACGAGATGGGTCAGGCCCCACTCGTGACCCACCGCGACACTCTCGGTGCGGGCGTCCAGCCCCAAAACAGCACCGCTTCCATGGATTTCCCGTGACTTCGAGCCGTCGACAACACTCTTAGCTACCGTAATCGCCAGCGACCACCCAGCTCGCGATGTTCGACAGAATCGCGACTGACAACGATCGCGGCCCTGTTTGAGCACCCGAGGAGACGCGTAGTCGACCAGCGGCCTCCCCCTACTCGCAGGGAAACGACGGCCGCTGCCACCTCATTTCCTAGATGGACCGTATCAGTCGCGCGGCAGATTATCAAAGCAACGTGATAGCCAGCCTCGGCGCCACCACGATCGAGGCCAAGGCGAGGGCGTCCCGCAGCCCACGTCGGTCTCGTTCCCCGAGGCGCTGTCCGTAGATCGGCTGTCGCTGCTGCCGTACCGGCTGATGCAGATTTGCCCGGCGTCGGGCGAGCCCCTGATGGTCAGCCCGCAGGCGGTCGACGATCGGATGAGCTACTTCCCGAGCGTCTACCGGACGGGCGGGAGCGATGGCAAGTCGGACATCCCGGCGACGATGGCGGACGGGCGGCGGATTGTCACCGAGCGGCCGGTGATTGTTCCCGATTCCAGCGGCGACGTGGCGACCGAGCTGGATTTCATCTGCGCCTTCTACGTCGTGGAGTCCAGCGGGGAACTGCGGCGGGAGTCCAAGCAGGTCGCGGTAAGCGGCGGCACCGGATCTCAGCTGGTCGTGCAGGCCGATTGGATCCGGGTGGCTGATTCCGACGTCGCCAATTCCCCGGTGAGCGATACCGACGCGGTGGCGACCCTGACCACTGTTGCCTCCCTGCTGCAGGCGCGAGAGTCAGCTCAGCCCCAGCACGTTCGCGTTTCCAAGGTGGCCGACGTCGGTGCGACGGGGCAAGTCGGGGGCATCCGGTACCGCGTGCAGATGTACCCCGAGCGGATGGCTGAGACGTCCATCGCTGTCAACTTCGTCCCGAGCGGGAGCATCGGTCTATGAGCCTGGGCGTTCCCTTGGTGGGAGAGCAGTCTTCCGCCGCAACCTCCGCGATTCTCTACAACGCCGATTCGGTGGTTCACGCTCTGCGAAATGCGGGCGAAGCGGACCGGGCGAACCGGCTGCGGGCGATGGTTCAGATCAAGCTCCCGCCGTCTGACATCCCCGACGATCTTCGTAGTGGCGTCGGACGCACGCTCTCTGACAGCGTGGCGTGGCTCAATCCGAATGCTCCCAACTGCCTCTGCCGTGACTTCGTTGCCACGATGAATCGATGGGGCACCGAGAAGTGCCGGGAGAATGTCGGGCGGCTGGCGAAGTGGATGATCAAGATTGCAAAGGGGAAGGCGGCCATCACTGAGGTGGAGGCGGCGGGGCGGATTCTTAGCGCGATCGAGAAACACGAATCCGACCGCACGGCAGCAGGGCAGGCGTGGCCCTTCGTGTGGACCTATTGGGCGGACGGTGCCGTGGGGGACGAGCTTCGGTATTCGATTCGATCGGTGCTGAAATATCAGCCGGGCGCCCGCGTGGTTGTGGTGGGCGACAAGCCCGGCTGGTACACGGGGGATTTCATCTCCAAGCCGCGGATTCGCAAGAGGGACCATCACGCATTCAAGGCCTGCTATTCCAAGCTGATTGCCGCGGCGACTGAATTGGATCGGTTCGTCTGGATGATGGACGACGTGTATTGGATCAAGCAATTCGAGATGGAGGAGGCCAACTGCATCTGCTACACGACGCCCGACGAGGCCAAGGCTCTGATTCGACGCGACCCACGGAAGCCGGTCAGCGGCAAGACCTACCGGCGAAACCGGAAGCACATCCCGCCCTACGGCGGAATTTGGGTTATCCGCAAGTCGCTGTTTCTCGAGGCCGGTGGGATGGACGAGGCGTTCATCGAGTGGGGATGGCAGGACGTCGCGTTTCATTCGGCGATCGTTTCGGCCGGAAAGGATCGGCTGAGGCTTCCGGGTCCGATGTTCCACCTATGGCATGAGACGAACCGCGGGCACCGCCTGCGCCGGTTCAACGAGCAGTACTTCCACCGATACTACAAGCACGTCCCGCAATGACATCCAAGATCAAGGTTCCGATCGTTGATTATCACGTCACCAACGCCTGCAATCTCAGTTGCGAATCGTGCAGCCACTTTTCCAACTTCCACGTCCGCGCGGAGCTGGTGACGCCCGAGCGAGCGATTGACGAGCTTCGCCCCTGGGCGGATCGTCTGGATCCCGACCTGTTCTCGTTGGTGGGCGGTGAGCCTACTCTCAATCCGCACCTTGCCGAAGTCACCGAAGCGGTGTCGGAACTGTTCCCGGGCAAGAAGCGGATCACGACAAACGGGTTCTTTCTGCACAAGCATCCGCGGCTCCCCGAGGTAATGAAGGCGAACAATGTTTGCCTTTGGATCAGCCTTCATCACCGGAGTCCGCGGTACCAGCAGCACGAGCGCGAGATCCGCAAGCTGGTCTACCCGTGGCTGATGGATGGGGTTGATGTCCGGTTCGTTGAGTCGGACGCGAAGTGGCAGCGGTTCTACCGGGCCACAAAAGATGGGATCGAGCCGATCGGCGGAAACCAGAGGAAGGCATGGCAGCTTTGCCCGTGTCGCGATAGCCACCCGATCTATCGCCGCCACCTTTGGAAGTGCCCACCGCTGGCCTACTTCTCGGATGTCGAGGCAAAGCTCGGCGACCAGGGGGAGGCGTGGGATTTGTTCCGCCAGTACAAGCCTCTGCCGGAGGACTGCACAGTGGAGGAACTGCGGGCTTTCCTTCGCGAAGACGAGCCGCAGTGCTCCCTCTGCCCAGACAGCATCCAGCTGTTCCAGCTCCCCGACCCGATCCCCCGGAAACACTGACGCTTGGCTTTTGCCCGGGGCACCGCTAGGACCTGGGCGGTGCTAGCGCGGGTGGTGGAGTCCGAGCTAATCGATCGGCCGAACATCGTCCTTCTGACCGTGGGGCACACCGGCTCCACCGTACTGTCCAAGATGCTCGGCACGCTTGGATGGAATCTCGCGGACGCCGACGACGAGTACGGAGAGAGCGTGAGCGTGCGGAATTGCAACATTGCGAAGGCGTGGGGGAAGATTCCGTCTGTGCTTGCCGCATTGCCCGAGCCGTGGGTGATTAAAGATCCACGGTTTTGCGAGCACCTCGAGCGGTGGATGCCGGGCCTGGAGCGATATTCGCCTACTCTCGTTTGGCTGACTCGTGACTCCAACGATACCCGCGATAGCCACACACGCCGCGGCGAGAGCGAAAGTCTGCTCAACAGGCGGCTGATGGCCGCGAAAAGGCACTTCGAGCTGTGGACGGGACAGAAGCTCCGACTCGACTACGACCAAGTGAAAGCAGCAGCATCGCTGTTCCGTCCCAATCCGTCGATCGCAGCAGCAATCTCCCCGAGTCGCCACCCAGCAGGCTTAATTGTCCGCAGAGCCCGCAGCGGAACTGGAACGGACGATCGTGCTGCCTTCCCTGATCGCCAGAGGGAGGTGCCATAAACGCAGACTCTTAGCCCCCTCGGTTTGACACCCTTTCCACCCCCCGGTACTATCGGGGGGGGGGCACACGAATGCGACATGCGGCTTAACTGAAGCCCTTGCCCTGTATGCTCCGGCAACCTGGCCAAAGATCAAATTCATCTCAGCGAATTCTCAATGGCGAAATCCTCGAAACACCTCATCATCATTGAATCCAACGGTAAGCGGAGGAAGTTCGCAAAACTCCTCTTCACGGGTGATGGATCGTATTCCCTCACCGCCCCCTATCATTCCGCCAGAAAGGCCGTCCTGTCGAAGATGACGGTCAATTATGACACTAACGAGCAGTGCGTTGCCTTTAGCGATGCCGTTGAGCTCTCGGAACTTGACGAAGGCAGACTGAAGATCACGCACCATCGGAGTGGGTTTGTGCAGTATTCGGGTGACGGTGTCCGTTCCGGTTTGGACGAAGATGGCAAGTCGAAGGGTCTCGGCGTCTTCTCGCGTCCGCTTGAAGAGGTCGGCAGTGGCCCGGCTATCGGCGCAGGAGTTCAAGGAATCGAAGAACTAGAAGAGACGGCCAAAGATTCCAAGCACGACCTGCTTATCGATATCGACGAGATACCGAAACTGCCGGGCTCAAATGGTGTCATGCTTGAGCTGCACTATTTCCAACCACAAATCCGTCGGTTTGTCTTTAAAGACTCAAAAAATCGAAATCGGATCGACATCATTCACCCTGCTGGATTCATCGTTCCGATGTTTGCCATTTTCGCACCCGAAGACTGCGAACTCCCTGGCCTCATTGGAGTGGAGTTATACGGACAGCAGTTTAGCTACGGTAAATCCGGCTTCTCCCTTTCCGGCCCCGGAGAGAAGGAACGCACCAACGAAAAGGGCGAGCTAATTGCTGACGTACTTGGCTGTATCTTTCCTCGACCGACCGATTTTGAAGGTGCCACGAGCCTTGACTACAAACCGAAGCCATAATGACAACACGATGCACCCAGATTCACCGACCGCGAGGTGTGCTAATGAATAGGGTGTCTGCAGTGGCCCACCGCTCGATCCCGTCACACCACAAAACAAACCCGAGTCTTATCATGCGGTTCAAAACACTGACCGTGGCGTTGTTACTGTGGCTCTCACAGGCCCACTATGTGCATTCGCAGCAGCTAACCGACATGGGCATGATGGCTACGGGCGTGCTCAGTCGAACTCGCGTTGGCGGCTCAGATTTCCAGATCGGCGACATGATGTACATGACCGCTCTCCAAGAGGCAGACTCCGGGAGCATGTATGTCTCAGCACACATGGAGTACCTCGACGACAACAACAATTGGCAGCCCGTTCCGACCGCCAGCAACGCACTGGGGAATGAGTACCGATCCGGCCGTTACCCTGGCGTCCGCGACTACGTGAAATTTGAGAACGCTGGCGCGAACACCACTCGACACATCTGCCTTTTCATGCCATATGGTGCGGCATCGCTCCCAACCAACAGATTCTATCAACGTCGTTATGTACTGTGACTCTGGGATGGAAACAACGAGCCTGTTTCAAGAACCGCACTGCCGGCGGAATCGGTCGAAACAAAGAACGACGAGTCCGGCAGATTCCTCATCGTCACAGTGAAAGCAAAAACCTGCGCAGCTATGATCGATGCGAACGGCGTGCCGATCCCCGAGGCTCTAGACGAAGGCACGCTTCGGTTCTTCAGCACACGCACCGGGCAGTTTGTATGTCCTGGAGGAACCGAGCAGTGACTGCCGTTTCCAATGAAACAAAAAAAGAGACATCCGAAAGATTGATTGGCATCTTTTTTCTTGGTTGCAAAATCGGGTTTCCATTAATCGGTGTAGCAGTGCTTGTCGCCCTGCTTACTCCATTCTTTGTGTCGGAACTTGACGGCAAGGTTTTAACCGCGAAGCTTACATTCACTGCCCTTGGCCTGCTGTTCGGAATCCTGCAGGTCTTCCTGGGGGTCCTTCTTGCTCTCGTCGGCGTGACCATTGACTACGATGTAGATGCTGGAGTCGGTCCTGCGAAGATCAAACTTGCGTCCGCGTCCCCAGGCATCCTGCTGCTTTTGGTTGGCAATCTGCTATTCGCATTTTCGCTGATGCGTGAATTCGAATTTACCAAGACCACCAAAGAGCATGTTCCTTTCCATAGTCCAACGCCGGACGTGCAAGGAAATGCGACGAATGAAGACGATCCCTTGAGGGGCTCCGGAGGACCAGAATAGGAACAGGGCAGGCCGGTTACATGCTTGTCCGCATCAGGAGGTTTGGCTAAGCGAGTTAATGTCCACTCAGAACGGTCGCAAACTGACCCACTCGCCATTTCAGCGGCTCGCTTGGCCTAAAAGGATTCATCGGCTACGATGCGGGCGGTGAAGGTCCGGCGATCATCCTCTTGGTGGTCGCAGCAATGGCTTACGATTACACGCCCTACGGCGGCAGCAAGGGACGCCCGGCCCCTCGCAGCACCAAAAGCCTGAACGATTTCCGCAAGCACACCAATTGGAGCGATCCAAGTGCGGCCCGGGAATTGGCGCTGATGGACCGCCAGGCGCGGCTTCGCTCTCGCAGCCGCGACCCTCTCTCCGCATGGCGGGCGCCGTCGGCCCCTCTCGAGACGGCCTACGGCGGGATGACTCTCCCGCCGTCTGCCCAGCCGGTCGACGCCCCGTCGATGAGCGATCTCCTCGGCCGGATCGATCCGCAGGCTGTTTCGGCGTTCTCGCGCCAGCCAGCTCCGGTGACGTCCACCCTGCCGCAGCGGCTCGCCCCGAACCTCGGGACCAACGTGACGGGCTCCGATCAGGTGCCGGTCTCGACTCAACGACCGCAGCCGATGGCGGCGGGGCCTCGGCCGCAAACTGCGATGTCCGCGGAGAACCAATCGCTCTACGACACCCTTGCCGCGGTGCAGGGGATGCGTGGCCGGTTCGAGAACATGCCCCCGTCGCAACCGTTCATGCAGCGGCAGCAGTGGGCGCAGGACGCCCAGGGGATGCAGCAGCGTATCGCCCAGGACGGCGCCGCGGCACTCGGCGGCCCGGGGGCGCCGCAGAGCCCCTATCACTCGGAGGCGTCGGTCGCCGAGTATCTCCAGCAGTTCAGCCGCCCCGGCGGGTACAACCCGATCTCCGGCGTCGGCGGCAGTGGCGTGATGCGGGGCGGCCGGTTCACCCCCACTCCGCAGATGGTCGGCGACATCCAGTTTGCCGAGCGGCCGCAGGTCAACCGCGTCTCGCCGAGCGTGGCCGAGGAGCTGGACCCGGCGCGGATGCAGGCTCGCCGGGCGCAGATGCAGCAGCGGTACGGGATGGACACGGACGGCGGCGGCCGACAGCCGGTCGGTCGGGAGCAGCTGATTCTCAGCCGGACGGATCTGACGCCCGAGCAGAAGGCGGAGTTCCTCGCCCGAAACGAGGCGTCCCGGAACGCACGGGAGGAGCGGCTCGCACGGTCCCGCGCCATCCGGCAACAGATGGCATTGGCGAAGCGTGGCGCCCGGATCGACCGGCTCACGCCGATGAATCCGCAGCAGATTGCGATGCAGCAGATGATGGCTCAAGATCCTCGCGCGGGCCTGCAGTTCCTCGCCATGGCGCAGCGCAACCAGCTCGATGCCCGGCGGGAAGCGGTCGAAGATCAGTTCCGGCAGACTCAGCTCGAGCAGCAGGCAGCCGAGGCCGAGGCGCTGGCTCAGTACCGGACCGGTATGCTCGGTCTGCAGCAGACGCAGGGCGATCAGCGTCTCCAGCTCCAAGGCCGGGAGTTGGATCTGCAGGAGCAGGGGCTCCGTCAGCCGCAGCCGATGTCGCAGGCACAGGCGAGCATGGTGAGCGAATTGGCTGGCTCACTGGCCGCGCGTGGCATGAGCGATATGGATGCCTTCCGCACGGCGATGGATGAAGTGATGGGGCAGCAGGGGGCCGCGGCGCCAGGCGGCGGATCGGTCGCCGGTACGATCGGCGCGGGGCTGGCCGGGATGTTCGGCGGGCTCTCGTCGGCGCTGCTTGGTGCAGGGGTCACGACGGGCGGAGGCAGTCCGGCCGCTCCGGCGGACCCGCTCCAGGCACAGACTCAGCTCAACACGATGATGCAGCAGGGAGCCCCGCTTCCGTCCGTGTTCCAGCTGCTCGGCGTGGGTGAGTCTCCGCAGGCGTCCACGCGAGCGTCGATCGGTGACGGTGGCGCCGGTCGCGCCAGCCATACCGATGTCCGCTCGCTGCGGGACTGTCCGTCCGATGAACCCGAGGCGTTTTCACTCCCGCGACGCAGTAGACTTGGCCAACGCCCTCGGCCTCCGCAAGGCTACGGCTGTTTCGGTCACCGTCATCGAGACGCCCGCGGGGCAGCTGCCGATCGATCATCCTCCCTCTCTCGCCGCTAAAGATCATGGCCAGACCCTCATTACGAGAAGCTGCCAAGCTGGCCCAAGTTCGCTCCTTCAAGGACCTGAAGGGGGATGAGAAGAAATCGCTGAAGCAAGTGGGCGTTACGAGCCCTAAATTCAAGGAGTTGCAGGCTGGGTATGCAGAACGGTCGATGGACCCGACAAAATGGCTCGGAGTCCTCAGGTTCTTCCAGGAACTGCAAGCGGACCGAAAGCTCGTAAAGCCGGTACGCGACCTCTGTGGCATCGACGCCCGCGCACTCCGTTCGTTCAAGCATCTCACGAGCATCGAAGACGAAGATTTTGACAGGTGGGCCGCCTCTGGTCTGTCTCTCTCCATGTTGCGACTACTCGGCATAGCCTGGTCAAGAACCAAGACGGGGGACGAAAGGGGCCAGAAACGGCAGACCCATATCCGGGAGCTCGCAGACCGTGCCGTTGCGGAGGGATGGACGGTTCGGGAGCTCGAGCGAAAGCTTCATCCCCACAAGAAACGCAAGGCCGAGAAGGAAAGGGACTTGCAGGTCTGCTTCTCGACGCTCGCGTCTCTCCTTGCGGACCTCGAGGGCTCTGCCGGCTCATCGAAGAGGAAGTCCCCAAAAAACAAGTCACCGCTGAACGACGTGGCGAAGGAATACAAACGTGACTGGGGAAGAAATCCCAAATTGCTGTCAGAGGACCAGCGGGAAGTATTGGCGGCCGCGGTACTAAAGGTCGCGGAACTCCAACCGACTGGGAACCTTGGGAAATCCCGAAGAAAGTAAGGACCACCGCTTCGATCCAGGCTCAGCTTCTCATCTGGCCATCCCGCCCTTGATGAAACGACGCGGGATTCGGGCGGTTTGCTCGTGCCCCCTAAACCTCGGTACAATATCGTGACCCAGGTGCGCTTACCGTTAGCGCCCCGGGAGTGCCAGGCGGCGAGTCCTGGTCGGCTGTCCGCATGAACTCCCAGACAGCCCCGTGTCTCCCAATACTTCCGACCAAGGAATCGAAAACGATGCCGACACTGATGCGAAAGAAACGGGCGAGCCAAAAATCGTCCAGGGCGTCCGCGGCCAAAACGAAGATCAAGGTGTCTCGGCTCAGGTACCTGTCCGCCCGCGACAAGAAATGGCTGACGCACGAGTCGATCCGGCTCCACCCAGCCGCGCTCAGTATGCCCAAACTGGAACGGGAGGAGTATCAGGTCTTGAAACGCTCGATTGCCCCCGAGGGCCGCCCAGTCCATTTGATAAACCCCATCGTCATCACCTCGAAAGGGCTGATTGTCGACGGCCGGCACCGCGCGAGGGCCCTCGTTGAGTCTGGCCACGGAGAAGAGCTCATTTCCCAGATCGCGGCGCGGCAAGGCGAGTGGGTGGAATTGTTGCCTGAGCGCGAGAATCCACTTCACTATGCCGTGAGGATCCAACGTGGACGCCGGAACTGCCCGGCATGGATGATCGCGTTGGCAGCGTTACCCGAATATGAGAAGGCTGTCGAGGAGGGAAACCGCCTTCGCGGAAAGCGAGGACGCACCAACGGCGCAAAATCTCCTGTCGACGCTTTTTGCGAAAACATCGGCATCTCGAAATCCGTCTTCAATCAGATTTCCTGGGTACAGCGGACGGCACCGCCCCACGATTTCGAGACTCTGAAGGCGGGGGACGTCACTCTTAATGCACTTTACAACAGGCTCAAGGCGGAGGAGAAGGAACGGCTGGCTGCGTGCGGCGCCGGGACATCGTCATGCGATGAGCCATCGACCGACGGATGCTCTACCAAGAAGAGCAGGCAGGAACGCGGTGGCAAAAGGGCGACCGACGGCCGATCCACTGAGGGCGGAAAGCCCACAGCACGCCGCTCGCCGCGTCCCGACCGAGAGCGGGCTGCGGAGTTGGTCAACCAGTTACTCAGCGGAGATGCTGTCCAGGCTGCCGCTGCAGCCGCCCGAGATCTGATAGCGTCGCTCGACGCGGGCCCCCGGCAGCTGCTCATCGACGCGGCCCACGAGGCCGCATCAACTTGATCACCTTGAGATGAGTCCTCCCTTCCTTTGCCGTTGCGGGTTAAGATCCTGCGCCAGTTCTTAATGCGTCCGCCGCCGCGGACGCCTGCCGTGCCGCCGTGAGTACCCGGCGCAATCCCATTCCTGCCAGTAAGATGCACCTGCTGGTTTCGCATGGCTGGCCTCCCGGCACGGGTTCGCCTCCACCTCGCTCCCCCCTACCAGATTTTCTCCTGACGTCAGCCGCACCTGAGTGCAGCGCAAACTGCCGGCTCGGCAAACGCGGCGTCGGGATCGATGACCTGCCGCAGGTAGCACCGCTAGAGTCCCTGACGGAACGCCCTGACCAACTTTCCTCAACGTTTACCAGTGCCCCATTCATGACCGTTCTCCAACAACTCCCTAACCAGCAAGCCTCGACCCCCTCGAAGACCAAGTACAAGCGAGCCGTCGCACGGATGCGGCCGACTGACAGCCCCGAAGAGGCTCGCTACGGATACCTGCTCGAGATCGAGAGCACTCCGTACCTGGTGACACCGTTCAAAACCCAGCGCCAGCGCGACAAATTTGAACATGCAGTCGTCGGTGATTATCCCCATTGCCTCGATTTCGGGTTGGCAGCTGCAATCACGCTCGCCTACGCCGGCGAGGATTCTGCCGACCGGCGAGCAGGGTTGGAACTCCTCGAGAAGGTGCTCAGCGACTATTGCGACCGCTACGGCGATCCGCTCGAGTACGAGGGAATAGCCCACCAGGACCTGACCCAGGAGATTTTGAAGAGCTGCACGCCTCAATGACGAACAAGAGAGAACCGGTGACGAAGCTGGACGGGAAGAAGGTCGTCGTTGCTGGGGGAAGCGGCTTCATTGGAACATCCTTGACGGATCACCTCACCGCTTGCGGTGCTTCGGTTGCAATTCTCTCCCGCTCCAAGCCCACGCAACCCGGGCTTTGTGAGCATCAGTCGTGGGACGCCCGCTCGGTCGGCTCTTGGGTGGAAGTGATCGACGGTGCCGATGCTGTGATCAATCTGGTCGGGCGGACCGTCAACTGCATCAAGACCCCGGATCACCAGGATGAGATCCTGCGATCGCGGATCGAAGCGACCCGGGTCCTCGGTGTGGCGATGCGTTCCGTGGCATCGCCGCCGCCCGTCTGGGTGCAAATGAGCACGGCTCATATCTATGGCGACCCGCCGAGCCTCGTTTGCACGGAAAGCTCTGCCGAAGGCTTTGGATTCGCACCCGAGATCGCTCGCGCGTGGGAGCAGGAATTCGCCGACAGCAAGCTGCCGGAGCAGCGCGGCGTCACTCTGCGGACCAGCTTCGTGGTGGGACGTGACCGGGGTGCAGGCAGCGGTGCCCTTTCGACGCTCGGCCTGCTGGCGAGGCTGGGATTGGGCGGTCGCGTCGGCAGCGGAACACAGGGGATGAGCTGGATTCATGAGACCGACCTGAATCGTCTGTTCGCTCAGGCGATCGCGGATGAAACGATGTCGGGCCCGTACATTGCGTCCTCACCCAATCCTGTTTCGCAGATTGAGTTCATGCGCACGCTTCGCCGAGTTCTCGGCATGCCCATCGGCTTCCCAGCTCTCGAGTGGATGGTGCGGATCGGCGCTCCGTTGTTCTTGCGGACGGATCCCGAACTGGCCCTCTACGGCCGGTACGTGGTGTCGGAACGACTGGCGGACGCGAAGTTCGAATTCCATTACCCGGAGCTGGAGCCTGCTCTGCGCGACCTGTATGCCAAGCCTATGAATAGGCCGGAGCCGGAGAAATAAGTCGCTCTGCAGGTTCGATGGATGAGACAACGGAGACCGCATGAGCGTCGAGGCAATTGCTGGCTGTATCCTGAGCACCGCGGTCGGTGACGCGTTGGGGCTGCCGTACGAAGGCGTCTCGCGCGATCGGGCTCCACGCCTGCTGGGGCCACCGACGCGGCATCGCTTCCTGTTCGGCCGCGGGATGATTTCTGACGACACCGAGCACACGCTGATGGTCGCGCAGTCGCTGATCGAAGCGGGCGACGACGCGGACGATTTCGCACATCGGCTCGCATGGCGACTCCGCTGGTGGATCCTCGCCCTGCCGGCTGGTGTCGGAAAAGCGAAGGCTCGCAGCGGAATCAAACTCTGGCTGGGCGCCTCGCCCACAACCGCCGGCGTCTTTTCAGCCGGCAACGGACCAGCGATGCGAGCTGCGATCCTTGGAGCGGTGTTTGACGACAGAGATACGCTTCTCCGCTTCACCAAAGCCTCCTCGCGGCTCACGCACACCGACCCGAAAGCCGAGGCGGGTGCGATCGCTGTGGCACTCGCGGCTCAGGCCTCACGGGCGGGCATGCAGGATCCGAGCCACTTCCTGCAGTCGCTCACCGAATGCGTCGGCGAGGAAGCTAGCGAACTGGTCGCCCTGGTCCGCCAGGCGAGCGAGAGCGTCTCAGCTGGCGAATCGACCCGAGCGCTTGCCGCCTCACTCGGCTTGGAGAAGGGAGTCACCGGGTACACGTACCACACGGTGCCGGTCGTGATCCACGCCTGGCTATCCCATCCAACCGACTACGCTACGGCAGTCACCGCGGTGATCGAGTGCGGCGGCGACGCGGATACTACTGCGGCGATCGTGGGCGGAATAGTCGGAGCGGGAGTCGGTCGCGAGGGGATTCCGAAAGAGTGGGTCTACCGGCTCTGCGAGTGGCCGCGAAGCGTCCGCTGGATGGCTCGCCTGGCACAGCAGTTAGCCGAGGTCCGGAGCACCTCGGCTCCCGCGAAAGCCATAAGCGTCAATCCCGTGGCCGTGCTCCCTCGCAATCTACTGTTTCTCGCGGTAGTCCTGGTTCACGGCTTCCGGCGTTTGGCCCCACCGTACTGATGACCATCGACCGCGAAACGATCGAAGCGAATCTCCACCAGCACGTCGAGATCCTCGCCGGGCTGATCGGCCCCCGCACGCTCGCGCGCCCCAAGACGATCGCGGCCACCATCGGGTACCTCGAGAATCAGTGGCGAGAGATCGGCTTTGAGGTCGAGCGGGAGTCCTACGTCGCCCTCGGCGAGCAGGCCACAAATCTGATCGTGGAGAAGAGGGGGACAAGCCGCTCCGACCAGATCGTCCTGCTGGGTGCCCATTACGACACGGTCAGCACAACGCCCGGAGCCGACGACAACGCCTCGGCCATCGCGGTCCTGCTGGAGGTCAGCCGTTTGCTCCACAGCCATGACGGCCGACGGACCGCACGCTACGTCGCGTTTGCTTGCGAGGAGCCGCTCTTCTTCAACTTTGGCGAAATGGGGAGCCAGCATCACGCCAGCCAGTGCCGGCAGCGAGGCGACCGGATCGTCGGCATGCTCTGCTTAGAGATGGTCGGGTACTTCAGCGACAAGCTCGGCTCGCAGCAAGTCCCTGCGACCATTCCCGCCCGCTTGCACCGCTTCTTCCCTCGCCGCGGCAACTTCTTGGCCGCCGTCGGCAACCCGCCGTCATGGAAGCTGGCCTGGGCCTTCCGCCGCGGCTTCAAGCGAGCCACGCGACTGCCCCTGTTTTCGATCTGCCTGCCGGAAACGGTCCAAGAAATCCGCCTCAGCGACAACAGCTCCTTTTGGGACCAGGGCTACCCGGCCCTGATGCTGACCGACACCAGCTTCCTGCGGAATCCCAACTACCACCTCGAAACCGACACCCCCGACACCCTCGACTACGCCCGCATGACCGAAGTCACCCTCGGCGTCGCAGGCGCGATGCGGCGACTGCTCAAGTAGCGGTTACGGGGCTGTCGGGCGGCATTCTCACATTACGACCAGTCTCGCAATGTGGAACTCACTGGAGAGGTCACTTGGGGCGCGATACGCTTCGACGATCGCCCCCGACAGGTACCATTCGCCCTTTCGCGGTTTCCTCGAATCCCCTGTGGCCATTGCTCGCACGCCCGTCTTGTCCGGTACTCCGAGAGGCACCAGGTCCTCGGTAGTCGGTTCGTCGGCCAGTGGGAAGTACTTACCAGTCAGCGATGCCATAGATGAAGGCCTGCGATGAGCCGGGGGATCGACGGGAAACGGTGCCCTGCCTAACTGCGGGAAGCGGCACCAGCTTACCAGCGTCGCCGGGAATCGGTCAGGCGGCGGTTCGGAGGCTGTGGATCCTCCGCCCCGCTTGCAGAAGCAGCGTTCGACCGCATCAGCGAAGTGGCCCAAAATCGTGCGGTGCACGACACGAGACCCCATGAAGCGAACAGAATCTCATGAATAAGTCACTCGTCTCCACCAGCAAATTCCTCAGCCTTGTCTTGCGGCACAAGCCGGAGGTGATCGGGGTGCAGCTCGATCCGGAGGGCTGGCTCGGGATCGCTGTGCTGCTCGACAAGGGCAACCAGCATGGGCACTCGCTCACGCTGGAACTCCTGCATGAGGTGGTCGCGACCAACGACAAGAAGCGGTTCTCGCTCAGCGACGACGGGCTCCGCATTCGAGCCAACCAGGGTCACTCGATCACGGCGGTCGACCTGAAGCTGGAACCGGCGAGTCCGCCCGATGCTCTTTACCACGGGACCGTCGCAGCTTTCCTCGATGGAATCCGCAAGCACGGCCTACTCAAGCGGTCTCGCAACCACGTCCACCTCTCTGCCGACGAGCTTACGGCCACCAAGGTCGGCTCGCGTCGCGGCAAGCCGATCGTCCTGACCGTGGCCGCCGCCCGAATGCACGAGACCGGCCACGAGTTCTACCAGTCGGCCAACGGAGTCTGGCTCACCGAAGCCGTGCCAGCCGAATACCTGACGTTTTCAGCGGGTTCCGAGAGGAAGACGCCGCTGAGCTAGGCGTGGGCTCCTGCAGTAATCCGCGCAGGAATCACGAACGGACGGGCCGCGGAGATCCACAGCGACTTTTCCCCCCGAAAGGGCTTTTCGACACACCTCCCGTGTGTAAACTGCTTTCCTCGGACACTACCATTCGGGGGCCCTCCAGTGCGCTGGCTATTTTTCATCTGCTGCTCCGTGCTCTCCTGCTTTGGGAGCATCTCGTCACACGCTGCGGAAGCGAACGGGGACACCTCGGAGGTCAGGACGTGGAAGGCCCGCTTCGGCAACTTCAGCGTTGACGCTTCCTACGTGTCTCAAGCAGACGGAAACGTCACCCTACGAAAAGCTACAGGCGACGAAGTTACGGTGCCGATTCAACGGCTGTCCCAAGACGACGTCCTGTGGCTCGAGCTGCGGCTGTTCGACGCGGACGACCGACAATCGGTGGAGTTGTGCGAAGTTCCCGCCGGTGAACTCCTGAAGCGGTCAGCAACGTCCTTCGGAACCTTCGTTGCAATCCACAACCAGCTTTCCTCCAGCCCTATCCCTGGGCTGTACGCGGCCGTTTCCGCGGCCGCGATCGAAAACGAACCGCGCAAGGCGCGGGCAATCTTGGCGGAAGTTGAACGCCGTATCGAGGCCCAGCGTGAGAACTTCCCCGAGCGCCATCACGAGACCCTCGTTTCCGTGCTGAACAACCAGGCCGTCTGCGAAATCAAGGAAAACCGAGGGTCCACCGCAGCCGTCCTCTTGCTCAAGGCCCTGGAACTCGAGTCAGCATCAGCGCATGGCGTTCTCATCCATAACGCGAGACTGCTTTCGGAGAAAGCTGCGGAGACAGGCAGTCGGCTGGCAATCAACTCCGCTAAGCTCAGTGAACTCCGTCTGAAAAGCGCGAACGTTTCCTCGCGGCACGAGATCGATGCACTTCCGCCTTTTTTCTTCTACCTCACCGACAGCACAGCACCCGCGGCCGAAACGCAAACCTCATCCGCCGGTGCAACTGAGCCGAGCGAACTGCCGCTCCCGACAAGCTTGAAGGGCTTAGAACTACTGAGCAGTGGAAGCGGTTTCGTCATCGCGCCCAATTGGGTGATGACTAACCGGCACGTGGCGGAGAAAACAACGCGGACGCAAGCGCTGGCGGTCTGGAACGAGGGCCATTCACCGTCCGTCACCAGCGGTAAGCCACTCCTCGCTTCGGAGGTGATTCTCGCATCGCCTGGAGGACCGGATCTCGCCCTCCTGCGAGTCGATGGACTCAATGTTCCTCCAGTTCCATTTTGTCTCTCCCAACCGACGGAAGGCAGCGATCTGCTGATCTGCGGGTACCCCGACCCGCAGCGATTCGGCGCTTCGCTGACGGTGAGCGGCGGCTTACTGAACAAAATCCACCCCGTAACCCGCGAGTTGTGGACGGACGCCAAGATCGACTCTGGCAACAGTGGTGGACCGATATTCGGACTCGACGGATCGGCGGTGGGAGTCGCCACCGCGAGAAGCTTGGGGAACGGCACCATCGACAGCTTGCTGACGGACGAAAAACGCGGCATCGGCGTGTTCGGCCTGGAGGCTCGCAAATGGCTTGCGGCAACCGCACCTCAAATTTCGCTCGCCCAACCTGGTCCGCCGGGCCAGCATCTGAGCAAGCAGGAGATCGTAGAGCGGTACCGATCTTCTATCTTCTGCGTTCTCGTGTACGGGGATACCCCGCGTGGGCCGGCACCGTCTGCGGGGCGAGCCCCAACTGCGAGCCCGGAACCGGCGTCGAGACTGCAGCCTCCAACGGGCATCTTGCCAGAACTGTGGTGCTCTCGCTGCAACGGAGTGGGCTTCCTTGACTGCCGAAATTCGCGATGCAACCGTGGCGCCGTCACCGCGAAGAAGAAGGTGGTCGTGGGACGGGCGATGGTCGCCCCAGGGAAAACGGGCCCAGTCTACGGAGAGGAGGTGGTTCGGCTCAAATGCACCGTCTGCTCTGGCAAGGGGGGTGCCGACTGTCCGGATTGTGAGAGAGGACTACTCCGAGGTCAGTAGTTGTCATTGAAACAAAGTCGGGCACTCACGACCATTCGCGAGCCGCAACCGGCGCCGGAGTCACGAGACCACCAACGCCGCATCTGAGCTCCTCACCACGAAAGCCTCTTCATTGAGGAGCGGCGATGGCGTCGCCAAGTGGACGGCGATCTTACTCCTCTGACCGACGACTTACGCGTGATCCCCTGGGGCTCGGGGATTTCTGCCATTACTGACAACCCATCGCTTCTTCACTGGAACAAACTCGCGCATGCCAGCTGCTTCTCCTGCTTCCGCTTTAACTCTGCTCACAGAGGTGACGTGCCCACACTGCTGGCAGCGATTTGCACCCGAAGAGTCGCTATGGATTTCTGAACATCCGGATCTTTCGGGAGATGCCAAGCTCGGCTTTGAGCATGCGCGACGGTTTCTTCCGTCACGGTTTTCCGTTGAAGGGGATGCTATCGACGAGGGAGGTTATCGCGCGACGAAAATGGCGTGCCCGAACTGCCACCTTGAGGTCCCGCGACCGTTCTACCAAGTACCGTCGATCTTCTTCTCGATTTTGGGTGCCCCTGCCTGCGGCAAAAGCTACTTCCTCGCCTCAATGACCTGGAAGATGCGACAGACGCTTCCCCGATACTTCAGCGTATCAATGAACGATGCCGATGCATCCGCCAATGCACGATTGCATCAATACGAGGAACAGCAGTTCCTTAATCCCAATCCCGACCAGCTCGTAGCGATCGCGAAAACGGAAACACAGGGCGACCTGTACGATCTGGTCAACATGGGTGACCACTCCATCACGCTGCCACGCCCGTTCATGTTCACGCTGCAGCCACTGGGAAAGCATCCCAACCATGCCCGCAGCAAGCGAATCTCACGGATTATGTGCCTGTATGACAACGCGGGGGAGAGCTTCCTTCCAGGCGCGGATACAGTGTCCAGTCCGGTCACTCGACACCTAGCGCTGTCGTCGTGCCTATTCTTCTGCTTCGATCCGACGCAGGATCCCCGTTTCCGTCGCGCATGCGAAGGCAAGTCTGAGGACCCACAAATGACTCGCCGGACGGCGAGACTAGACCGTGAGGCAAGCGTTCGTCAGGACACAATTCTGCTGGAAGCGATCCAGCGCGTGCGTCGCCATGCGGGACTTCGGGAAGACGAGCTGCACCAACGCCCATTGGTCATCGTTGTTACCAAATGGGACAGCTGGCACCGCCTGCTGCCCGAGGCGTCCCGCGATGAGCCGTACTTCGATATCCAAGGACAAAGTGTCCGCTCGCTGAACCGAGACCGAATTCAGGCGATCTCCAGCCAAGTTGGCGACCTGCTCCGAGAGCTGTGCCCAGAGATTGTTGCAGCGGCGGAAGGATTTGCCCGGGACTTGACCTTCATTCCGGTGAGTGCCACGGGCCGTAGCCCGGAACTGGACCCGGAGAGTGGCTCGCTTGGTATCCGTCCTCGCGACATGGATCCCTACTGGGTCGAAGTTCCGATGCTGTACGCGCTGAATTCGTCGGCGAGAGGTCTTATTGGTTCTCAGCACATTATCTCTCCTCAAAGCGGACAAGCGTCGTGAGTGTCGAACTGCTTTACACGTCCGCCCCGCGAGGGCTGCGACAGGGAAGCCGGGGGTTCTGCACGGTGCTCAGCACCGCCGGAATGCCACTGAATTTGGCGAACCGGCTGGAATCACTTTCCGGATATCGCCAGCTTTTTCCACCGCAGCATCCGCAAGCGAGCGAGAATCCGGTGGCATATTCGCACTTCCGGATCTCTCTCTCGGGGCAGAGTCTTTCCGTTCTGTCCCGCGTCGGCGACTATGGCACCGACTACAGCGGTCGCACGAATAAGATTGCACATCACGTGGTCGTCGACGCGGCAGAGGCACCTGCCGCCGGGCCCGCTTGGCTGCTGCGTCACTCGGGAGTGATGCGATCCAACTGGGACGGCAATTGCGAGACGCCCGCGACCGGTCCCGCGATCCCACAGGGCGACCAACAGCCGGCGATCTGCCACGCCTGGCAGTCGATCACCGGTGATGCCGGATGGGGCGGCGTCGTTGCCGAAGCACTTACTGTTCGCTCGAGCAAGCCGACTTGGATCGTTTACTCTCTCGCCCAGCAATCGAAACTCCTTGAGCTGATCGATGAATCAATTGCCTTGCTTCCGGCGAGTGAGCGCTGGCAAGCCACTTTCAGCACCTATGCCGCGAACCTCTCTCCCGACATCGACTGCCGCGTCCGCTGCGTCGTCGAAGGATCTGAGGAAGCAAGGCTCGCGGCGGCACGCGGGCAGGTAATTGACCTGACGGTCGATCTACAACCGGCGCCGAGTTCTGCTTTTACAGAGCGTGCGCAAACGGGGGCTCCAGCGGCCCACGAATTCCGTGCCTCCACCGCACCCGAACCCGATGCACGAGCCCTGGCGTATGCGGATACTCCGCTCCCTGCCCCCCCACCCGGCAAGGACACCCTTTCACCTCCGCCGTCACCCGCTCTGCGCAGCCGCAGGTTGCCTCCCGGTCCTCCGTTAGAAAAAGCACCGACGGCGAGTCGAAACCTGAAAGCTGCGTACATATTGGGCGCCTTATTGGCCGTGCTGGCCGGGTCTGCTGCGGTATTCGGCGTTCCTCAGATTTACCACCGAGTTTCCGCGTCTGTGGCATCTAACAAGGACACTGCTGGATCAGCGGCTGAAGCGGAAAAAGCTGCCGCTGAGAAAGCTGCCGCCGAGAAAGCTGCCGCCGAGAAAGCTGCCGCCGAGAAAGCTGCCGCCGAGAAAGCTGCCGCCGAGAAAGCGGCTGCCGAGAAAGCGGCTGCCGAGAAAGCGGCCGCCGAGAAAGCTGCCGCCGAGAAAGCTGCTGCTGAGAAAGCTGCTGCTGAGAAAGCCGCCGCCGAGAAAGCCGCCGCCGAGAAAGCCGCCGCCGAGAAAGCCGCTGCCGAGAAAGCCGCCGCCGAGAAAGCCGCTGCCGAGAAAGCCGCTGCCGAGAAAGCCGCTGCCGAGAAAGCCGCCGCCGAGAAAGCCGCCGCCGAGAAAGCCGCCGCCGAACGCATGGCTTTATTTGGGCCGTTTCGAGTGTCTCTCGATATAGAAAGTTTGGCTGTGGGCACCATCGACGGCGTGGCACGAATACCGTTCGATAAAATCGAGGGTGCGCAGGGAAGCACATGGTACTATCCCGACAAAAACGCTCTGGAGATCGAACGCGTCGCCCCAGTGCGACTAACGACGAGGAAGCTCAATCAGGAAGCGAGGAATCGGAAGCTAATCGCGATGGATAAGCCCTTTGCGATCTCTCAAATCTCCCAAATTCAAGAATTCAAAAATTACAGCAGGGTCTCAACTCCATTTTCAAAAAACCCACTGGTTTCCGCATTTTCGTCAGCAGCAAATAACGAAGTGATCGTGCGGATTGTCTTCGATTCTAGCAGACCCAGCATCGACGGATTAGAAGAGCTTGAAAGAATTGCAACCAATGTGCGGCGGGATTACGAGCGAACATGCAAGACTTCTGAAGTACTGCGTGCGCTTCACCAGTCAACATCACTCACGCCAATCGATGATGGCCCCGAGAAGACCATTCCGCTTGAAGGCGTAACCCTCAAAGAGAAGGCTATTACTGGGATTGCGAATCTCATCGAGAGACATGACAGCTTGAGCAAGGAAGCTTCGCGACTGAAGTCTGAGTACGAAGATAGAACTGCAGCCATCAAAGCCGAAATGGCGGGTGTGGTGACGGATGACGCAAAAACTGCGTTGAGGAAAAAGGCCCGAGAATTCAGCGATCTAGCGGAAAAGGCCGCGGAACTAGTCGATCAGTTTGCAAACCTAAAAAATTCTCTCGCAGAGTTCGCCAGCGGTGTTGAGGTAGACCTCGGGACACTGAGTTTTGAAACGCTTCCGGAAGGCGGCTTGTTGGCCCGACCTGCGATTCTGCAGGAGAAGAACATAACCATACTCATTAAGTTTTGATCGCATTCAATTAAACATGACGTCACCTGTTGATCAAATTCGTCAGCTCCTAGACAAGCGGGATGGGCTTTCGGTCGAGTCCATGCGGCCGTTGGCTGCTGCGTACTCCGAAGAGGTCACTCGCGTCAACGAGCGTCTGCGCGATGCAGCACAACTGCTCCGCAAGGGGCTGCGCAGCGAAGCAATTCAGCGAGCCAGCCTGCACCCAAACGCGATCGAAGGCGCTGCAAACCTCGACTTCCCCGAGTATGAGGACTGGTTCGAAATCCTTCAGTTCCTCGCGATTCCGCTTCCGCCCGACCTCGATCGGGATGCGGCGGAACAGTTGAACGAGGCGATCGTCGAAACGCAGCCTCTTAACAAGATTCTCAAGCAACATCGTCGGCTGGCGATCGCTCGTGCTCCGCTAGCGTGGCGGTTGAGAATTCTCCGTCGTCTCGCGGCGCTCGACCTAACGAGCAGCGTGTGGGAAGAGGACCTCGAATCTTGGGAAGAGGCTCGGCTCAAGCAAATCCCCGGGGAACTACAAGCTGCGATCAAGGCCGAGGATACCGACAAGGTCGCGTCCATCGTTGATGAACTGGCTGATCCGTCGTGGCGAAACACGCCGGACCCGAAACTGGTTGACCAGGCACGCACCGCACTTCGTCGCTTCGCGCATGAAGCCCATCTTGAGCGCCTCCGAGTGCTCGTGCCGCAGTTGCATGACGCGTTCAATGAGTTCAATGAGGCAGAAGCCCGACGCCTGCGAGACGAACTGCGCTCGACAGAGAAGCGAATGACTGACGCGATTCCGGCTGACCTAGCCGAACACGCGGAGCCGGCGCTGCTCTGGCTAGAGGAGATCGATCGAGAGGCTAACCTCCGGCAAGAACATGCCGTCGCCGTCGCAGGTTTTGAAGCAGCCCTTGATGCCCATGCCCCGGCCTCTGACCTTCAACGTGCTTTCCACCAAGCCACCCGATTCGATGAGCCGCTCAGTCCGGAATTACAGCAGCGATATCGAGTCGCCATGGAAGAGCGGCAACTAGCGGCAAAACGCAAGACGCAGGCCGTCATCGCCGGCATTGGCGCCGCCACGCTCCTCATGGCCGCCGTCATAGGCTACTGGCAATACCAGTCACTCCAGGAGCGCAAAGTCGCTGCAGCGCATGCTCAACTTAAGGGATTGCTGGATGCTGAGAAGCTCAGTGAGGCTGAGGGGCTCTGGAAGCGGATCGAGTCAAGCCAGCCTCAGATCGCTGCCAGTACCCAATTAGCCCAGCTTGCGAGTCAGCTAACAACGATGCTGGCCAATGAGTCTTCCCGCGCTGCTCAGTTTGCGGACTACTTAGAACAAGCTGATGCCGAAGACCCAGCGCATATCGACTTATCGGCACTGGCTCGTGCGGAGAACTTGGCTGCCAACGAAGAAGAGAAAGCGTCTGCATTCCGCATCCGCCGTCGTCGTTCGCAGTGGGAAAGCGAGGTAACGGCGCAGCACTCGAAAGCGGTCACGACCGCGGTTGCCGAATTTACCCGGCAACTCGACCAATTCGAGTCGATGTCGGCGTCGAGGATCGAAACCGCCGAAATTGCTGCGTTGATCGCAAAGCTGAAGCACCTAGAAGCGACCTATCCGCGACGAGGATCCGCAGCTAGCGGCGAAATCGATCTCGTTCGCTCGCGGGCCGCGGCGATGAAACAGGCCGTGGAAGAGCAACGTCAACAGATGGATGCCATTGAGCGCGCCCATCAACGCGTCATTGACGCCCCTTCACTCAAGGCTTTTGCCGAAGGGCTTGAGGCATTCGCGCGTGACGCTCCGGATTCTCCGGCCGCCGATGAGTTCGCTCAAGCTGCGACCGAACAGCCCCTCTGGGAGCGTGCGCTCGCTTGGAACAGCGTAGCGGCGGCCCTTTCCTCGTCACTGAGTGCAAGCCTGACGCCCGATCAGGCCCAGTCCCTTCTCGAACGCAACGCAGAACTCCGGCGAGATCTGGAGCAAAACCCTGCTGAACTAGTGGCACCGGAGTGGCGCACGCGTTTGGAGGAAGTCGCGAATCGTACCAAAGTTCTTGATGAACTCTTTGCCGAACTACCGCAGACCGTCATCGCAGAGCTGAACACCGCAATCGACGCAGAAAAGAACCGCTACTTCGTCTACAAGAGCTACCAAGACCGGTACCCCGAGAAGTTTGACAACCGCAACTCAGGCACGACGAGCATTGACGTAGTGAGCACTGAAAGCGGTGCGGTCGCGGGTGAGCCAGCGCGTGAGCCGATCACGACGCTCCCGGAACCACGATCGACCATCCGCTGGTTGTCGGAGCGGGGACAGAGTGAGCGCAACGCCTTCCTCACGAACTGGAATCAAACATTCCTGAGGACGATAGCCGAACTCCGCAGTCGCCCGGATCTTGACGGGACGATTAAGGAAATGCTGCTTCTCCATCTGCTCGAAGGAGCCTGCAAGGGCAACCCCGCCCTCAAGGAGCTTCTCGCTGATGAGCTGCAACTGCTTCGGGCTCGGGGCGAGTTCCGCGAACAGTGGTACGTGGCGGGACCAGCGAACAGCCAGCTGGATCCCGAGATCGAACAGAAAGTCGTAGCGGCACTCTCATCTGCCTATCGAACCGATCCGTCGAGTCTTCGCGAACTGCACACCCTCGCTGAGCGGCGATACCGTTGGATAGGGTTCCTGACCCGGGACTCCTCGGGATCGATTGACGCTCACGTGAAGGACGCTCCTGACACTACAGGGCTCCTGCTAATCGTGCGTGCCTCGCTCTCCGACCCGGGCCGGGTCACCTGGGTCCCAGTTGGAACGTGGGAGTCCGATCAACCGAAGCTTGACCGGACCTCCGCCGATTTGACCGCCGGCCGTCCGCTTTTCTTCCTTGGCTCTCCCTTAAACACCGATTCCTGAGCAGCACGCTTTCTCATGACCGACAGCTCGGACCAATATTTCGTTCGTTTCCGCGGCCGTACCCTCGGACCGCTTCCAGCTCAGCGGGTACAAGAGCTTGTGCGACGCGGCCAGATCACTCGTCTGCACGAGTTGTCGCCGGATGGCCTCTCCTGGTCCAAAGCTGAGACGTTCGACTCGCTTTTCCGAAGGCCCGCTCCGCAATCCGCTTCCTCGTCGACGACTCAGGCTGTAGAGCCGCAGACTTCGACCGGTGGTGCGGAGCCTGCCACCCCTCAGCCACTCACAGCAAAAGCAGGGAGCGCTGCAGATCCGGAGGTTCAGTGGTACGCCCATATCGGAGAAGAGAGCCGAGGTCCGGTCTCGACTCAGAAGCTAATGGAGTGGATTGACGGCGGCGTCGTCGACCGCACCACCCTCGTCTGGCGTGCCGGCTTCGATTCGTGGCAACCGGCAGAGCAATCCCTCCCGCAACGATTCAGTCCTATTCAACCTGGCCATGCCGCATCACCATTCAGCCGCCGCCCTACGCTGTCGCTCGGAGCATACGACACTACAACAACTGGCAACCCAAATGACTGGTCGCTCCTGGCCACAGAGATGCATCGTCGACGTGGTTGGGCACTGTTCTTCGGAATCTTTCTCATTTCGCTTGCCAGCCTACAAGTTCTGGCCCAAATCGTCGTTTTGCTCATGGCGGCTAGTAATAGCGAAAGCCGCGCAGAGACGTTCGGCGCCGCAATATGGGCCATGACCGGCCTCGCAATCGCTGGTCCCATTCTGTATTCGGGCATCCTCGTCATCCGTTATTGCAACTGGGTGTCAGAATTTCGGGACGATCAGAACCAGGCGAATGCTCTGAAAGCCTTAAAGCGGCTCAGCTCATTGTGGATGTTTAGCGGCATCACCGCGCTCGTATGGCTGGTTTTGCTGATTGCTGCCCCAATCATAGTAATAACGCTCGGACTCGAAGCCATAGAAGCGTTTTCATAGCAGATATTACTCCAACATCCAGATCCCGCTTCGTTTCGAAACGAGGGCAGCAACGACTGTGACTTATCTAACTTCTCCACCGCTTCCGCGACCGCTAAGCGTTCTACGCAGCGATCCAGAACGACGTCTCGGCATTCCCGCTGGCAATGGCACCGCTGTTAACACTGCATTTTCAGGCTTGATTGCGGCAGTGTTAACCACGATGTTTTATACCGCCGTCTACTTCCTACCGGAGCATCACTTCCGTGCAATGCTCCTCGATCGAGGGCCAACCCAATACTTCGCCGTCTTTCTGGGATTTTGGTGCGTAGTGATTCTTCTGTTCAAACGCAGCAAATTGGGAGTCCAGCGGCGAGCGTTGTCGCATTCCGTCGTTCCCGAGACGCATGACTTCGTACTTTCGTCGCAAACCGCTGATCACCTGATCCGAAACATCCATGCGATTGCGGAGGATCCAGAACGGTTCCTCGTTTACAACCGGATCCTTGTCGCGGTGTCGAACCTCAAGAACCTCGGCCGCGTCTCCGACGTCGACGACATACTTCGTTCGCTGTCCGAGAGGGACGAATCCGCGCATCAGACGTCGTTCGCGACACTTGGCGGGTTCCTTTGGGCGATCCCAGTGCTCGGCTTCATCGGCACAGTTCTCGGTCTCGCATCGGCGATTGGAAACTTCAGTTCACTGCTGGAGCAGCAATCGGATGTCAGCGGCATCGTCGGCTCCCTGCGTGAAGTAACCGGCGGACTGAGCACCGCGTTCGAGACGACGCTGTTGGCACTCGTAATTGCCTTGGTAGTGCAGCTCTGGATTACTGCGCAGAAAAAGGCAGAAGAAGTCTTTCTCGACGACTGCCAAGAATACTGCTTGAAGCAGATCGTCAGTCGCATCCGAATCTTGCCATTCGAGCAATCTCGCGATGTCTGACTGGCACCATGTCCAGTAGGCTACCCCACCGAAGCCGCTTTCCTTCGGCCATTACATGAAACGTCGCTCAGTTGGTCCCGGAATTTCCTTCTTCGCTTTCCAGGACATCATCACCGCAGTGGTTGGAATCTTTATCCTGATCACGTTGATACTCGTGCTCGAGCTCGCCCAACGCGTCGAGGCAGCGACCAGTCCACCCACGGTTGATATCGAGCAGCTCCAGACATCGCTCGCCTCTCTCGAGGCGGAGGTCGAGAAGATGCAAGCAGAGTTTGAGCGACGCATGTCGAGCCAGAAGCAGCTCGCCAACCTCAACGAGTTCAACCGCGACGCTAAGATTGCGGAACTGCGATATGCAGCGCAAGCGGCAAGCGAGCGACTTGCCAGCGCGCAAGTGGAGAATCAACGGGCGGACCGGAGCCTCAAGGAGGCTCAGAAGGCCGAATCGGCGCTCCTGCAGAAATCCGCCGCTCTTGCGGACGACCGGGAACTGATCGCCGACCTGCGAGAGAGGCTGAAGGAAATGGGCCGTCGCATTAACGAGATCGAAAGCGAAGATCCTTTGATCTACCGTGACAATACAGCCGACGGGCAGTATCTCACTCTGCTAACGCTTGGAGATGGGGAAATCGAGCTGAGCGACGCCCTCAGCAAGAAAACCCTCCGCTGGAATGGGCTAGGGAGGATACATCAGTTTCGTGAGTGGCTAGATCATACGGACCTGCAGTCGCGACATATTCTACTCCTTGTTCGCCCGGGCGGCGCTCGTGACTTCGAGCGTCTGCAAGCGGAACTGGAGATGGACCACGCAACGTTCGGGTACGACGTCATCGGGACGAATCGAACCATCCATATGGCCTTCGAAGTGGATGAGTCGCCGTGAAGCGAGAAATGTCCGACAGCTCGAGTTTCGACCTGTTTCTCGATACGATTTGCAACACCTTCGGCGGGATCGTCTTTTTGGCGATCCTGCTGGCCATCATGATTCAGACGCGTGCAATCGTTAAATCCCCAGAGAGGTCAGACCAGCAACCGCCAACGCCCGATGAAGTCCGCGAGCTAATCACGAAGCTCGATTTGCTAGCCGCCCAACATGCTGATCTTCAGCAGTCATTAGCAAATTCGCCCGCGCGTGCCGAGTTACCCGAAGACGCGCAGTTTCAGGAGCTCGCGGCGCAACTGGACCAGTTGACCAGTGAGCTTGCCGAGATGACGGCGATGAATGCGTCGCAGACACGGCAACTCGCGGAAGTCCTCGCCGAAAACTCGCGACTCGAGGAAGAGAACCGACGAGTTCCAGCGGAACTGCAGGCCGTCCAGAACCAGGTGAACCAAGCGACTGCTGCACTGCGCACCACGTTGGCAGACCAGCAACAGACCCTGCAGGTGCCGCGTGTGCGGGACTCGAATGCAGCATCAGTCCTGCTGCTGCTGCAATCTCAGAGGGTGTTTTTGGCGATGGAGCCTGACGCCTTTGGTCTAGGCGTCAATAGCCGGCATGTTACGACTGCTGGAAGCCTGGCTACCGAATTGATGATTACACCGTTAGCGGGATCGGGCTGGCCGGTTGCCACCTCTGACGGATGGAAACGCATAGAGCAGCTGATACTAGAAATCAGATCCAAGGGAAAAGCCGTGAGTATTGCAGTCTGGCCAGATTCCTACGAAGCATTCGCAGAGGTCAAGTCCCGGATGGTTGCTTCCGGTGTGGGGTATCAGCTGGTCGTAATGGGGGAAGGTGAAACGCTGGTGCTAAGAAACGGCGGAGGTCGTTCGACTATTCAATGAATAACCGCGTGCCGCTCCGCCCCAACGATGTATGCCGAATGTAGGTCAGCGGCCATTTCGGCCTCTGTCGCTCGCTAGCGGCATCCGTATGCCAGCTTCTCTCGCGCCCTCGGGTTTGGTAGGGTTCGTGCATCCTTGTGCCCGGGTTGTGCGGGGGCGGATTTCCTCCGGAGGAGGGGCGGGTGATGCCGAATCTCGACGATTATCTCACGATCAAAGAAGCGGCGGCCTTTCTGGGGGTCTCCCCCAATACGCTCCGCAGCTGGGGATCCAGCGGCAAGCTGCCCGAGCACCGCAACCCGATCAACGGCTATCGGCTGTTCAAGATCGCTGATCTCGAGGAATTGCTCGCACGGATCGAAAGCTCTCGTAGCTCTGGATCCGGACAGCGGCAACAGCCGAAGTAGTGTGAATGCCCGGGGGCAGGGCGGCATCAGGGCATCGTGGAAAGCAAATCAGGTATGGGCTCGCAGTTTTGGACGACCGTTTCGGAGTCGCAGTTTCCCTGGGAACGCGACGCGCTGGACTTTGTCCGCGAGCGGCTGCCCGAGCGCGAGCCGTTCCGCGCGTGGTCGAACTTCGAGTTCATCGCCGATGACGGCAGCATCAACGAAGTCGACCTGCTCGTCCTTTCCCCGGTCGGGCTGTTCCTAGTCGAGATCAAATCCCAGCCGGGTGAGCTGCGGGGGGATGCCGGCACGTGGACCTGGCAGAAGCCGGACGGAAAACTCGTCACGACCGATAACCCGCTGTACCTGGCGAACCAAAAGGCCAAAAAGCTGGCTTCGCTGCTCGGGCGGCAGAAAGTCGTCAAGCGCAAGCGGGGGCGGGTCCCGTTCATCGAGTCCCTGGTCTTCTGCTCGGCTCCCGCCCTCCGGCTCCAGCTGGAAGGCACCGCCGCCTACCGCGTCTGCATTCGTGACGGCGGAGAGGAGTCCGAGGGGCCGCGGCCGGGGATCATGGCGGCTCTTGAGCGGCGGGAGTGCCCGGGACTCGATCCGCATCCGAAGGGAGGCGGCGACCGCGAAACCGCGCGGCTGATCTGCCAGGCGATGGACCAAGCCGGTATCCGGCCGTCTCGACGGCATCGCAAAGTCAGTGACTTCGAGCTGAAGCAACTGCTTGGCGAAGGAAAAGAGCTCGGCGGCCGTCCGGCCTACCAGGATTGGCTGGCGACGCACGTCCAGCTGTCTCAGACGCGGCGCCGCGTTCGTATCTATCTCGTTCGCACCAGTGCCAACGACGATGACCGGCAGATGATCCAGCGGGCGGCCATGCGCGAAGCCCAGCTGCTGGAAACGCTCGAGCACCCCGGCATCCTCCGCATCTACGGGTTCACCGAGCACGAGTTGGGCCCAGCGCTGATCTTCGAGCACGACCCGCTCAGCCTGCGGCTTGACCACTTCCTGGCCCAACGCGGCGCCAAGCTGACTCCCGAAGCTCGCCTCGAGCTCCTGCGGCAAATCGCTGAAGTCGTGCAGTACGCCCACGAGAAGAAAATCGTCCACCGCGCCCTCAGCCCCCAGAACATCCTGGTTACCAATGCTGGCGGTCGCCCCCGGGTGAAGATCTTCAACTGGCAGGCCGGCTACCGCGGCGGCACTGCGTCCAGCGGCGTCTCCCGCGAGATCACCGCCACGTCCCATGTGGATCAGCTGGTCGACGACATCAGCACCGCCTACATGGCGCCAGAAGCCATGTCCGACGGGGACAACACCGGCGAACACCTCGATGTCTTCTCGCTCGGCTGCATCGCCTATCACCTCTTTTCCGGGGAAGCCCCCGCGGCGAATGGCCTGGAGCTGAGCAACAAGCTCCGCGAGACCCGCGGGCTGCAGATCAGCTCGGTCCTTGGTGGCGCCGGTGAGGCACTCCAGTCGCTGGTCCAGGAAAGCACGCACCCTGAAGTACCCAATCGCCCCGAGTCCGTGGCTCGTTTTCTCGAGGATCTGGACGCGGTCGAAGCGGAGGTGGCCAGTCCCGACGTCGACCACGTCGACGATCCGCATCATGCGAGCAAAGGGGACACGTTCCCTGGCGGCTACACCGTTGTCCGCCGCATCGGCGAAGGGTCGACGTCGATCGCGTTCCTAGTCGAACGGGGCGAGCAGAATTTCATCCTCAAGGTTGCCAACGACACCGATCACAACGACCGCATCCACGAAGAGGCGGAGATTCTCGGCAAGCTGCGGCACGCACGGATCGTCGAGCTGGATTCACCCGTAGAGATCGGCTCGTACGCTGGCTTCCTGATGAAGCCGGCCTTCGTCGAGCGAGCCAAGAAGAAGATCGAGACGCTGGGCCAGCGGGTGCGGCGTGACGGGCGACTTCACATCGATCTGCTTCAGCGGTTCGGCGAAGACCTGCTGGACGTCTTGAATTTCCTGGAAGAGCAGGGAATCCCGCACCGCGACATCAAGCCGGACAACATCGCTGTGGCACAAGCTGGCCGTAGCAACCGGCTTCACGCTTTAGTGTTCGACTTCTCGCTCTCCCGCACGCCAGCGGAAAACATCCGTGCGGGCACGAAGCACTACCTAGACCCGACGCTCCCAACGCGCAAGCCCTCGCCTCCGCGGTGGGACCTGCACGCGGAACGCTATGCCGCGGCTGTCACGCTTTACGAACTGGCCACCGGCACGTTGCCCCTGTGGGGAGACGGCATCACCGAACCGTCACAGCTGCCCGACAGCTGTGAAGTGACGATCAATCCGGAGCTGTTCGACAGCGGACTACGCGAATCGCTGACCGCGTTTTTCGAGCAAGCCCTGCGGCGGGATCCCAGCGAGCGTTTTGACAACGCCGAGGAGATGCAGCGGGCTTGGCGGCTGAGCTTCGAAGGCGTCGAGGAAGCCGGAGCGCTGACCGACGTCGAGGACGAGGATCAGCTGCGGGAGCTGCTCGCCGATGCCACGTTCGACACTCAAATCCCGGAATTAGGCCTGGGCACCCGCGCCACCAACGCCCTCGACCGAGCCAACATTCTCACCGTCGAGGATCTGCTGACCTTCCCGATGCGCCGCATCCTGCGGTTGCGCGGCGTGGGCAACAAGACGCGTCGCGAGATCTCGCTGGCGATCCGCATCCTGCGAGAGCGGCTGGGACGACCTGAGCAGGCGGGCGGCGTTCCGCAGGTAAGCGATGAAGAGGCGAAAGACGAGGATGTCGACAGCCTCAGCGTGGATCTGCTGATTCGTCGCGTCACGAAAGCCAGCACTCGAGCCGGGCAGGCGCAGCAGCGGGTGCTCGAAATCCTCCTGGGACTCGCTTCCGATGCACAGCAAGCGTGGGCGACGCAGTCGGACGTGGCTCGCTGCGTCGAGGTGACTCGAGCCCGCGTGGGGCAGATCGTGGGCAAGTTGCAAGAACGCTGGCGGCGGGATGCTGCGATCAGCCGGCTGCGAGAAGAGATCCACGAGATTCTGGTCGCGGCCGGCGGGGTGCTGTCCGCCGCGGATCTCAGCGAGGCAGTTCTCGCCGCGCGTGGTTCGGTGCAAGACGAGCCGATGCGGTCGCAGCTGGCGGCAGCGGTCACACGTGCCGCGCTAGAAGTGGAACGCACCACGGCCGAGCCGCGTTTCCTGGTGCGCCGCGAGGGCGGACGCGTCATCGTCGCCACCGGCCAAGAGCTCGCTGGTTACGCTTTCTCGCTCGGCCGCGTGGCCGATCAGCTCGCCGCGGAAGATCCCCTGGCCGCTCCCGCTCGCGCGATGGAGCGATTGCGGGCCGTACCGTTGCCGCACGAAGCCGAGCCGCTGACCGATTCCCGCCTGCTGCGGCTCGCCACTGCGGCATCCGAAACCGCTGCGGTTTCCAGCCGTCAGGAAATCTATCCCCGCGGGATGGAGGCAACTCGGGCACTGCGACTGTCGTACAACGCGCTGGTCGGCGTGAAGCAATTGACGGTCGAAGAAGTGCTCGAGCGGGTGCAGGGCCGCTATCCTGACGCGGCGCCGCTGCCCGGACGCCCACAGCTGGACGATATGCTCCGCGCCGCAGGGCTGGAACTCCGCTGGGACCCAGCCGCCGATTACCGCAAACACGGTCGACGCGGCGTCGGCTGCTACGTCGGCCCCAGAGGGAGCGGCTTCACCGTCACCAGCGGCAGCGAGACGCTGCAGCGCCAACCGACCACCCGGGGACCATTGCCGGCCGGAGAGCTCTCGCCGGAGGAAGCCGATGCGCGGCAGTTTGAAGAGCGGCTGCAGCGAGCCGCCCGCGACGGAGCGTTTTTGGCGCTACTGGTCCACCCTCGCGATTACCAACAAGCGGTCGAGGAGATCGCGCGTCGCTTCTCGGTGGAAGTGGTCGATTTTGAGGCGACGTTCCTCGAGCAGCTCAAGGCCGCCGCCGAGAAAGCCCGCGTCGACTGGACGTTGGTCTTGAAGACCGATGCCAAACCCGGCAGCGGCGACTGGCGCAAATTGCTGATGCTGGTCAGTCGGGCGGTGAAGCAGATGGAAGAGCAGATCCGCGGCAGCGACCGCACCGTCCTGCTGACCTACGCGAACCTGCTCGGCCGTTACGAGCAACTCGACCTGCTAGACCGTCTCCGAGACGCCCTCGGCCGCGACGGCCGACTCCCCGGCCTCTGGCTCCTAGTTCCCGGAGACCATCAGCCCCTGATGGATGGCAAGGCGATTCCAGTCTTGAGCCCCGCTCAGCGAGCGCAGGTTCCTGAGAGTTGGATCAGAAACGTACACCGCAGTCGGCATTTAGCAGCAGTAGGGCCCGAATGATGAACGAGGCCTCACGCAAAGGCGCAAAGGCGCCAAGGAAACTGAATTCCCCCCTTTGCGAGCTTTGCGCCTTTGCGTGAGGCTCATCCCGCCATGACCGAGAACGACCTAGCACGAACCACCGTCGACACGGCGTACCAGATCCATCGCCAGCTCGGACCAGGACTGTTGGAATCCGTATACCAGGCGGTGATGGTGCATGAGCTGCGTAAACGCGGACTTCAGGTGGAGGCGGAGGTCCCTGTTCCCGTAGTGTGGGACGACACAAAACTGGAGGTTGGCTTCCGAATTGATGTGTTCGTGGAACGCCGCTTGGTCGTGGAATTGAAGTCCATCGAGAAAATCGCTCCGGTTCATAAGAAGGTGCTGCTGACTTACCTGCGACTGACGAACAGCCGACTAGGGTTACTGATCAATTTCGGCGAGGAGCTGATGAAAGACGGCCTCTCGCGTGTAGTAAATGGTTTAAACGAGTAAGACCTCACGCAAAGGCGCAAAGACGCCAAGAACCTCGAATACCCCGACTTTGCGAGCTTTGCGCCTTTGCGTGAGACATCGATCATGATAAATCGCCAACAACTGCTGAAAGATTTACAGGCCCTACTGCGTCGTCTCGAAGCTGACCTGCGCGAGCGGCATGACGAGATGCCGGAGGTACGTGAGGCTCTCGAAGCCGAGTTCAATAAGGCGAAGGAGCAGGAGCGTACGGCGCTCAGTTACGAAAACTGGCTCTCGGACTACGCAACTCAGATCGCCGCGGCCTGGGTGCTTTCCTGCGTTTTTGCTCGCTTCTTGGAAGACAACGAGCTGGTCGATCCACCGCGGCTGGCCGGTCCAGGCGAGCGGCTGAAGCGGGCTCGGGACGAGCATGAGTTGTACTTCCGCTCGGCGCCGACGGAGACGGACCGGGAGTACCTGCTGCATGTGTTTGGCGAATTGGCCAAGCTGAAGGGCGGCGAGGAGATTTTTGGGCGGCACAACCTCATTCACCAGCAGCCGACGTGGCTCAGTGGTGACGCAGCGGGCGATCTACTGAAATTTTTTCAGAAGATCGACGCCAACAGCGGCCAGCTCGTCCACGACTTCACCGATCCCGAATGGGACACGCGGTTCCTGGGCGACCTCTACCAGGACCTCTCCGAAGCGGCACGCAAAAAGTACGCGCTGCTGCAGACGCCGGAATTCGTGGAGGAATTCATCCTCGATCGGACGCTCGATCCGGCCCTGGATGAATTCGGTCTGGAGCCTCACGCAAAGGCGCAAAGGCGCGAAGAGGAAGACGGCGGCAGATCTTCCTTGGCGAGCTTAGCGTCTTTGCGTGAGAATCGCTTCCGCATGATTGATCCTGCGTGCGGATCCGGCCACTTCCTGCTCGGCGCTTTCCCACGCATCCTCGACCGTTGGCAGCGTCAGGAGCCGGGGACGGGAGTACGCGAGCTAGTCCAGCGGACGCTCGATTCGATCCACGGCGTCGATGTGAACCCGTATGCCATTGCGATCACGCGGTTCCGGTTGCTGCTCGCAGCACTGCGAGCCTGCGGCATCACTCGGCTGAAGGACGCGCCCGCCTTTCGGATGCATCTCGCTTGCGGCGATTCACTTTATCACGGGCGGGAATCGCAACTGCAGTTCGAAGACATCAGCGATGAGGCGCACTACTTCGCGACCGAAGATGCCGACGAACTGCGCCGCATCCTGCGGGAGGGCACCTTTCACTGCGTCGTGGCGAATCCGCCCTACATCACGCCGAAGGATCGCGCGGCGAATCAAGCCTACCGGAGGTTGTATCCCGATTCTTGCCACATGAAGTATTCGTTGGCCGTCCCGTTCATGGAGCGGTTGTTTCGGCTGGCGGTGAAGAGTGGTCAGTTCTCAGGTGGTGGTCATCAGTCGTCAGTTGTCAGTCATCAGTCAAAGGGCACTGACAACTGTCAACTGACTACTGACAACTCCCGCGCAGCGGGCTACGTCGGTCAGATCACAGCCAACAGCTTCATGAAACGCGAGTTCGGAAAGAAGCTAATCGAGTCGTTTTTCCCGACGATGAACCTCACGCACGTAATCGACACCAGCGGGGCATACATCCCGGGCCACGGCACGCCGACAGTGATTCTATTCGGTCAGAACCGTAAGCCGGTGAATGGCACGATCCGTACGGTGATGGGGATTCGCGGGGAACCAAGCACGCCGGACGATCCGGCGCAAGGACGCGTGTGGTCGGCAATTATCGAGCAGATCGATCAGCCACGATCTCAGAGCGAATTCGTGAGTGTCGGCGACTCGGAGCGGGAGTTATTCCACAAGCATCCGTGGTCCATTGGCGGGGGCGGTGCCGCGGAATTGAAGGAAGAGCTTGAATCATCAGCGGCATCCACAGTCGCGACGCATTCAATATGCATTGGATTCGGCGCAATTTTGGGTGAAGACGAGGCATTTTCTGGCCCGGGTAATTCTCCACGCATAAGGCAACTTCCCTCAAGTCGCCGGCGATCAATAGTTGAAGGCGAGCAAGTTCGCGACTGGTCTCTTGGCTGGCAGTTCAACGCGTTGTTTCCCTACGACCAAAACATTGTACTATGCGATCGGAGCGAGATTGAGCGTTGGCTCTGGCCTGTACGGAGTGTGCTCTGGCAGAGAAACGACTTCAGCAAGCAATCGTACCGACAGTGCGGGCGCCCATACTGGGAATATCACCAGATCCCCATCGACCGCAATCAGACGCCCCTGTCGATCGTGTTTGGCGAGGTGGCGACTCATAATCATTTTGTGCTCGACCGGGGTGGGAAGGTATTCAAGCAGACGGCTCCGGTGATCAAGCTGCCTCGCGAGGCGAGCGAGGACGACCACCTGGCCCTCCTCGGCCTCCTCAACAGCTCCACCGCCTGCTTCTGGATGAAGCAGGTGTGCCACAACAAGGGCAGTACGGTCGATCAACATGGTGCGAGACAGCGAACAAGTCCCTTTGAGGACTTTTTCGCATACAACGCCACGAAGCTGAAGCAATTGCCGCTTCCCGCTGCCCGACCGCTGGAGCTGACCCGGGATCTCGACTCGCTATCCCAGCGGCTCGCTACGTTTGCGCCCGATCAGGTGCTCACGCAAAGGCGCAAAGGCGCAAAGGAAGGGGGCTCTGACCTTGGCGTCTTGGCGCCTTTGCGTGAGGCCCTCACCACCGCCCACGACGCCTGGACCCAAACCCGCGGCGAGATGATCCGCCTCCAAGAAGACCTCGATTGGCAGTGCTACCAGCTCTACGGACTACTCAACGAAGAACTGGTGAGCGGTGAGTTATCAGTTGTCAGTGATCAGTCGTCAGGAAATGGCGTTCAAGAAACTGATAACTGTCAACTGACGACTGACAACTCCCTTCCCATCGACCTCGGCCAGCGCGCCTTTGAAATCGTCCTCGCCCGAAAGAATGTCCAAACCACTTGGTTCGACCGCCACGGCAGCACTCCCATCACCGAACTCCCCGCCCACTGGCCCGACGACTACCGACAACTCGTCGAGCGGCGGATCGAGGCAATCGAAAAGAACCCGCAGATCGCCCTAATCGAACAGCCCGAATACAAACGCCGCTGGAATACCGAGCCCTGGGAGTCGCAGGTCGAGCGGGCGCTCCGCGAGTGGTTGCTCGATCGGCTAGAGGCTTACTTCGACTTCGATGGCCGGATGTCGGAGGGGCTCACGCAAAGGCGCGAAGGCGCAAAGGAGGAGGACGGTCGGGAATCACTTGGCGCCTTTGCACCTTTGCGTGAGATCCGAATCGTCTCCACCGCCAACCTGGCCGACGTGGCCTCAAAAGACGCTGCGTTTATGGAAGCGGCGGAAGTGTATCGCGACGACCCCGCGTTCGACGTTCACCGCTTGGTCGAAGAACTCGTCGCTGCCGAGAGCGTGCCGCTACTTCCCGTGCTGCGGTACAAGCCGTCGGGGCTGCGGAAGCGGGCCGAGTGGGAGCGGACGTGGGAGCTGCAGCGGGAGGAAGACGAGCTCACGCAAAGGCGCAAAGGCGCAAAGGAGGGAGAAGAACGAGAGACTCTTGGCGCCTTGGCGCCTTTGCGTGAGATCCCGGTTCCTCCCAAGTACACCAGCGGCGACTTCATCTCCACTGGCGGTGCTCGCTACTGGGCTCTCCGCGGCAAGCTGGACGTGCCCAAGGAGCGGTGGATCAGCTTTCCGCACTGCGAGGGCGAAGACGGCTCGCTGCCGATCGCCTGGGCCGGCTACGACCACCTCCAGCAGGCGCTGGCGATCGGCCAGTACTTCCAGCACATCAAGGATGAAGTCGGCGGAGCCGGCGATCCCCGCCTCGAGCCGCTGCTCGCCGGCCTCCTCGAGCTGATCCCCTGGCTCAAGCAGTGGCACAACGAGCCCAGCGCCGAATACGGAGGCACCCGCATGGGCGACTACTTCGAAGGTTTTGTACAGGACGAAGCGAGGCAGCTAGGCAAGACCGTCGACGAGATCCGGGCGTGGCAACCACCCAAGAAAACGTCCCGCGGCCGTGGTCGCCGGAGGGCCGCGACGTGAGCATTGGTTGTTGCCAGTTGTCAGTGGAGCGGTGAGTGACTGCGGGGTGGATCGGACCTCACGCAAAGGCGCAAAGCTCGCAAAGGGCAGATCCCGGTTCTTGGCGCCTTTGCGTGAGTCGATCCGGCTGCCGAAGGGTAAACAGGTGCAGGACGAGCTGATGGCCACCAAAACGAAACAAGGCGGCGAGGCACCCCCGCCGCGTGGATCTGGTCCGACGATTTACACGGCGACACTGCAGCCACAATCCAGCGGTGGCGGTGTCGTTCGCGGTCGAGAAATCAGCGAAGCGGATGCTGTGACCGGACGACGACACGGGCGTGATGTGGTCGTCTGTGGCCCGAACCCTCGAGATAATCGAGAGCTAGCGAAACAAATCGAAACACAAGCAAACGGCCGATGGAAGCGATGCCCGCCGCACTTCAACGCGGGCCCCGACGCGCTGCCCCATTACCAGCCTGATCCGCGACCTCCCGCGGGTCACTGCTTTTATGAAACCGATCACCGCAAGGCGAAGCCATGAAGTTCTTCACCCCCAAAATTTACCTCGGTTTCAACTCGGACGATCCGGACGAAGCGGACAAGGCCGACCGGCAATGGGAAAAGGCCCTCGGGTCTTACCGAAAGCACCTCACCGAGATCGGTTCCCAACTTCCGGCGTCGGTCCGCGAATTGGCTGAGACACTCGATTTGCACGATGCAGACTACCTCGGCCTTTCCCTGCCGCACATCCCGGAAAGCGAGGGGCCGCTGGCGATGTTGGCGATGCGCCGCGACGCCACCATGACCCTGCTGCTCTACTTCTTGGCGGAGGAGCCACTGATCCAACCGGTAAAAGAATCGTGGCCATTCTCCCATGAGCGGGTGCACTGGCTCTACGACGAATTCAGTGTCGCCCCCGGAGGAATCCCGCAGCACGAAGTCCTGCTGAGCAGCGGACGCATCATCACCCTGCGATTTCACGATCTGCAGATAATCAAGCACGAAATCCACCACCGATCGGCCGTGGCTTGATGTGTCGTCAGCTTGTCACAGCGACGCAATCAGCGTCAGCTCTCCCCGCACGCGACGCACGTTCCGCGACACGCCACGTCGAATTTAACAAAACTTAGCCAGTGGCTCCTCGTCGAAGCTGACGCAGGGGCTCGCCGCGCAAGTCGTAGCGACACCACAAGTTGCAGCGAAAGCGATCTTAGCGGCGTCCTAACAAACGCGTAGACAACCAGATGACTAAACAACACCCGCAGGACCACGAGGAAATCAGCAATCGCTTGAAGGACGTCGACCGCGTGAACGCCGCTCTCAAACGAGCAGCTCGAGATGCAGTCCAAGAGCACGCCCGCGAAGGCAGGAAAATCGTCGTCTGGCGCGACGGCCGCATCGTGTGGGAAGACGCCACCATCGAAGAAGCCCCTAAGCAGTAATGAAGCTGTCAACGACCACAGTGCGCGGCAGCCGGAAGGCCTCACGCAAAGACGCAAAGGCGCCAAGAACTTGAAATCTCCCCTTTGCGAGCTTTGCGCCTTTGCGTGAGCCCCAATCCACCACACGCCACCAGCCGCCCCCCTGACAACTGACGACTGAAAACCGACAACTCGCCCATGACCCTCCTCAAAGACCTCATCGACATCCCCGAGCACATCCAGCGCGGCGACTTTGTGCTGCGGCTCTCCGAGGGGGTGACGCGTGCCGATCAGACGGTCAAGAACTACGTCGCCACGCCGGAGCTCGTAAAGTGCTTTGACGATGCGCTGTCGTTCGTCCGCAGCGCGCTGGTCTCGAACACCAGCAAGGCGTCCTACCTGCACGGCAGCTTCGGTAGCGGTAAAAGCCACTTCATGGCCGTCCTGCACCTGATCCTGCAGGGCAACACCGCCGCCCGCAGCATCACCGAGCTGGCCGGCGTGATCGACAAGCACAACGAGTGGACGCAGGGCGAGCACAAGAAATTCCTGATGGTGCCGTACCACATGCTCGGCTCCACGACGATGGAATCGGGCATTCTGGGCGGCTACGTCGACTTCATTCGCCGAACTCACCCGAACGCGCCCATCCCGGCCGTCTACCTCAGCGAAGGCTTATTCCGCGATGCTCACTCGCTGCGCCAGCAAATCGGCGACGCAGCGTTCTTCACCGGACTGAACGAGGGTGAAGGAGGCGGCGACGGCGGCTGGGGGGAATTCGAAGCCGAGTGGGACGCGCGGCGGTTTGATGAGGCAATCGCGGCACCGCCCGGCGACGACGAGCGTCTGCAGCTGATCAGCCGACTGCTGAGCACCTACTTCAAGCAGTACCACGCGGTCTCTTCCGGCAGCGGCGAAGCCTACGTCTCGCTCGACCACGGGCTGTCGGTGATCAGCAAACATGCGGCGTCGCTCGGCTACGACTGTCTGATCCTGTTTCTCGACGAGCTGATCCTCTGGCTCGCCAGCCGTGCGGCCGACGTCAAATTCGTGCACCAAGAAGTGCAAAAGCTAGCCAAGCTGGTCGAGGCCCAAACGGCTGATCGCCCGACGCCGATCGTCAGCTTTGTTGCCCGCCAGCGCGACTTGCGCGAACTGGTCGGCAATAAAATTCCGGGGATGGAGAAGCACAACTTCGCCGATGCCCTGGGATACCAGGAAGGTCGCTTCCACACGATCACGCTTGAAGATCGCAATCTGCCCGCGATTGCCGAGCGGCGGGTGCTTTGTCCCCGCGATAACGCAGCTCGCAATGAGATCAGTGCGGCATTTGAGCGGGTCACCAAAGTCCGTGACTCGGTGCTCACCACGCTGCTGACCAGCGAGGGCGACCGGCAGATGTTCCGCCAGGTCTACCCGTTCAGCCCGGCGCTGGTGCAGACCCTGATCGCGCTCTCCAGCATGCTCCAGCGGGAGCGGACGGCGCTCAAGGCGATGGCCCAGTTGCTGGTCGAGCAGCGAGAGACGCTTCAGCTGGGCGACATCGTGCCGGTGGGTGATCTGTTCGATGTGATCGCGCACGGTGACGAAGCCTTCAGCCCCGAGATGGCAAGCCACTTTGAAAACGCACGGCGGCTCTACCACCAAAAACTGCTGCCCCAGCTGGAACGCACGCACGGACGAGTCGAAGAACTGGAGAAGCTGCCGTTTGACGATCCGAAGCGGGTCGCGTTCCGCAACGACGACCGGCTGATCAAGACGCTCCTGCTCTCCGCGCTGGCGCCAGACGTCGAGGCCCTGCGCGGATTGAACGCCGAGCGGCTGGCGGCGCTCAACCATGGAACGATCAAGACGCCGATCCCGGGACGCGAAGGGGCGGAAGTGCTGCGGCGCTGCAAACAGTGGGCGGCCGATGTCGGCGAGATTCGCCTCGGCGAAGAAGCCAACCCGACGATCACCGTCCAGTTGTCCGGCGTCGACACGGGCAGCATCATCGAGCAGGCAGGCCGAGAAAACAACATCGGCAATCGCATCCGCCGCACGCGGCAGATGATCTTCGAACAGCTCGGGATCGCCGACAGCGACGAGTTCTTCCTCCATCACGAATTCACCTGGCGGCACACGCGGCGGACCTGCGAGGTGCTGTTCCGCAACATGCGTGAGCTGCCGCTCTCGTCACTCGAGGCGGAAGACGAATGGAAGCTCGTGATCGACTTTCCGTTCGACGAGAGTGGGCACGGACCGCGGGACGACGTCAGCAAGGTTCAAGAGTTTCTCGACGCACATCCCGAAGGCACAAAGACCCTCGTCTGGATTCCCGCCTTTCTCAGTACCGATGCCGAGAGGGATCTGGGAATGCTGGTGATCCTGGAACACATCCTCACGGGCGAGCGGTTTGGCGGCTACGCTTCGCACCTCTCGCCCCAGGACCGGCAGACAGCCAAGTCGCTGCTCGATAACCAGCGCAGCGTCCTGCGGCAGCGCGTGCAAAGCCATCTCGAGGCAGCATACGGGCTCGACCAAGTGCTCACCGGATCGCTCGACACGGTGCATGACCTCGAGCTCTCCGAACGTTTCCAGTCGCTCCTGCCTGGCTTCAAGCCGCAGCCTCCGGTCGCCGCCAATCTCCGTGGGGCGATGGAAAGCCTGCTCGACCAGGCACTGGCGCATGAGTTCCCTGCCCACCCCTACTTCGAGGCCGACGTCAAAACGACGAACCTCCGCAAGGTCTATGAGGTGGTCAGCGAGGCAACCCAGAGCGAGGACGGGCGCGTCCTGGTGGACAAACCATTGCGGCCGCTGCTACGGCAAATCGCTGGTCCGTTGATGCTGGGCGAAATGGGTTACGACGCCACCCACTTTGTGCTCGGGCACCATTGGCGGAACCATTTCATGCGGAAAACGGCCGAAACCGGCAGCGAGATGTCCGTGGAGAAACTGCGAGAGTGGATCGATCAGCCCAAGCCGATGGGCTTGCCGCGAGAGGCGGAGAACCTGGTGATCCTGATCTTCGCCGAGCAGACTAACCAGTCCTTCTACCTGCATGGTGGGATCTACGATCAGGCCAAGCTGACCGATCTGCCCGAAAGAGCCGTGCTACGTGAAGAGCAACTGCCCGACAAGCCGGACTGGGACGCGGCAGTGGCACGGTCGGCGAAAATCTTCGGCATGGCTCCCTCGCCGCTGCTGAAAGCCGCCAACGTCTCGGCACTCACCTCGAAGATTAAGGAGGCAGCCGGCACTTCACGCCGCGCCTGCCAGATGCTCTGCAGTCGTCTTCGGGAGCGACTCGAGTGGGCGGGCGTCAATCCGGACTCGGCCGATCGGCTCCAGACGGCTACGGCCACTCTGACGCTCGCCGATGCACTTGGCTCGGCCGAAGCGGGCTCCGTGGTGGAGATTTTGGCGAAGGCAGAGGTGGCGACTTCGCTGGAAGCGATGGGCAGCTGCTATGGCAATGCCAGTGAACAAGCCGAGCGGCTCGATGCCACCGACTGGGAGATTCTGGATGCGATCCGAAAGCTGCAGGATGAACGGCAGCAGGCGGCGGAGAAAATCATCGCCGAAGTCGCTGAAGCCCTTCGAAGCGACGAGCACGTCCTGGCGCTAGGCCCGGCGCTGAAGTCCGCTCAATCGCGTGCCGTCCGCCTGTTGGCTAAGGCGCCCGCCGGCGCTGCGCCGCCGCCAACTCCACCAGCAGGCCCTGGGGAACCGCGAACTCCCCGAATGCTTCCCCCCGTTCCCCCGCAACCTGCGCCACCGCAGCCGGGGCGACGTGTGGTGGAGCAGGACACCCGACAGGATCTGGGGCTGAGCGAAGCGAACGCGTTGCTGACGGAACTGGATCAGAAAGCGACAGCAGGGCGAACCGTCCGCGTTAGCGTCAGCTGGCGGATTGAGGAGGAGGCGTAAACATGGCCGTGGCTGCCCCCTCGTTCCACGAGATCAAGGCCCAGGTGAGGGCGATCCGTCAGGCACTGGAGCGCTCGGACCGCACCGATGACGCGCAGGTAGTCGGAATCCACACGAACGGTCGCTGGGCCGGTGACGCGGAGCGGACCGACGGCGACGAGCGGTACTGGATCGTCCAGTGCGATTCGCCGCTCGCGATGCGGCTGGCTCTGCAGGAGACCCGGCCCGACGTCACGACTAAGGTGCTGCTGACACAGTTGTCGGACACGGACCTGGAGATGGATGTCCTGCTGCGGCTGGCCAAACGCCGACTGTTCACCATCGACGCTTGGCAGATCGTCCAGAGCCTATTTCAGGCGCGATCCCTCGATCCGCGGATTGCCCGGCACGCTTGGATGGCTGAAAAGCTGCTCGACTCGATGCCGGCCGAGGGTTACCCGCCGTCGCCCAGCGGGTTTCTCGATGCCGAGACGGTGTGGCAGATTTTGCTGGAGCGAGAACTGGGGCTCAGTGCTGACCAGCCCGACCTCGCCGCGCTGCTCGCTTGGTCGGTCCACGGCGAAAACGTCGACCGCTGGCGAGCGACATCGACGGAGTTCCGAAAGGCTGCCATCGACTGGATCAGCCAAACGGCCGGCCCGGCCGCGACAGCCATTCTCACGATGCTCACTCGGTCGGAAAAAGCCGACGCGGTAGCGATCGGTTTGGCATTGGGAGTGGTGTTCCACAAGAGTGCGAAAGGGAAGCTCGACAAACCGGCCGTACGTCTCGAAGAGCGTTATCTGGGCGGTCAGTCGCTCGAGGAAAACGTCATCAGCCGCTGGCATTCCACCGCCAGTGAGGTCGTCACCGTTCACTTCGGATCGCGTCCCAAGCTGCGGTATTCGTTGCTGGAACGCTGCGACGAGATCCTGGCCGACGTGGAGGCGGATCAATTCGCCTGGCTCAGCCGAACTTCACCGCGTGGATTCAACCTGCGAATGGCCCGCTACGGAAAGGCTCTGCGGCAAACGCTGAAGAGCAGCCCCGTGGTCGTCTCGGAGCACTTGGTGGAACTGAAGGAGGCCATCTCCGACCACGACTTGGCTCGCGACGAAAATCACCGGCGGCGGTTGGAACGGGTCGAGATGTCCCTGCGATTGGTGCGGTGGTTGATGCACGTGAGCCGTAGCGGACCGCCTGAGCATGCGTCGCTGGCTGAGGCAGCGGAGTGGCACTTGGCCGAGGGCTCGTTCGTCGATTGGGCGCGGCTAACCCTGCGCAGCGGCGACCTGGAGCGGGACCTTTCGAAAGCCTACGGCGAGCTGATCGCCGCGGCGAACAAGCTGCGCGAGCCTCAGGCACGGCGGTTCGCCGAACTTGCACGCGACTGGACGGCAGCCGGTTCGACCGGCGGTGGCGTGATCCCTGTCGAGCGGGTGCTGGAGCAATTGGTCGGCCCACTGGCGGCTGATTTTCCGGTGCTGCTGATGGTTCTCGATGGCATGAGCGGGGCAGTCTGCCGCGAGTTGCTCAGCAGTATCACTCGCAGCAACGACTGGACGGTGCTGTGTAAGACCGATGCGGCGACGCTCCAGCCAGCGCTGGCGACGATCCCTTCGGTTACCAAGGTTTCTCGCACGAGCCTCCTCACCGGCCAGTTGCAGCAGGGGGACCAGGCGGCTGAGCAGAAAGGGTTCGCCCAGCACCCGGCGCTGGTGAAACAGTGTGGACGCACTAAGCCGCCGGTCCTGTTTCACAAGGTCGACCTCGCCGACGCCGACGGCCCGGACGCGGTTGACGATCTGCGAGATGAGATTGCGTCGACTGGTCGGAAGGTGGTCGGGGTGGTCATCAACGCGATCGATGACACATTGGCGAAAGGGGATCAGCTGGATATCCGCTGGAGCCGAGACCAAATCAAGATCCTGCCAATGCTGTTGCACGAAGCGCATACGGCGGGGCGGCTGGTGATCTTCGTCAGCGACCACGGGCATGTGCTGGAACATCGCACCGAGTACCGCTCCCACAACCTTGATGCACCTCAGAACAGCGGCGAGCGTTGGCGTCCGAACGATGGACAGCCGCAAGAAGGTGAGCTGCTGGTTAGCGGCAGTCGGGTGATGCTGGCCGACGACCAGCAAGTAATCGTCCCCTGGAGCGAGACGATTCGCTACACCCGCGGCAAGAGCAACGGCTACCACGGGGGACTCTCGCCTCAGGAGATGATCGCTCCGATCGCTGTGCTCTCGCCAAGCGAGAAGGTTCCCGAGGGCTGGGCACTGGCTCCGCTCGACACGCCGGCGTGGTGGGACGACGCGGTTGCTGAGATGGCCACGGTGGAGAGTGCCGAACCGGCCGAGTTGCCGGAACCCACCAAGCCGGGGCTGCTATTCGATCTGGAGCCGGCCGAGAACACCGCCATGCCGGCCGCTTCCACCGCGAAAGCTCAGCCGCAGTGGATCGAGTCGCTGCTGGCGTCGCCGGTTCTAGAGCAGCAAAAACAGCTCGCCGGCCGCATCAAGCCGACAGACGAGCAGATCAGCAGTTTGCTGGCCGCACTCGAATCTGCCGGTGGAAAACTCACCACCACCGCATTGGCTCGACGGCTCGAGCTGCCACCGGTGCGCTTGCCCGGCTTCCTGGCCATGATGCAACGTATGCTCAACATCGAGGGCTACGCCGTCCTCACCCGTGATGACGCGTCCGACACGGTCGAGTTAAACCAAGACCTGCTCCGCCGACAGTTCGAGCTCGAATAGAAAGCGTTGTTCCTCCTCCACTCCTGTCCATGTCCTTTGCGTCTTTGCGCCTTTGCGTGAGGCCCTCCTCCACGAAATCACGATCGCGACAGTAAAGCCCGGAGATTCCGCCTTAATGACCATCAGCCCCCAGCGCCGCCAAGAGATCATCGACGCGCTCCGTCGCGGCACGGTGCCGCAAAGCAGCCTCGATGCCTTTGCGGTCGGACTGGGCCGTTTTGAAGATGCTCTGGAGGCTGAGCTACAGAACGTGAAAGCGGGCAGCAGCGTGTTCAAGGCCGTGCGCGGCGAGTACGGATGCGGCAAAACGTTCTTCGCACGCTGGCTGGCCGATCGGGCCAGAAAGAATGGATTCGCCTCCTCCGAGGTGCAGATCTCCGAAACCGAAACACCGCTGCATCGGCTCGAGACCGTCTACCGCCGACTGATCGAGCGGCTGGCGACCGCGGACACGCCACAGGGAGCGCTGCGGAACATCCTCGACAGCTGGTTCTACACACTTGAGGAAGACGCACTCGCGGAAGGGCAGGTGGATCCGAATGACGGTGAGGCCCTGCTTGCCCGCACCGACGAACTGCTTGAGCAGAGGCTCGGGCGAGTTACGAGCACGGCGCCGATGTTCAGCGCGGCGCTGCGCGGCTACCGCCGGGCGCAAGCTGAAAACGACATGGCAACCGCCGAGGGTATTGTTGCCTGGCTAGCTGGCCAACCGAACGTCGCCGCCAGCGCCAAGCGCTACGCCGGAGTGAAGGGGGACATCGACCACTTCGGGGCGTTGAACTTCCTCCAGGGCCTACTGATCGTCCTCCGCGACTGTGGTCACCCAGGGCTGTTGGTCGTGCTGGACGAGGTGGAAACACTCCAGCGGGTTCGCAGCGACGTGCGGGACAAGGGCCTCAATGCGCTGCGGCAACTGATCGATGAAGTCGACTCCGGCCGCTTTCCCGGGCTCTACCTCGTCGTCACCGGCACGCCCGCCTTCTTCGAGGGACCCCAGGGAATCCAGCGGCTCGAGCCACTTGCCCAGCGGCTGCACGTCGACTTCCAGACCGATACCCGCTTCGACAATCCGCGTGCGCCGCAGATCCGTCTCCCTGGCTTCGACCTCGAACGCCTCTGCCGCGTCGGAGAGAAGGTGCGGGACATCTACAGCGCTCACAGTAATTCTGCCGAGCGAATCGGCGAGCTCTGTGACGACTGCTACATCCGCGATTTGGCTGAAGCGGTCACTGGCCGGCTAGGCGGTAAAGTCGGCATCGCCCCCCGGATCTTCCTCAAAAAGCTAGTCGCCGACGTCCTAGACCGCATCGACCTGCACCCCGACTTCCGGCCTCGCGAAGATTACGCCCTGACCGTCAGCGAGAGCGAGCTGAGCGCAGTGGAACGCCACGCGGCCGGAGCCACCGACGTCGACGAGATTGAATTGGAACTGTGAGCGCGTTCGACCAGCTGCATCCCGCCCTCCAGTACCAGATCGTCAACAGTCTGGGCTGGCGTGAGCTGAGACCGTTTCAGGAGGCGGTGATCCCGCAGGTCCTCAGCGGTCAGCACATCATCATCCTGGCGCCGACGGCGGGTGGGAAGACCGAAGCGGCGATGTTTCCCACCATCTCTCGGATGCTCTCCGAGGGTTGGTCAGGCTTGAGCGTCCTCTACATCTGCCCGATCAAGGCGCTGCTCAACAACCTCGACGTCCGGCTGCAGCATTACTGCACGCTACTCGGCCGACGCTCCGGCCTCTGGCACGGCGACGTGAAGCAGTCCGCCCGCCGACGCATTCTGCAAGAGCCGCCGGACTGTCTCCTGACGACCCCCGAGTCGCTGGAGGTGATGCTGATCTCGAAGAATGTCGACGCCCGCGGTCTGTTCAGCAATCTGCAGGTCGTGATCATCGACGAGATCCATGCGTTTGCTGGCGACGACCGAGGCTGGCACCTGCTCTCGGTCCTGGAACGGATCTCCCGGCTAGCGGACCGTGAGCCCCAGCGCATCGGGTTATCGGCAACCGTGGGCAATCCGGAGGCGCTGGTCGATTGGCTGGCCGGCTCCTGCCAGCGAGAGCGGAGCGTCTATCTGCCGCCGGAGTCGGGCGGCGGCGAAGCGGACGTGCGGCTCGACTACGTGGGATCGCTTCAGAACGCCGCGACTGTGATCTCCCGTCTTCACCGGGGTGAGAAGCGGCTGGTGTTCGTCGACAGCCGCTCACGAGCCGAGCAGCTGGGCACGGAGCTGCGGCAGCTCGACGTCACCACTTTCGTGACCCACAGTTCGCTCAGCCAAGAGCAGCGGCACCAGGCCGAGGAAGCCTTCGCCTCGCGTGAAGACTGCGTGATCGTCGCCACCAGCGTCTTGGAGCTCGGCGTCGATGTCGGCAACCTCGACCGGGTGATCCAAATTGACTCGCCCCCGAGCGTCTCCAGCTTTTTGCAGCGGATGGGTCGCACCGGACGACGGGCCGGCACCGAGCGAAACTGCCTCTTTCTCGCCACCAAGGAGGCCACCCTTCTGCAAGCGGCCGCGCTAGTCGATCTCTGGGCCGACGGCTATGTCGAACCAGTCCAGCCGCCGCCGGCGCCCTACCACATCCTCGCCCAACAGCTGATGGCCTTGGCCCTGCAGGAAGGCGGCATTGGGCGACGAGACTGGTTCGATTGGATCCGCGGCGTCCCAGGGTTCGCCGAGATGCCGCCGGAGACGATCGAAGAGATCGTCGACTGGATGCTCGAGCAGGAAATTCTCTGGGATGACGCCGGCATCCTCTGGCTCGGTCGAGAGGGCGAAAGCGCCTTCGGCCGCAAAAACTTCCTCGAGCTCTTTTCGGTTTTCACCTCGCCGCCCCTGTTCTCGATCCTGCACGGGCGGAGGGAGCTCGGCTACGTCGACCAGATGAGCTTTCTCACCAAACAGGACGGCCCCCGCGTGCTGCTCCTCGGCGGCCGGCCGTGGCAGGTGAACCACATCGACTGGCAGCGCCGGATCGCCTACGTCGAACCCTCCGACGCCAAGGGCCGCTCCCGCTGGCACGGGGAAGGGCAGGGGATCAGCGCCGCACTCACCCAATCCATCCGCCGCGTCCTGGCCAGCGACGACACCCGCCCCTACTGGTCCCGCCGAGCTGCCGAACAGATCCAGCAGGCCCGCCTGGATTACCCCTGGCTCGATGTAGGAAGCACCGTCGTCCTCCAAACCACCGACAGCCTAACCTGGTGGACCTTCGCCGGCTCCGCCGCCAACGCCACCCTAGCCAACGAGCTAGCCCAACGCCTCCAAACCCATATCCCCCACGACAGCTTCAAGCTCACTCTCCCCGCCGACATTCAACCGACCGCTCTCAACCAAGCGCTCGCCCAACTCAGAGACCTCGACCCCCGTGACATGCAACCCCAGATCGACGAAAGAGCTATCGAGGGTCTAAAGTTCGCGCGATGCCTGCCGTATCTCCTTGCGCTGAACCTCTTGCGCCGGCGCGTTGCAGAGGGCCCTTCGGCGCAGAATGTTTTGGTGCAACCCATGCGTTTCGCGACCGCACATTGAATTGAATTAACCCGACCGGCTCGCTCTCGTCACGGAGCGCTGCTCGCTTCCGAAACCCACCGACAGGCAACGTAGAAAACTCTTTCTGATTTATAGGAGATCGCGACGATGGTTGATCTGAAGGATTTAATGTCTCAAGAAGAACTCGAACAGATCGGCGTGGCCGCGATGTCGCCTGACCAGCAGCAGGCGATTTGGAAATGGGGCATCAGGATGTATTCGCTGGGACAGCACGTGGTTTCCGAAATCGCAGAGCTGAAGTACGAAGGACGTCTCATCATTCTCACTGACGGGTCGCGTTGGGAAGTCGACGAACTCGACGCGTCAACTGCCGAGTTCTGGAGTGAGCTCGATCGTGTCGTCGTTATCGACGGCGAAATGTATCGTCTTGAGGATGCTGAGCGTGTCGACGTAACCGAGGAGTGACGCACGGCAGCCGGCTGTTCCAGCTTGCCTGCGCAGTTTTTCGCAAGGCCCCTTCGGAGTCGCGACACAAAAGCATGCTTTATGGCTGGAGCTCTGCTGTGAGCTCAGCTACCGTACCGCACGCGGCTTCTATCGCGCGTCTCAGACGGTTCTCTTCATGGCGTTGGTTCAGGTACCAATCGGTCGACCAGATTCGGTGCAGATTCCATCCTCGCGAGCGAATGATCTCCTCGCGCAGCCGATCACGGTCTCGTGCGGAACGGGAGGAGTGGTACGCTGCGCCATCGCACTCGATTCCGATCAGAAACTCGCCCGGCGAGCTGCGGGACCGTACCCCGATGTCGATAAAGAAGCCGGCGACCCCTACTTGCGGCACTGCTTCGAGTCCCATCGATTCCACCACTCGGCACACTGCAGATTCAAACGGCGAATCACAGTCTCGACCGCTGAGATCGCCGCGATCGACGAGCTTCCCGGTGACGGAAAACTCGAGAAAATCCTTATAGGCGTTCACGCCTTGGCTCTTCTCCGGCCCGCCTACCACATCTGAAGACAGCAGAGACGAAAAGACCTCCATTCGTTTTCGAGACCGCGTCACCAAAACGTTCAGTCGCCTCCACCCCGTACTGCTATTGATCGGACCGAACCGTTGCATAACGCGGCCACTCTGAGGATCCGGCCCGTACGTGTAGGAGATGAAAATCACGTCGCGTTCATCGCCCTGCAGGTTTTCGAGGTTCTTGATGAACAGCTGCTCATGCCCCGAATTCAGTCTCTCGAGGGCTGCCCGGGCACGGGAGTCTGATGCGCATTGGCGGTCCAGCAGGTCTTGAATAGCGTCCGCCTGGGCCTTGTTGAACGTGCCCACCCCCAAGGTTTCTCCGGAGTCGCGTTTCGCATGCTCCAGGATCGCGGCTACAACCGCCTCGGCTTCTTTGAGATTGACTCCCGACGAAAAGAAGGCATTGTCTACGAAATGGTGCTTCACGCCGCTCATACCGCCGTTTGCGCTTGGCGAAGGGAAGATGACAAGGTCCTCGTCGTAAAAGCGGGAATTGGAGAACGATATGAGGCCCTCGTGGGAGCTGCGGTAGTGCCACCGGAGCCTACGGAACGGCTGGAAGACCTTCATCGCTACCTCCAGAATTGACTCCGCGTTGTCGAACTGGGTCGAGTCATCGTCGTCAACCTCTTCCCCAATACGGTCAAAAAAGGACGTTGGGGGTAGCTGTTTGGGGTCTCCGACCACCACCAGCTGATGGGCTCGAAGTATGGTCCCCAATGCATCCTCTGGCTTGATCTGCGATGCTTCGTCCATGATCACCAGATCGAACTCGAGTGTGCCGGCGGGAATGGCCTGTGCCACCGACAGTGGACTCATCATGAAGCACGGCTTTAGTGCCTGAACTGATGCTCCTGCACGAACCATCAGGTCGCGGATACGACAGTGGCGTTTCTGCTTTTGCACCTCGTGCTTGATGAGGGCTAGCTCTGTGAACTCACCGACACGCCCGCGGTTATTGCCGGCGGGCGGCTGGCGTCTGGATGCGCGATACGCAACCTCTTCGCACGCGAGGTTACGCAGTTCAACGTCAAGTTGTTGGTATCGCTCGCGAGCCGTTTCCAAACGCTGGCGAGCGAAGCCCTGAAGCTCTGGACAAGAGTCGATTGCCTCGTCGGCCAAGCGTTCTAGTAGCGTCAGCTCAAAGGTGGCCGCCAGTTTGCCAGGAGCAACCCGCGAATCGATTGCCGCGGCAGTGAAATGGGCGAGGCCGAGCCGCTCGCATTGCGTGAGTGTTCGACTCAACGCAGCCCAGGCCGGAAGCTCATAAAGTGAGGAGAGCAGTCGTTCTAGCTGCTCACGAAGTTCGCCCGTGGCGACCGCCGACGCCTTAACACGAAGCCATTCGTCCGCAACCTGCCCTTGCTGGCCTAGGATGCCCCGGGCTTCGTCCCATTCGGCTAAAGCAGTTCTGACAGCCCACGCCGCTCCCACAACGAATCTGCAAGATTCGACAGGATTACTTTCCAGAATGTGGCGAATCGCCTGATCTGAAAGCCCACTGGCCTCAGAGGCATCGAACCAGTCGATGTCAGTGCGGCCCTGATCTGGATCACCTAGCAAAGCAGAGTGCATCTCCGCCGATAGGGGCGGCCAGTTTGCAGATTCGAAGACTCTGTCTCGGATCTCGCCCCACCGAGCGATCGCATTCGATGTTTCACTAATTTCGCTCAGGCGTGTGGATTCCTTGCTGGAAAATAGCTGAGAGGCAGACTCAAGTCGCGATATGGCTGACTCCGTCTCCTCCAGTCGCAGCTTCAGGTTCTCAAGCGGCAAGTCCTCCCATCGCTCTGTGCCGATCCCGATCAGCTTCGATGCAGACTCGCTCGCGAACTGTTCTGAGACAGCGGTTAGCAGCTCCTTTGTTTTGGCGGGGCTCACACCGATAGCGTTTGAGTATCTCGCGTCGAGGAGCATGTTCGCTCGCTCGTAGTCCAGCCCGTGTTTTTTCGCGGTATGCACCCAGTCGAAGAGAGTCCGCAAGCTGTCCCACGCCGTGTCGATACCCTGAAATGCCGATCCGAATGTTTCGATCAGCTCCGGAGCCTCGCGGAATTTCCGCTTCTCCTCTTCGATAGACTCCAGGCTCTCGACAGCGTTCACCCACTGTTCCGGCGACCGCTTGCAGTCGACACGTGCAAAACGGCGAATCTGTGCCATCGCAGTGCGGTACTCACGGCGAAACACCCGTAGCACTGAATGCACATGCGGTCGCAGCGCCGACACGATCTCCAGCAAAGCATCTCGATCTGGGACGCTCGGCATATGAAATACTTCACTCAGATCTGCCTCACGCTTGGCCAGTTTATCCGCCGTTGCGTGGGCGTCCCGGAAGGTCTTTTTGGCCGCTTCTAGAAAGAGCTGTGGAGTCACCGTTCCCGGCTGGTGCACGCAGGGGTGGAGTACGAGCTGCAGCACCGTTCTCGCTCGCTTGTACTCATTAATCGTTCGGGCCGGCCCCAGCCCGGCTTTCTCCATGGCCTCAGCTGCTTCTTTTAGTTGCTCTAGGTAGGTGAGAGTCGTGCGATGCCAAACTCGCCGTTCCCTTAGCTCAGCCAGCGTGACCTCTTTGGGAAAATGCTGACAGCGATCGGAGACGGTCGCCTGAAGTCCAGCGAGTTGATCGGCAGCATTCTTGGGCTCGACGAGCAGCGTGGCATTTAGCTGCTCCGTTAGTTGCTGGTAGCCACCGATATCATTCAGCAAGGCTGTGCCTTGTTTGCGACACTCAGGGATCTGCAGGTCAGCGATCTGCTCACGGCTCCGGGATGGTGGAGCTTCGGCAATTCGCTCGAAAATCGCGAGATCGATCCGCGATAGCTCCTCAAGCCAAAACAAGCTGTCACCGCCCAACTTCGAGGCGAGCTCCTCTGCAGTTCCCGAAAACGCATCGAGCGTTTTCACCATTGCTCGGAGTGCAGATTCGACGGGGTCGCAGTTGTTGGGATTCAGCGAGGACGGGAAGAAGCCCCACCACGGGCTCTCGCGGGGAGAGGGAAACTCCCCCAGGGCCGCAGCAAATGACTCGAGTTCCTGGGACGCGCGCAGAAACTGGCGCATATCCAAAGACGTGTCCAGCTCTGCCTCACGCAGCGAGACTAGGCCCTGGGAACGCATCTCCACAAGCTGCCAGAACACCTCGTAGAGCGGGCGACGCCTTGGCCCGATGGGCGTTTCTGTTGCCGTCAGATACGAATCGATTTCTTCCTGCTGCAGGGTCAGCTCTGACCGCAATTCGCTCATTTCTTTCGGCATCCGAGCCTTTCGCTCGAGCCTCGACCGAAGGGACTCGAATACGAGCCGTGGAGTGGATGCATCGCTGTGAAGCTTGAGGCAGAAGTCGTCAAGACCGAGTTTGGCGAGCCGGCCAGCAACCACCTCGAGTGCAGCGAGCTTCTCCGAGACAAAGAGCACCGTTTTACCGTGTGAGATGGCGTTCGCGATCGCATTGGTGATGGTTTGCGATTTGCCTGTTCCTGGAGGTCCCTCGATAACAAGAGTACGGCCGTCATGGATGTCACAAAGGGCGGAGTGCTGAGAGCTGTCAGCATCAAGTGGCAGAGCGATATCGCCTGCTGAAGCATGATTGTGGAGGTCATAATCGGCAGCGTAGAGCGCTGATGCAGCTTCGGTATTTGCGCCGCCAATCAACTGTCCCGATAGGGAACTCTCCGACAACGCGTTACCGCTCTTCCAATTTTCCGGGGCAAGGTCGCTGTACATCGACAGCTTGTGGAATGAAAAGAATCCCAGAAGGGCCTCGCGGCAAATTCCCCACCCGCGTTTGGACTTGGTGATACGCTGGACCTCACGGAAGTAGTCTTCTGGTGACTGGTCTGGAGAATACTCGTCGAGTGCAATTCCGTAGTTCTTCTCGAGCAACTTGATCAGGCACAGATTCGAAGCGACGTCCTCCTCATTCCAAACAACCGTGGACTTCTGCTGTCCGATTCTGCGGTCGAGGACCGATTCGATGCGTACAGGAATGAGGATCAGGGGCGCCAGCTTTGACGTGGACGAGCTGTCAGCTTCGGTCCAGCGGAGAAACCCTAGGGCCAGATGTAGATAGTTGATTCCGGTTTCTTCGATCGCATTACGAGATTCGCGATGCATGTAGCGGAGGGTGGATCGAAGCCGAGCCGCGGATAGGTTTGTTTGCAGCCGGTGGGCGGGACCCGCGATCTCACCGCCGCGATCGCTGGAGGGACCAGGCAACTCAACCGGAAAAAGTTGCCGGCGAATTGCACGGTCTTTCTTGTCGCGTGGAGTGCCGGTTGGCTCATCTTCTGACGCCACTCGTTTTGAATGCTTGTGTTCAAATCTGCCGGCGGCCGTCCGCAGTGCATCCTCGCCAACTGACGTGTGAGCTGCGTTCACGTCGGTAATAGTGACGAGGTTTCCCTCGTCCTCCTCGTCTTCCTCTTCTTCCACCAGCGGCTCGGGTTGATAGCCCTTCTGCTCCGTGACCAGACGCTCGTAGAGACGGTCCGGCAGTATGTCGACGATCTGCACTGTCCGGCGGACACTCTTCCGGTAGTTCAGCAGTGGGTTGCGCAGGCTCAAATCCAGCAAGCGCTCGCGGAAACGCTCAAGTTCCTTCGGTAGATGGAGCGATGTCATGCGGGTATCAGCCGATTCCAGAGGTGGGGGGGTACGCAGGTGTAGTATAGGTGGCTATCGTGCTTCCGCTACAGCGAGGGGCATTTTCCGAGCGACAGAAGATGCCGCTCGTGGCGATTTTTACGGAGTGGGACGACTCTGTCGCTTCCCGGTCCACACCAGACGCCCGAGATCGTGGCGATAGCAATGAATGCGGTTCCCTTCTTGACCAGCTACGATCCCCCGGGAACAAGCGAAGGGACGCTCGATCCCTTGGGGCTGTACCAAATCGCCGATCAGCTGGCGGTGCGGCTGGTACCGGCGGTGCGTGAGCGGATGCAGCGGGTTCGGTTTCTGACGACGATGGCTCTCGGGGCGCTGGTCGTTGAGGGCCTGGAGAGCGATCCCGAGCAGCCGGAAGTCTCGCCTTTCCTAGTTTGGGAGTGGCTGACTGTCGAGTCGATCGTCCGCTCCCGCGGGGACGGCGGTATCCCGCTCGGCGTCCCGGGGACTCTCGTCGCTGGCCGTGCGCTGGCGGATCATGCATATCTCGACGCCCGCAGCTACCTGAAGACGCCGAGGATTTTCGGCTTCCACGGTGTTTACAAGCGGCTTGCGATCCACCTCGACCTCGTCGACGTGCACCTCGGGCCGCGGCCGGAAAGCGAACGACTAATCGACGCCTGGGCCCGCGACCTTGGATACGACGGGCTGCCCGGCTGCCGGCCGTTGCTCGACAAGTGGCGACAGGCGGTCGAACGGAGCTTGGGTCAGAATCCGGCTCGCACCCGACCGGCCTGGAACAGCGACGGCTGGCAAGAACTGGCTCACGCCACTGCTCCAGACCGTGCGGGGCCAGCGGAAAAACAGTTTCTGCGAGAGCTCCTTCACGCAGCCGACGGCCGTGCCCTCGGGGCTCTGCCCGCGATATGGGCGCTCCAGCCTGAGTTCAGTGAGGATTATGCCGAGGAACAGCTACACGCTCGGCTTGAGCAGGAGCTACCGTCGGTCACTGCGCTCGTCCGGGCAATCGACGCGTATGAGCAATTTTGCCGCGGCCTCCATGACGCTTTTGATGTTCTCCGGGCCACAGCCGTCTCGTCAGACGCGAGTGCGCTCCCCATTCCGAGCCTGGCCAACGACGAAGAGTTTCGCTCGTCCCTGAGCGGCACGGCCGACCGGCACGCGGCCGCTCGCCAACTGCTCGGCGAAGTCGATCTCCAGCTGCTGAACGTGTTCGACGAGCGGTTTCGCCCTTTCGCCGAGCCGTTAAACGCCGCGGAGTGTGCATTCGCTCTATGCGATCACCACGAAACGGTGCAGAAGACCAAGGGAGGTGACGGCAAACGGGCCTGGTTCGATCGGATTTCCTCGGATCGCATCTACGTTCGCCAGCAGTATCGCCAGTCGCGCCGCTCGGTGCAGCCGACCCAGTATGTCCACGACTACCGTGGGTGGCCGATCCGCAACTTCTACTTAGACCTGCAATGAGCAAGAAGCGATCAGCCCCGGGAACGATGCTAGACCTGTGGCGGCCGCCGCGCGGAGCGGGCGAGCCGATCGGCTGCCTCACGACCACTTATACCTTCGATCCGGGGCTATTCGACGAGCAATGCCTCGGTCGGTTCCTCGAGGTCGAGTCCGATCCGAACCGAGAGGATTTGGCGTACCTGCTGGAACGGGAGACGCGTCTGGGGTCAACCTACGCCGGTGTGCTGGTCGATCACACTCAAGCCGGGGTCGAACACTCACTGCGATGGGATGTTCTCCCAGTCCGCATTTGGGGCGGTAAGCAGCACGCCAAAATCAGTCTTCTGTCCTGGACTCGATGCATCCGGATCATCATCGCATCGGCCAACCTCACCGAATCGGGTTACCGCTACAACCACGAAATTGCCGTTGCCGTCGACTCGACCCCGCAAGAGGCTGAGCGCGAGCAACTGGGAGCGGCGATCGGATTTCTGCGGTCTCTCGTAGCGTTCGTGCCAGGCGCCGCCCCGGAGATGCCTGTCGTAAAACGTTCATTGGCCTTCCTGAACCAGGTCGAGATCCAGGCGAGCCAGTGGAAGGCAGCAGCAGCCGCGAACGGATACGACCGGAAATTAGTGTTTTCACTTCCGCGGCTAGGCAGCAACCCTGTGAACGGCGGAGCGGACATCGAGCCTCGCAGTGCTTTAGACGAAGCGGCCGAATTCTGCCGCAAGCGGGGCGGATCGCCCCAGGAAGCATGGATCGCCTCGCCTTTCTTCGATCCGTGCAGTGGCGAACTCGATCCCGCGACTGCTGCACTGTGCAAGAAGATGGCACGAGGCGTCACGCGACGGCTGACCATGTGTGTGCCAGCGATTGGTTCACCGCATGATGCCGTTCTCCGGCTGGCGGCACCCCGCAGCCTGTTGCAAACGCCAGCTCATTACTCCGGTGAAGTTGAAATTGGGGTCCTGCCACAGAGCGACGCGGACCGTAACGCCCGTCCGTGGCATGCCAAGATGCTCGCGTTGCGGTCAGACCAATATTCCGCCCTCCTCATCGGTTCCTCCAACTTCACTCGCGCGGGCCTCGGGATTGGAGAACGCTGCAACGCGGAAGCGAACCTGCTGATGCTGGCGGTGCAGCGGCCACATGCACGCGAACCCCGAGAGCTGGAAGCCGTGTGGCCCGAATTCAATCCGGTAGAGCATCCCGAAAAGGCTGAATGGGAAGGCCCAGCTCCGGAACATGACGAAGAGGAGCGGGCAGATCAGCCGCTGCTGCCGGCCGGTTTTCTGGTGGCGACCTATCGTGGCGGCACGGAGCGAGAAATCCTGCTCCAGCTTGAGCCATCGGGGCTGCCCGCCCAGTGGTCGCTCTCGGCGTGCGGTCAGGAGATCGTGGAGTTACTCGGTTCTGAACGCTGGATCGCCAACGGGAGCCCCAGTGTTATCCGCTTGCCGTGGGGTCTCCTGCACCCGCCGGAAAAGCTGCACGTTTGCTGGCCTGAGGGAGAGGGGTTCTGGCCTCTGAACGTGGAGGACGCGAGTCAGCTTCCGCCCCCGATTGCACTGGAAAACATGGCGGCCGATGACATGCTGCAAATCCTGGCTGCTGCGGACCCCAGTGCCGCATTCCGAGCTTGGACAAAGCGGCAGAAGACTGGCGACGGTTTCGACGAGGAATTGGATGCGGCTCTCCCGACCGACCTCGATCCACTCGCCCGGTACGACCTCCGTGCCACGTTTCTCCGTCGCGTGCGGACCAGAGCCCGGGTCCTTGCAAAACTACGGGAGAACCTGGAGCGACCAGCATTCAGCAAGCAGGCAGTTCAGTGGCGGCTCGAAGGCTTCATCGGCGTGAAGCCACTGGTGCAGCGTCTGACGCATGAGGTGGTGACCGGTAACGGCAAAGTCGACGAAACCTTACTCACGCTGGCGGATGTCCTGATTGTGCTGCGTGATCTTGACTATCAGCCGGCGGAAGGAGCTCTATCAGCAGTGGATTTCGGCGAAATTTACCTCCCGTTCCTGCGGGAGTTGGCGGAATGCGTCGACCACCAAGTTAGGCCGCAGCATGCTCGAATCAGCAGTGACGTGCGAGACTTCTGGAGCCGGGTGGTTGAACGATGCCAAAACTAGATCGCTACAGCATTCCCGCAGAGCTTCGACTGGGCGTGCAGAAAAACGATCGAGTTCCGCACGCCGACCAAGATCGGCAGCGGGTCGAAGTTGAGGAGATCCTTGACCGTCTTCGTCGCCAGCCGGGCGTGGTTCTCGCTGACGAAGTGGGGATGGGCAAGACCTTCGTGGCTCTGGCGGTCGCCTATTCAGTCGCCACGCTCAGCCGGCGCGGGCCAGTGATCGTCATGGCGCCGCCGAATCTCATCGACAAGTGGCAACAGGACTTGGCCACCTTTTGCGAGCTCTATCTCGAGGACCGCTGTCCGGTGTTTCGGGATGAAGCGTCACCCAGCGACCTGCGGTCCTGTCGAGCTGTCCGCTACGGGGTCGCTCGCCATAGCGTGGAACTCCTGAAATTGATGGACGATCCGGCTCGCGAGCGGTGCCATTTGATCTTTCTTGCGCAGGGTGCGATGACGCGCCGCCAATCCGACAAGTGGGTTAGCCTCGCGCTGATCCGCGAGGCATTTCGGCGACATGGCAGGCGGGAGAGTCTGAAGAAGGTCCGGCAATCGATCCACCGATTCATGGGAAGACTGCTGGGGGCGCTCGGAGAGGAGCGGGCGACCGACCTCGGCGATGAGCTCTGGAGTGAACTCCTACGGCGCGATCCCATGGAGTGGAAGGACTACTACAACGAGGTCATTTGCCAAGACAAACGCCGACTGCCCGACGACCCAGTGCCCCAGGCTGTCGTCGAAGCGTTTCCCGATATCGACCTTTCCGAATTGGCCGACGCCCTCGAACAGTTGCCGCTGCGGGAGAGCAAGACCACGGCAGCTCGGATCACCAACGCTCGACGCGCCCTGCGTCACATCGAGCACGAGCTCTGGGGAGATGTTCTCGCATCCGCCCCGTGGCAATCCCCGCTCTTGATCATGGATGAAGCGCATCATTTGAAAAATCCCGGCACGAGCCTAGCCAAGCAGCTGAAGTCGCTTGAGCTGGATGGCGACCTGCGGGTCGGGGACGGCGCGTTGGCTCATGTATTCGACCGGATGCTTTTCCTGACGGCGACGCCATTCCAGTTAGGGCACCAGGAACTCGTCAGCGTGCTGAATCGCTTTGGCGATGTGCGACGGGCTCCGCAGACGCTCGGCTCGAAAGCAGCCTTCGAAAGCCAGCTGACCGCGCTCGCGGGCAGTTTGACCGAGAGCCAACGTACCGCCATCGTGCTACAGCGCTGCTGGGCTCTTCTGCGTCCTGAGGAGGGGCCAGCGGACCAGGACGTCGACGCGTGGTGGGAAGCCCTGCGGCGATCTGAGCCGGATGAATTAACTCCTCGGCAACGTGCACTGGTCGGCGCGTTCTCGGAGGCACATAAGTGGCGAACCGCAGCCGAGGCAAATCTAAGGCCGTGGGTCATCCGCCACAACAAGGGAGAGCATTGGCCCGGCACCGGGATTCAGCGGCGACGCCGCCTCGCTGGAGCAGCCAGCAACGGCGACACCCAGGCGGAGGCGGGACTCGACGTTCCACCCGATCAGCTGCTGCCCTTCTTCCTTGCAGCGAGGAGCGACGTCTCGGCAGGGCGGGACCTCCTGGGCGACGCCCTTTGCTCCTCCTATGAAGCCTTCCGCTACACACGTCAGCAGCGAGTCGCAGACCGCGACGAGTTGGACGGTGACGAACAGGAGCAGGCCTCGACCGATCTCTCTCAGGCGAATTGGTACCTTGCGGAGTTCGACTTCGCTCTCCAGCAGTACAGTGGGAACATCCACCCAAAGATCTCCTCGACGGTTCGGCAGGCGGTCGACCTCTGGGAGGCGGGCGAAAAAGTGCTGGTATTCGCCTTTTATCGGCAGACGTGCAGAGCACTGCGACTGCACATCAGCGAGGAGATCCGTCGCCGCATGAACGTCGTGGCACAGCGGCGATTCGCCGAGGCAGGGCGAGCGATCGCCGACGGAGAGATCGAGCGGGTCATCGAGAGTATTCAAGACCGCTACTTCGACGACGCAAAGCGGCCGGGACGCGTCGAGCTCGATCGAGCATTGGAGGCGATCATTCACGGTCGCAAGCGCGAACTGGAAGACGCCGAGCTGCCAGACGCCCAGCATTCGCAGCTGCTGGACGTGATGCGGCGATTCCTGCGGGTACCGACGACGCTGGTCCGTTGTTTTCCAATCGGCCAACACGACCAGCTGACACCAGCGCTCGGGGTCGAGCAGATGCTGGCTGCGCCCGACGGATCGGGAGTGACCTGGCGGAAGAAGTTCGAGGCCTTCATCGACTTTCTCGTCGACCGCTGCTCGTCGAGCGAACGATTGAGCTATCTCGAAGCCGCCGCACGCACGCAAACCGGCGGAATCCGGGTCACGACGGAAGAGACGGAAACCCAGTCGAACGACGACGATGAAGACGCGGATTCAGCCATCGCGCTGGCCAACGTCCAGGTGGCGATGGGAACGACACGGCGAGAACAGCGTTCACGGCTAATGCGCGCCTTTAACACGCCGTTCTTTCCCGACATCCTCGTCTGCAGCCAAGTCATGGGAGAAGGCGTCGATCTGCACCGCTACTGCCGGCACATCATCCATCACGACCTGGCCTGGAACCCGAGCGTCATCGAGCAGCGGACTGGCCGCATCGACCGCCTCGGCTGCAAGGCAGAAGGCGAGCACCCCATCCAGATCTTCCTGCCGTACCTCAGCGGCACCGCCGACGAGCGCCAGTACCGAGTCATGAGGGACCGAGAGCAATGGTTCCGAATCGTCATGGGCCAAGACGAAGTCGCAAAGCTCATTCCCGAAAACGGCACTCAGCCCACCGCCCCACTCCCCGACGCCTTCGGCACCGAATTGGCGTTCGACCTGACCGTAGATCGGACGCCAAGCTGACCGAACTCACGGTGCCCCGGTAAGACGGAGTCCGGCAAGCACGCTCAGATGTATGACCTACCGCGTCACTGCCACGGTTCATGAGAAGTAGCCGGCGGAACCCTCTGACTCACCTCACAGCGAAACCACAGTCTCACCAGCGGCCGTGCCACTGCAGGCCGTGTGGCAGTTCTTCGGCCGCGAACTCGAGGTGGATCACTCGGCGGTGCTTTGGGACGGTGGCGGCGGACGAGGCGTGTAGGATCAGCGGACGCATGACCACGACTCCGCCTCGACTCGATGTGCAGGCCACCGACGACACCGTTTCACGCCAGCGCGCGATCTCATCCGCGTTCAACCTGCCGCTCCGGTGCGAGCCTGGAATCACCCGAAGCGGACCGTTCTCCGGACCGCACTCGTCCAGGTGGATTCGCACGGTAAGCATCCGCGCGAGGACTTCGGTCGGCGGCTGGACGTGCGGGATGCCGGCTTTCTCCGACCAGGGGCCGAACGCCGGCACATTCATGGGCTCCCGGACTGCGATCGTCAGGTCCTGGTGCCAAGTGACCTTCCAGTTCGCCTCCGGCGTCTTGTCAAAGAGGATGCCGCGGACCACGAATGCGGCAGGTCCCAGCACGGGCTCGACAATCGCGCGCACAGGCTCTGAGCGAGCAAGCGTCTGCACCTCCGGCACGGCCTCAAGAAGATTGCGAACCGCATGGACGCTCCCCCGTCGCCGGATCGCCCCTGCATGCTGCACGCCCTCCAGCCCCGCGATCACCGCATCGATCGCTGGTTCCGGCACGGCCTCATCCAATACGGCAAAGCCGTGTGGGTGAATGTCGACTGCATGTGATCCGTGAATGGACATAAGCTAGGACTGTCAGAAGTACGTAGAGGGACGGCATCGACGGACGACAACCGCAACCTATTCGCGATGGATCGTGTGTATCTATCAGATTGAGGACGGGGTGCTCCAATTTGAACTGTTCGAGAGAGACTGCGCAACCCACGCAGGGTAACCACCAGAACCCCCGAGGCAAATCACTTCCGAACACAGTCGCGCCCTCCCGGATTGATTTGCGTCCACGAACTGAGGACAATTCGCGGTTTGGGAATTAACATTGAATGCTTTCCAAGGACTAGATTCTTGCGATCTATCGATCCAGATACGGGCAAACAGATCGTCGCCCTAAAAAACCACATCATCGCCGGCTTCAACGATTCGCATTGGCGTGAACTGGGCATACTAACGAACCAAATTGATGCGGTAAACGATCATCCACGCCTGCTGCGCAGCCTCAGTTTCGGCGACGATGACTACGAAGGCCACGTGTTGAGCATGCTGCAAAAGATGGTAGCCGCAGACCCCAGCTACCTTGACATTATTACCGACTACGTCAAGACAAAGTGCCCCGAAGCTGGCGAGTATATCTCCAGCGAGGGCAATGACGCACGCCGCATCGTGTTCTCGCCCAACGTTTTTCGAGTCCCCGAGGGTAATGTAGATCGCTCCCTCGTGTCCGTGATGATGCCGTTTGCCAGCAATTTCGGTCCTGTGTACAGCTCGATCAAATCCGCCGCTTCGTCTGCGGGGTTGGCCTGCAAACGCGCTGATGACATATGGGATGACTCAACCGTCATTCAGGACATATTTTCCCTGATCTTTCGATCTCATATAGTTGTCTGTGACTTCACCGGCATGAACGCAAATGTTTTCTATGAGGCTGGCATTGCGCACACACTGGGGAAGCATGTAATCCCAATCACCCAGGAAAGTGATCACATTCCATTTGATCTGCGCCACCACCGCTACATTCAGTACCTGAACAACTCCGAGGGCCTCGACGTCTTAAGACCGATCTTGTCGAACCGTTTCAAGACACTTGCAGCCAAGCCGAAACCCATGCCTTGGGATTGAACCTGCGACTTTGAACAAGCCGACGGTGGACTGAGGGAGCGGCACCAGTGCCTGCGAGCCTGCTACAGAAAAGACGAGACCGGATTGCTTTGAGCGGGATAGTGGCCAAAAGAGTTGCGAATATCGCCGAGGCCACAACAACTCTGCTACCCAAGCGGGCACGCCGGGCTAACTAGCAACCGTGGAGCCGCGAGCGGGGTCGCTGTCCGCCATGTTTATGTGCCACTGGTTGGTGTCAGTCTCGGCGGCCACGTCGCCGTTCAGAAGAAACGGAAATGCCCTGATAATGCGGCCTGCGGCTTACCTCACCTTGGCCCCAGTGGTGTCCTTTTTCTGCTGCCTAGCTTGATTGCCCATCGCAACAGCTGCCACTACTCCGTGTGTTCGGGCTGCTCTGGCGATGTCCGCTGCTTCACGCTGTCCGGGATTTAGGTGCGGGCGAAGTCGCGACCAGCCACCAACAGTTGCTCTGATGGCTAAGGAAAATGCGGAGGCTGACGCCCGCGTGTTTTCAGCCTCCGCATCGCCACCTGCCGAATGAACAGCAGGTGGCGATGCGGAGATTCTGTGTGGTCGAGCGCTGGACCGCTCAGCCAGCGACGGGTTGGGCGTCGAGCTGTTCTTTGAGCGCGTCGATCAGTTGGCTGGCTTGGCGGAGATCGAGGGCTTCGGGAGTGCGGACTCCGTAGCGGGTAGTCAGCTCCGAGGCGATTTGAATTCCCGCTCGGTGAGCGATCGCTCGGATCGCTTTCACCTGGGCGGCGGTTGCCGGCCGAGGGGAACGATCGCTTCCGATGTTGCGGTTGGCTGGTGCGGACCGGAGAGCCTGGCTGGGGCGTGGGGGATCGCTCGCGTCGCCGGCCGACGGGCGGGCCAGCTCCTCTTCTACGGCTTGCCGGCAGGCGGCGAAGGCTTCCTGGACTCGCTGCTGAAAGCGTGCGGGATCGTGTGACAGGGTCGCGAAATCCAGCTCAACTTCCACATGGCAGCTCGCCCCACGTGAGCCGTAGTTCGACTCGCCGATCTTGCGGCTGAGCCCGACGTTCAATTTCATCGACATTTCGGTCTCTCCTTGCGGTTTGTGGGCGGTGGATAGGACAAGCCACGCTCAGGCGGCGGCTTGATCCTGGAGTTGTTCGGTCGATCCGACAGCGGAAGGCAGGTTGCTTGTCGGCGGGCAGCGGCGTTTGAGGCTCTCGGCTAGCGAGGTGGTTCTGCGGAGCAGCTCACGCAGGGACTCCTCGAGTGCCTCGACGTGCTCCGTCACACGCGTCAGGTTCGCCGATTCGTGCTCCGCCGCCGCACGACTGGTGACGGCGGGAGTCACGGCCGAGAATCTGCGGCTGCTTCGCTGGCGACTGGGCGAGAGCGCCCGCCCGCTCTCGGCCGGTGATTCGATCCGCACGGCATCCGGATCACCGAGGATTGCTCCCTCTTTGCTGAGCAGACTCCAGACATACACTCGCTGTCCGTCTCGGCAGCAGGCAGGCGACTCCGCTCCAGCGAACTCGACGTCGCGAAATCCCATTCGCACGGCTCGCGCAAGAAAGTCGCGGTTGGTGTTGAAGCGGAGGGCTTCACCTTCACGCCGCGAACCGGTGAGCACCACTTCGGTCGGTGCCGGCTGCTCGCTACTCTTCGCGCGAATGGCGACCGAGCCGTTGAGTTCCACGGTGACGGGCGAGTTGAGTTCGTCGCCCGATGGAATCCGCCGCAGAGCTCGCCTCATGAAAGATGCGTCGCCGGCGGACAGCCGCAGCGTCGACTGGGTTCGGCTCGGCTGGGGAATGCAGTCGTCGATGCGGGGGTACCGTCCCGCCTTCTCGATCCGCAGGTGAATCGTCCAGGGACCGCGGCGCAGGACGACCCAGTCATCCGTGCTGCCGATCTCAAGCGTTCCGCCGGTCTCGAGGTCGGGACAGCCAAAGACGCGGCAGGCGGGGACGAGTCGTTCGTCTTCCCAGGGGAAGTGAAACCCGTCCTGGACGAAGAGCTGCCGACCGTCAGTGCCGGCGATTGGACCATCGCTGCCACGCAGCCGGATGCAGTTCAGCACGTACCGCGTCGATTCGCTGTCGGTCGTCTCGACGGCTTCCTTCAGTGCCGAGAGCAGAGCATCGGCATCGTTCGCCAGCATGGTATCGGGAAGCGGCAGTGGCTCATCGCTGTCCGTGATCTGAAACCGGGCGATCTGCGGGATGCCGGCGTCGGTCCAGCGGGCTACGATCTCATCACCTTCGCGTTCGAGCGAGACCGGTTCGTGTTTCGTTCCCTCGCACCGCTTGAGCAGTTCGAAGGGAACAGCGAGCGACTCGGAACTGGATGCAGTGGAATGTTGGTAGGCGACGGCCGCGTCGCGGCCGACGATGAAGAGCGTGACTCCTCCGTCGCCGGCACGGAACTGAACGGAGGGCGCGTGGCTGCGGGGTGAAATGCCGAGGGTACGGCTGAAAACAATGCGCAGCCGGCGGGCGAGTGAGCGGGGGATGGTGATCAATGAGTCTCTCCTGGTTGGGGTACCGCCGCTCGGCGGAAAACGAGCGGCGAACCTGGTGAGCAACAAAAGACTCAGCCCCGCCTCACTGAAGACGTGCGGTCCGGTGAGGCGGGGCTGAGAGAGAAGCAGCGACTGAAATAATCAGACGGCGATTGACGGCTCTCGCTGTTCGAATAACGCCAGGTTGCGGTACAGCTCCAGTTCGTCCCAGTCGACCGTGCTGGGTTCGTGGTGGCTTTCGTCATCAAAGTCCTCCACTTCGAGCATCCCAGTCTGGAAGCCAAGGCGGCTGATCTCCGACAGCGAGTCGCCCGTGGCGTGAGCAATCGCGTGATTGAGTTCGCTCTGAGTCATAGCGCTAAATCCTTCAGAAAAAGAGATGGGAGAATTAGCGCCGCCCCCATCGCGGGGCGGCATGAGAAAACACACCGCCCCACGAATCGGGGCACGTCAGAAACAAAAACAGCCCGCGGCGAAGCGGGCTGTTATCGGGCAGCTGATAGGGTGCTGGGCGTGAGCCAGTGCTCTTCGAGCCAGCGGACCTCGGCGTCCAACGCCTCGCTGCGGCAGGCGAACGGCCCCAGCACCGGGCCGTTCACGGGCGACAGGTCGGCCGTCCATCGGCCGTCGCCAGTTGGCTCGACATGTGAACCACGCTCGATCGCCAGCCGACCGAACTGGTGAAGATCGAGCTGTTCGGAGTAGATGCAGCGGACCGAGCCGCTGGGGGTGATGACGAGTTGCATTTGCACTCCCTAGCGAGGCCGGCGGAGGATGTTGCGCCGCGGCCGGTCGGTCATCCAGCCTTCGAGCGACGCTTCAACCCGCGTCAGCTCCTGAGCGACCTGCTGCCGCAGCCGGTCCCGGTCTCGCAGATCCTGGGGCCCAACGCCTCGGATGATTGACCGGGCCTGCTCGACGAGCTGATCGAGCTGGTCATTGGAGCGAACGTTCAGCCGCTGGAAGCGGTCGAAGAACTCGTTCAGGTTCGTGACTGCCGAGTCGCGGAACACTTTCGGTTTACCGTCGACTTCACCGGTGAGCCGGTCGGCCAGGTGCGTTACGAGCTGCGACAGCTCATCGGCAAAGGCCTGCTCGGCCATCTGGACCGCTTCCTCGAAGCGGCTGCGGACCCGCTGGCATTCCGCCTCGTAAAGCTGCGGACTGACCGAGCGGAGGTACTCGGGCGGCTCGACGCTTGGGTAATCCCACTCGATCGCAAACAGCTCGCTGAGGCTCGGCGGGTAATCCGAGGCATCGAACAGATCATCGAGCCGCTCACGGGCCTGGTCGACCAGCTCGCCGTAGCAGCGGTCGAGCTCCGCCACGGCCTCCTGTAGCTCGATGCGAACGCTCGCCATGTGGACGTCGAACGCCGGAACGTCCTGGCGGCGCAGCAGCCGCACGCCCGGTTCGATGTACGGCAGCGTGCTACCGCGCCAGTAGGCGACCGCTTGGCTGCGGACCGCCGTGACGGCTTTGAACGCCGGATGGGACGTGTCGAGCAGCTTCTTCGCGGCGGAGACACTTTTGGTGTCCGCTTCGAAGGCATCCGCCGCAACCTGCCGCTGGTGCTGGCTGAGAGTCTTGCGGACACCAGGCCAGCGGATGTGCAGCCGAACGGCGGTGGTCTCGGACTTCAGTTGTTCGCTGGCGGTGGAGTGGGACTGGGCAGTGCTTTGGGGTCGGGATTCGGTTTGGGGTTCATCTAAGAGAGTGCTCATATCGAAATCCAGATGGCGTTAGAAAACGAATAACCGCCCGGCCGGAACAGGTCCGAGCGGGCGGCGATGAAGTTCAACTATGGACGAATGTCCGCGGCCGCTAGCCGGGGCCTTCTGCGTCGGTTACGACTTGTCCCACTCAAGCAGCACGTACCCGAGGCAGCTGGGGGCTGCGCCAAATAGCAATGACCATGGGAGCATGCTTACCTGCCAATTTCCCGACACGACCATCAGGACGCTGAAACCGAGGTAGTAGTACCAGAATTTGGTTAGGAGGCGTGCGCCACTCAAGATGTCTGGGTGGAGCTTGTGAGTCTCACTGGAATCGGCCGGGTCATCCCCTAGTTTCTTTTCGCTCATTGCATGGCTCTCTCGCTAAGGTGTTTGAGGTTTCATTGGGCTGTAGGATTTTAACGTTCGGCAGTTGCTAACTGCACTGGCAGCCGACACCACCAAGAATCCGACAATCATACAAAGGCAGGCCCACACGAGTGCGTTGTTGGATCCACGCAAAGAAGTATGGAGCAACCTCACGCGGTTAGCATCTTCGCCTGTCATCAAAACCATGCAGCCACTCATCCGAGCAGCACGGTGCCGACGGCGAATCCGTCCCATGTCAGGCGCTGAGCAAGGCGTCGATCGCTGAACAAATGCGGAGCAGCAATCCGTTCCGTGCTGCGGTTGTACGGGATGTACCGCACCGCCGCATGCTCGAACCGCAATTCAAGGTTTTGCACCTGGCGTGCTGACAGATGGTTCTCGATCGTTTCATCGAAGTAGCGGTCCGCTGCTTCATCACCAGCCGGGCACATCTCCTCCCGCCAGAACTGGAGAGCTGCCCGCACCGTCGCTAGCTGTACTTCGGACAGCATGGAAAAGTCTCCTGCTATGGGGACTGCGGACCACAGCGGAGCACCGGGATCGCAGTCAGGACTGGGGGCGGGTTACCCATTGGCCCGGCGCCGGCACTTCCCGGGCGTCGGACAGACGAGCCTGGCCGCCGCCGCTCTCGCGCGGCGCTTTGCGATGCTGCGGCCGAGGAGCTGCACTCCGTGCCGGAACGTAGGGTCGCGAATCAGTAACCGAAGCGTGACGAGCGCGAGCCGGACTCCTACCTCGCGCATGAGCGACCCCAGCGAAGGCCGTACAGTCACAGCCATAAAACACCTCCATCGATTGAGAAACATTGGGGCCTGGGGCTGAACGCCGAAGAGACGGAGTTCAGTTGCGGAGCTTGAGACCCGGCAGCCTCTTGATGGTTGTACCGAGCAGCTTCGGCTTTGGTGCTGGTGGTTGCCGGTCCAGCCAGTCTTCGATCAGCACCTCCGAGAGCTGTCGGTCCTCGGGCGTCTCTCGCGTCCGCAGCACGAACCACGCGAACACGGCCAGCGGCGAAAGACAGACGAGCGTCGTGCCTATCCGCAGAATGGCTTCCGCGACGACTGGAGCGACAGCCTGGCTGCGGACGAACGCTTGCTGGTCGGCGTGCAGCTGATCGCGCCGCCGATCGAGCTCCCCGCGAGCGTCCTCCAGCTTGAGCTGCAGCGCCGCCCAGTCGGCTCTAGCTGACGCGTCGTGCTCGACCAGATGTCGACTTCCCGAAGCCACGTCGGCCTGCATGTCCGCGAGCCGCTCGATCTGACGACTGGAAAGGTCGCTGCGGTTTCGGCACCCGAACACCAGCAAGAAAATGAGCAGGATCAGAGGGATCGGGTTTGGTGCTTTCATGGCATCTCATCTGTGCGACACGAGTAAGCAGGACCAACAGCCCACGGCGCCGATGCCGTTCGCGGAGCGCCAAAAACATCGCTCCGGCGGTGGCCAGGGCCAGCAGAAATACGAGGGTGGGTTCCAAGTGATTGCTCCCTTGAGAAAGTGGTAGGGGAAGAGTGCTGAGCACGATGCTCAGCTGGTGGAGACGGCGCCCAGCTGGTTTAGTTCTCCGACGGCTCGCCGCGAGTAACCCGGCGGCGCTGTTTGCCTGCCGGTTTCGTCGCCGAGTAGATGCCCCCGAAGTCCGCATCCAAGCAGCGGCCACTGGCCCACTGCCGCAGCCGCGTGACCGATTCAGCCGAAGTCACCGCCACCGGCACGACGTTCTTCGCGGCCTCGACCAGCGGCAGATCCAGGAGCGCCGCCAGCCGGCAGCAGGAGCGGATCTCCGCCCCGGTCCAGTCGTCGTCCCGCGGACGCTGCTGGTCGGCATCGACTCCGAAGTGCGCGATGTACATCTCCCAGATCGCGTCCTTCTGTTCCCGCTGGGGCAAGTCCAGAAAGAACACTCCGTCAAACCTCTCACTCCGCGAGAACTCCGGCGGGAGCTTCGTGACGTCGTTCGCCGTGCAGACCACGAACACATCCGACTCGTGATCGTTAAGCCACGACAGGAACGTTCCGAACATCCGGGCCGAGACGCCGCTGTCGTTCTGCCCCGAGCCGCCGACTCCAGCGAACGCTTTGTCGACCTCGTCCAGCATGGCCACGCAAGGTGCCATCGCATCGATCGTGCGGAGCGCGTGACGCGTCCGCTCTTCGGATTGGCCGACGAGGCTCCCCATCAAGCTGCCGACATCCAGGATCAGCACCGGGCGACCGACCTCTTTGCCGAGCGTCTTGCAGAACTGGCTCTTTCCGCAGCCTGGCGGCGACAAGAGCAGCACGCCGCGGGCCTTGGCCGACGGGGCGACGCGGGGACTCCGCAGTAGCGCCCGACGCGTGAACGCCTTGAGCGCCGACAGCCCGCCGAGGTGGCTAAAGTCTTCTTGGCCGCGGTACAGCGAGAGCAGCCCCGACTTCTTGAGCGTCTGGGTCTTGAGTTCCCAGATCGTGTCGGGCCGCACGCACCCGTGACGCACCAGCGACAGCGAGAAGGCGGCTTCGGCTTCGTAGCGGGTCAGCCCCACCGCCGCATCCAGCACGCGGTCCATCTCGCTCTCCTGCGGCAGCTCGCCCTCTTCGGTGGCGATGCTGCGGGCCAGCGAGTCGAGCTGCTCCCGGGTCGGCGGTTCGTGATCGATGACCACGAACAGCTTCTCAAGCTCCACCGGCAATTGGACCACCGGCGAAAGGACCACCACGAACGTGCGGTGCAGCTTGCCGTCGATCACGGCCCGGCTGACCGCCTGCACGATTTCCGCAGAGCCGAGGAAGCGGTGGTAGTTCTGGAGCACCAGCAGCGTCGTACCAGCCTCTTCGGAGCCCGCCAGAGCACCGAGTGCCCGGACCGCGGAGAGCGGATCGGACGCGTCCGCCTGGCCCTCCTGCCCGCTCAGCCCCTGGTCGACATCCCAAAGGACCATCCGCCACGCTTCGCGCTGGCAGAGAGCACCGATCTCGGCAATCGCATCCTGATGTTCGTGGGACTGAATCCAGATCCCGGTGAAGCAGGCCCGGACGAGTTCGTCGAGCCGTTGAGTCAGCGTCATAGAGAATCTCCATAGAAAAATGGTTCGAGAACAAGACAAGCGGGCGCAGCGAGAGCGCATGCACGCCGCCGGGAAAGCGCCCCCTCGGAAGCAGGCAGCGGCCAGAGAGAAGTGGCCGCAGAGCGAAGAATCGCGAGCCGATAGCGACCGGCTCTGCGCTTCAGCACCTACTGCCGATGGTGCTGCTGATTCGCCTGGGATGCCGCCTGGTGCATCTCGGCGGTCGGCGTATCGGACTCTTTGGCCCCGATCGCCTGTTCGAGCAGTCGGCTCGCCTCGCGGCACTCGCTGCCGCTAAAGCCCTTGGTTTCCAGGCGTGACGAGCCGTCGGGCGCGACGATGATTTCGATCGTCTTCATGCAGCACCTCCAACCTGGACGGTGAGTTTGATGCTGCCATCGGCCAGCGCCTGTTCACGGACGCTGTGCCCCTGCTTCCGTGCTTCGATCTTCGCCTTCTCGACGGCATAAGCCTGCAGCAGCTGATCGAGATACCGTTGCTCTCCCCAGCGGCCCTGGTAGTTATCGAAGTGGGCTTCGCCGCTGCCGGTATCAAAGACGACCGGGTATCGCCAATTGGTCAGTGGCACCGACCAACCCGTCTGCTCGGCGCTAAACAGTCGCACCTTTCCATACTGAGGGCTGGGAAGCGACAGTCGCGCGGCAGCTAGCCGCAGCGCCCCCACATCCCGCACCTCCGTCCGAATTCGAACCACGTGGGACATATGCAAAGCTCCAAGAGATAGACACATCCGCGGCTTCACGTGCTTCAAAACGCACGATTCAGCCGCGGAACAGGGTGAATCCCGAGCCAGAGAACCTAGCCTCGGGTACATCACGTCTATATGGAGCAAAAAGGCTCGAAATTTAGCCCACAAGCGAGCATCTGCCGCTGTTCGTCAGTCTCCGAGGAGCGAGCATCTGCCGCTGGTCGGGCTGTAGCTTCGCTGCGAGAGAATCGTCGTGAGACGGACGCTTACGAGCTACCCGGAAGACCTGAAGCCAGAGCTCAAATCTGCCGGGGGCCCAAACGGTTCAGATCCGTACCCTTTGGATCTCGAGCGGACAATCTGAGTGGATACTCCAAAGCGCTAACTATAAGCGCTTTCTCAAAGCCCCCCCTCATGCTGGAAAATCTCTATATTTCCGCCGGCCCGGAACGAGTCAGACCGCGGTCCTGGAGGAGGGTGAGCTGGTTCCGAAACACGGATCCCGCGTCCCCCGTCCCTTCCGCCGCACGGCTCCCTCTCCCCGGGAGACCCGGAATCGCCGGCGTCGCTGCGCCCCCTCGGGGAACCGCGGCGAGCCGCGGCAGGACGTGAGCGACGCAGCCACTCGCAGAGCGTGACCGGCGTCCCCGTGTCCGCTATGCTGTCGGGGGGCTACCTACGACCAGCCGGGGACAACTCACGCGTCACCCATGGGAACGAAGTCCAGCTCCATAAATTGTGTCATCCGCTTGAGGCTAGGCGATTGGGCCGATTCTGCGCAATCTGTGGCCACTCCCGTCCTCACGAGCAGTTTGGCGCCCGAGGTGAACGCGCTGTCGTGTGCCGCCGGTGTCGTCAGCGACCACGAGAGGAACAAGCGCGGATTTTCCTGACCGATGAGATCCTCGGTTTTCTCGACCCGTCCAACGTCTCCGCAAAGAACCTCCGACGGTTGGAACAGCTCGAAGCGGAGGCCCCCGAAGACGTCGCTGTACTCGCCTCCCTCGTACGGCAGATCGCTCAGGTCCGTCCGCGAAAGCGAAGACGCTGGAAGCTACTGAGGCAGCAGCACCCGGTTTTGTTTCGCCTGGCCGCCGAGGCGGGGTTCCTCGAGGACCTTGAGCCGGAACAGCTGGGCGAGCCCCAGGTCGATGTCTGGAACAAAGAACTCGATCTCGACGGATGGATCGAACCATGGCCATGGGAAATCGAACCAACGTCCGAAGAGTATGTCGCCAGCTGGCGTGCCTCGCGCGAAGACCGTGTCAGCCTGCTCGGCAGCCTAAGCTCGTCGCCGGCGTCCGCTGCAGAAGACTCCGTCGAGTGCTGGCCCGAGAATACGTTCTCCTGAAAAACCTTCCCAGCGATGAAGCCGTGCTGGTGCAGCGACTCGTCGCGTTGCCGTCTCCCGCCGTACAGCCGTCCTGGGGAGAGCAGGGCAGGGCCGAGTGCAGTTTTCCGATCGCTCCCACGACGCCGTTCCACCAGCCTCCGTTCGCCGGTGCCGGAGCCGGCCCTCCATTTGAAACCGTTTCCTGGTCGCCGCAGCTGGACATTCTCGCGGAGTCGTCGCTGGGATCAGATTCATGCACGACACCCACCGCAACTTCAGCGTCCTCACTCTGGGCAACTTGCACCGCGTCGAGTTCAGAGGCTGGATCAGTCACATAGGTCGGCTCTGCCACACATGCCGGCTCTGGATCACGCACTAGCTCTGGATCACGCACTGGCTCGGACACATACGCGGGCATGGGATCGCAGACAAGTACAGGCTCGCTGGCCGACTCGGACTCGCAGCACGGAGCGGGGGTACAGACCGATTCTGGCACATACGCCCGTTTGGGCTCGCGCGTTGTCTCGACCTCGCACACTGGATCAAGCTGGACGCCGCACTGTGGCGGGTCCGGCTTCAGCTGGTCAGGATTCCCCGACTCGCTTTCCTGTTGGCTGGAGATCAATCGGTCGAGGGGGCTGACAACGCGTACGTCGTTGCGGTGGACCACGTGCGTGTAGATCATCGTCGTCGTCACGTCGCTATGCCCGAGCAACTCCTGAATGGTGCGGATGTTCGCTCCCTGTTGCAGCAGATGGGTAGCAAACGAATGGCGGAATGTGTGGGCGGAGACGTGCTTCGTGATTCCGGCTGCCTCAACCGCACGCCGCAAATGGCTCGGAAAGGTATCGCGGTGAAGGTGGTGGCGGTGCAGAGCGTGGGTGCGCGGATCCTTGGAAAGCCGATCGGAGGCAAACAGAAACTGCCAACGGAACTCGCGAGCAGCCGACGGATACTTCTTGGCTAGCGAATACGGAAGCCACACCGAAGCGACACCATCGGCCAGATCTTGCTCGTGCAGCACCCGCCGTGACTTGACCAGCCGGCGAAGCGGCTCAATCAGCTCGAGCGGCAAGGGAACGAGTCGGCTTTTACCCCCTTTCGCCTGATGGATCTGGATCAACTGGTTGTCAAAATCGATGTCCTTGATCCTCAGCCGCAGGGCTTCGCTGATTCGCATCCCACAGCCGTACAGAAGCTTGGCGATGACCAGCGGCACACCTTTCAACTGAGCGAGAACCTGCTCGACTTCATTGCAGCTCATGACCGTTGGGATCTGCTTACCCTTGGAGGCACGGATCGCCTGGATGCGGCCCATGTCGCGCTTCAAAACGTTCTCGAAAAGGAAGAGCAAGGCGTAGAACGCTTGATTTTGAGTCGACGGAGCAACATTGCCATCCACAGCAAGATCGGTTAGGTGCGCCTCGACGTCAGCAGCGCCAACTTTGCGAAAATCATTGCGACACCGCAGTCCGTGGGCGCTCATGAAAGCTTTCAACTTCCGCACATAAGCCCGCTCGGTCTCATGACTCTTCCCCAGCCGACGCAAGGTCCGCCGGTAGTCGCGAAGGATGTCCGGCTCCTGCGGGTCGATCCGCCCCACCACATCCTCGATCGAGTCGACACCGGCACCAGCGAGCTGCTCCTTGGCGGCGATCTCTCGAAGTTTCGCCCGTATCGGCAGCAGATCACCTGCCGCTGCTTCTTGGACCATCCAGCGATAACTGATCAGCCCCTGAACAATCCTCAATCGCTTCCAAGCAGGCGTCCCCTTCCTCAGGTGTGACCGCAGGAAGGCAATCACATGATCCGCTGTAAACTTCCAATTGCCCCGCGGAACTCGCTGATGAAAGCGAGCCAGATTCGAGAACCAAATTCTCGCCCACTTCAGCTCCCGCTCCGACCTTGCCGACCGCTCAAGAACAGCCATCACAGTCTCCCGAGTCGCAGCGTCCGGGGAGTCCTCTGTGCGATGGCGGCACACACGTGCCCGTACCAGCGCGCCCCGAGACGCTTCAATTGACGTAGCAAGCTCCTGACAAACTCGGCCGCAAACGGGAAAGCCGTCCGCACCCTCTCCATGGCGAATCGCATGTGCACCTCCTCAGGCCGCACTCCAGCCGAAACAGGGGGACGCACACTCGCAACCGGAGGGGCAAAGAACATGCCAGATGTTCAGCACATGAAGGCCAGTACAGCAAAATCTGCCGAAACTACGGCAGAGACCAATTCCAGCCAACTTGATTGACGCCGAGCGCCGAAACCGGCGAGAATACGAACCAAGCCGTTCTCACCAACCAGCGGGAACACCACCCGCCGAACCGGCGAGAACACCCACCCCAAACCCCATCTCGCCGCACCACCCGGTGAGAAACAAGTTATGGCAATCACCGACGCTATCCGTTCTCTGCCTGCCGTAGTGCGCTCGAATCAGCCCCTATGCACAGTGAACCGCCACGCGCATTAGATTCTGACTGTCGATTGGGGCGCCACTAACTTCCATGCTCGAGGATTTGACGTCATCGCGATCCGAGGGTTCAATCGGGGAGCAGGTGCGCGTGAAGGTCATTCGCATTGGAGAGTCGCGGGGCCGTCAACGTTTATGAAGCACTTCGCTCATGCGACACCGTCGTTGACTGTCTGGCGTTCGATGATCACTGAACCTGGTTCGCGGGGCTTGGCCCGAAGAGTGATACGTGAGTTCCGGCTTTCGCGATTGATGCAAGAGAACCGGCTGATTCAGACATGCTGACGCCGAGTCGATCGGTTACACTCGATTACCACGGTGCTACATCTGCGGTTCTGGCTCGCCGGGCACTGCTGCGGAGCCATAACAACGCGTCGAACCCGAGCGGCGGATGGGGCACTTACTGAAGCCTATCCACTCGGCCGCCGCCGGGTTAACGCGGACGTTACGCGATTGCACTTTAATGACCGCTCCTGGAAACACGAGCATCCGGAGGCTTGCAGCCGCACTCCGCACACGCTTTGGCGACTCACGTATAGAACTCGGTGCGATCGATGACGAGCAGGACGCACTTGGGTGGCGACTACCATCTTGTCCGCATCTGATCTTCTCGGTCTCTACGAATTCCGGAGAACTGCCCGACGATACCTATGACTTACAGATATCCGTATTCGATGACACTCTGCACAACGGCGAGATCCTTTTCGGTCCCGAGTCACCATATCTCGGAGCCCATGAGGTGTGCGCGGTCGTTGAGAGGTTCGCTTCTGGTGCAATGCGGTAGCCTTCCAGAGCGAGGAATCCACTGTGGGCCGTCGTCGCGAGGGAGATTGCGGGATCGACAGAATCGTCGCGTCTCTCGCGTAACAATGAAATCCACGTGAGCGACCGATGGGCTCTTCCCTGCGGATCTAACTCCTCGGCGGTCGCCACGTGATTTCCACCGTTATGGCAATCACCGACGCTATCCGTTCTCTGCCTGCCGTGGTGCGCTCGAATCAGCCCCTATGCACAGTGAACCGCCACCCGCATTAGATTCTGACTGTCGATTGGGGCGCCACTAACTTCCGTGCTCGAGGATTTGACGTCATCGCGATCCGAGGGTTCAATCGGAGAGCAGAGGTGCGCGTGAAGTTCAATCGCATTGAAGGGTCGTGGGGCCGACAACGTTTATGAAGCTCTTCGCTCACGCGACACCGTCGTTGACTGTCTGGCGTTCGATGATCACTGAGCCTGGTTCGCGGGGCTTGGCCCAAAGAGTGATACGTGAGTTCCGGCTTTCACGATTGATGCCACAGAACCGGCTGATTCAGGCATGCTGACGCCGAGTCGATCGGTTACACTCGATTACCACGGTGCTACATCTGCGGTCCTGGCTCGCCGGGCACTGCTGCGGAGCCATAACAACGCGTCGAACCCGAGCGGCGGATGGGGCACTTACTGAAGACTATCCACTCGGCCGCCGCCGGGTTAACGCGTCCGTTATGGCAATCACCGACACTATCCGTTCTCTGCCTGCCGTGGTGCGCTCGAATCAGCCCCTATGCACAGTGAGCCGCCACCCGCATTAGATTCCGACTGTCGTTTGGGGTGCCACTAACTTCCGTGCTCGAGGATTTGACGTCATCGCGATCCGAGGGTTCAATCGGGGAGCAGGTGCGCGTGAAGGTCAATCGCATTGGAGAGTCGTGGGGCCGACAACGTTTATGAAGCACTTCGCTCACGCGACACCGTCGTTGACTGTCTGGCGTTTGATGATTACTGAACCTGGTTCACGGGGCTTGGCCCGAAGAGTGATACGTGAGTTCCGGCTTTCACAATTGATGCCACAGAACCGGCTGATTCAGGCATGCTGACGCCGAGTCGATCGGTTACACTCGATTACCACGGTGCTACATCTGCGGTCCTGGCTCGCCGGGCACTGCTGCGGAGCCATAACAACGCGTCGAACCCGAGCGGCGGATGGGGCACTTACTGAAGACTATCCACTCGGCCGCCGCCGGGTTAACGCCACCGTTCGCGGAGTCGCCCATCATGCCGCCCTCGCAGCCCCTGATTTAATTCTTTCCCGCTCACGTCACAAAATGGTGCGCTCGAATTACTGATGCTCGCCGCTCGGTGACGCCATCGGTTTGATGCGCTCGATCCACGACTTTCGTTCTGCCGTAAGTTCGATCTCGCAACAGGTGCACGCGATTTGACTGTGCCCCGGAGTCGCGGATTTCCGCATATGACCGCCGGTCGCCAATTCATGATTCGATTGGCTCAGTTCACGCGGCTACTACGGATTGTCCAACGCCAGGTGCGCTTGAGAACTGGTGCGCTCGAAGATTGGCTCGGCCATGGCTCACTGCTACACTTTGTGGACTTGACTCGTCGCACCATCCGACTTCCGGCTGCACAGAAAATCCGCGAACCATCGGATGTACGGGAGCGGCGGGTGTCCGTGTTTTTGAGTCTATCGATGTGGGCCGCCGCCCCGTAATCCGTGCCGTTATGGCAATCACCGACGCCACATGTTCCCCGGCTGCTGAACCGCACTCGAATCACCCACCGCACTCATGAATACGGTGTTGCGCCTCGCCG
>NZ_WRPR01000125.1 GCF_010367455.1 Candidatus Laterigemmans baculatus | reverse complement strand
GCTAGCCCGGATATTTCATCCGCTGATGGATTTTAGGCTCGGGGCGGCTGATGCGGTTGGATTTTACGAGAAGAGGCGGGCGGGCGGGGTGGCGGCGCAGAGTTCCCCCTACCCCCAGTCGGCCTCGGGCGTCGCACGAGCGTCCTATGGGGCCGCTCAGCTGGTGTCGCACAAGCGCTCAGCGACGTGATTGAATAGGCGCTCGTAGGGGCAGCTACTGGCGAGGTGGAAGACGACGCGGCGAGCAGTGACGCGGACGCGAGCAGCGATTTTCAAAAGCCGCAGCCGAATCGTGTCGACACGCCAGTGGCTAGCCTCGGTGCCCGCTAAACCGATCCGTCGAACCGCGTCGAGCAGCACGTAGGCGAAGCTCGCCAACATCAGACGAAACTGATTGGCCATGAAGTCCGTGCAACTCGTCCGGTCGGCGAACAGACACAACTGCTGCTCTTTGATCCGGTTCTCCATTTCGCCACGCGGGCAGTAAAGCGTCTCATAGAACCGCTCAGGGTTGGCTGCCGGAGAATTGCCGGAGCTTGCTTGAGCCACTGCCTCCGGAAGGTTCGTCACCACGAACCTGGGGTTAGAACCCTTGGCGGTATGTTCAGCCTTTCCGATCACCCAGCGGTGACGGTCCCAGCGGCGGGCTTTGTAGGAGAACCAGGTGAACCGCCGTTGCTTCTCACGAGCGGATTGAAAAGCCGCATGCGCTGCGACCATCTCGTGTACCAAGTGGCGTTTCAGTGCAGGATTCTGCTGAAAACCGAAGATGTATCCAACACGGTTCTTGTCGCACCACCGCATCAATTTCCCGTTGCAGAACCCGCTGTCGCCGCGAAGGATGATCCGCACGTTGGGCCAGCGGGAGCGAATCTTCTCGACCAGCAACTTGCTAATTGGACGCGCGTGCTTAGCTGCTCCGACACTGCTTGGCCGCAGGTAAGAAACCAGGATTTGGTTTCCACAAAAGACATACAGCGGGAGAAAGCAGTAACCGTTGTAGAAGCCGTTGAAATAGCGCTTCTCTTGATTGCCGTGCGTCGGGTCATCTGTGGCGTCGAGGTCGAGGATGATCTCTTCGGGCGGCTCGTCGTAGCTATCCAGGAAGGTGTCGACGAGGATCTCGTGGAGCGCGAACATCGTCTTGGAATCAACACGATTCTCGAGCCGTGAGAGCGTCGATGGGCTGGCCAGTCGGATCGCTGCATCCGGCTCTCGCTGGGCAGCGACTTGCATTGCCGGGTCGTACCGCAACTGGGCGTGATCGTTGCCATCTTCGTAGCCAGTAGCGATGCCGAAGATCCGCGAGACGAGCATTTCTCGTTGGGGGTGAGCCACGTAGCGAAGATCTCGGGGATCGGGGATCGCCGCATTGATGCGGTCGATCAACCCCAGCTTGCGATCCGCCTCGCGGAGCAGCAACAGCCCGCTGTCGGTGGTTAGCGTTCCGCCCTGAAAGTCGACCTCGACGGCTCGGCGGCGAAGGCGTTTAAAAGCAGCTCGTCTTCGGGTACGCTTCGTCATTGCCGAGAGCCTTGGGTTCGGTGGGATTGAAGTGTGGTAACTCCAATGTCTACCGGAACTAAGGCTCTCGCGCTAGATACCTACGCTGATCAGCGGATGAAATATCCGGGCTAGC
>NZ_WRPR01000124.1 GCF_010367455.1 Candidatus Laterigemmans baculatus | reverse complement strand
TGTTTTAAAAAGCAGTCGCCTTCGGCTTGCCGTTAAACGATTTTTCTGCGAGCCGTCCCGCTCCGAACCAATCCAAAGTGGCGCTGTCCAGCTAAGCTCTGCCAGTAAACTCCCGCGCAGCATTATCCTCCCGGGGGGAGGGCATTGGCTGTGCCGGTCTTGCAGGTCTTCGGGGACTTGGGCCAGTGGGGTATCATCCGACTCCGTCCCCTCCAACGCTTCAACTGCTGCAACGGAATGCCATGGCTCGCAACGAACAATTGATTCGCCAGCACCGGATTCTCCAGCTGCTCGAGGCGAGCCGATTTGGGAAGACGCTCGAGGAGGTTCGCGAGGACTTGGTCGACGATCTCGGGTTGAACTCGCTGCACGAGCGGACCGTGCGGCGGGATATCGAAGCCCTCCAGGCCGCCGGCTACGACATCATCACCGAGACCAACGCGCGGGGAAAAATTTGGAAGCTCGGGCGGACCGACCGCGGGATCCACAAAATCAGCGCCACGGCCACTGAGCTCATCGCCCTCTCGATCGGCCGCGACCTGCTCTATCCGCTGGTCGGCACCTCCTACTGGCAGGGGATCGAATCGTTCTGGAACAAGATCCGCGAAGAGCTGCCCGAAGGGGTTTTCGAGCACTATCAGCGGTACCGCAAGACCCTCTGTGTGTTCGGAACCCCCAGCAAAAAGTACGAACAGAAAGAAGGCATCCTCCGCACGATCAACCGCGCGATCAATGAACATCGCGTCGTGGAAATTGAGTATCAGGCAATCGGCAAACCGGTGACCGTTCGGCGGATCGAGCCGTACGGATTGGCGGTCTACCAGTCGAGCCTGTACGTCGTGGCCGCGGCGGTCGAAGTGGCCGCTCCCGGCGAACGGCTGCGACACTGGAAACTGGATCGCTTCCAACGCGCCACGGCACTTGACGAGTACTTTCAAGTCGATCCGACGATCAATCTCGAGTCGCACCTCGGCAAGAGCATTGGGATCTTCTCCGGTGAGCAGACCGAACAAGTCTGCATCCGGCTCGGACAGCGCGCGGCGGGCTGGGTTCGCGAAGATCCTTGGCACCCCGAGCAGGAGCTGACCGAAGACGAACCGGGGCGGTTTCTGCTCACCGTTCCCGCGTCGCATCCCCGCGAACTGCTCCCCAAAGTCCTGGCCCTCGGGGCCGATGCCGAAGTGCTCACCCCCGCCTCGTTCCGGCAAGCGACCATCGAGGCGGTTGCCCGGCTGGCCGAAACCTACGGCGCGGGATCCGCAGCTGGTGGGGCATCGAAAGGATCGGGCAGCGACGAAGTCTCGGCGACGGTCCGCCCGTCATCGGGCCAGCAAGCGTAAACTCGCCCCGCGCCGCCGGCGGGAGCGTTGAGGCCAGCGAGCTCGGGGTGCGCTCGGGCCGCAATCCGCCGCGCGAACGATGGCAACCGCTCGGCGACGAGAAAGTAGGCGTAGCCCCGGACGCTGGACGCGTGAACGGGGGCGTCTTGAGAGCGGGCGTCGGGAGCGGTCGCTGGCGGTGGCGCGGTGAGAATGTCGACGACCCGCCGCACATACAGGTCGTCTTCACCAGGCTGGGCGAAACCTTCGATCGCGTCGAGCACCCGCAGCGTCTCTTCGACGTCCTCTTCGCGCAGCGTCCAGCATTCCCCGCAGACCCAATCCTTGCCTACGAGGATTGCCGGGTAGGGGCCGAGATCGAACAACTCGGCTTGGACGAACCCGGTCGCGACATGGAGCGGCGGACGAGGCCAGCACCCCTCGCGGCACTGGCCGCGGCGAAGCGTCCCGTAGACGAAAACGTGAGCGATCAATGGCGAACCTGGAGCGGTGCGAGGAGGATCGATTGAGCGGAGGCTCATCGTAGCTTGCCTCACGGGAAAATTGTTTAACGGCAAGCCGCAGGCGACTGCTTTTTAAAACACAGTCGCTTGCGGCTTGCCGTTAAACGACCGCTGGCCGTGCTCAGGCTCGTGAACTACCCGCCGCTGCGGCGCGGCGTTCGGGGACCGGGGTGGAGTGGCCAGGCGGAGTGGGGAAACCAGGCATCGATGCGGCGGCGGTAGGGCCTCCCGACGTAGCCGCCGGGAGACGGTCCGAAGCGCGGCGACCGCCGAGGTAATCCGACCACCGCCGCCCGTAGCTACGGTTCTGCGGTCCCGGGGCAACGAGGAAGACGGTGCCGAGTCCGAACAGCAGTCCCGCGACCATCGCCCCGCCAACGATCGTCGTCCCGCCGGGGCCGATCGGTCGCTCGCCGACGCGTGGTGGCGCCAGCCCCGCGATCAGGTTCGTCGTCATGGCCGCCGAGCGGGTCGCTTCGGCTTCGGCCAATCCAGTCTGAGCCTGGGCAAGCAATTCGGTGCGATGGCGGACTTCCGCCGTCATCCGGCCATACTCGGTCCGGAGCGTTGCCAGCCGAGCCAGTTTGTCGCGAAGCCGATCCCGCTTTCCGGTCAGACGCGCGACTTTCTCTCGGGCCAGGTCGAGCGTGGGCTTCATCGCCGCCGTGGCCGAGTCGATTTCTTGCCGCAGCTCCTCGCGGATCGTTTGCTGTTCGAGCACTGCGGACCGCATCCGGGGATGGTCGGCGGTGTAGCGACCGGAGAGTTGCGATGCGGCGAGCTGAGCGTCGATCAAACCCTCCTTGATCCGCTGCAACGTCGGTTGGGTGCTGAGCAATTCGCTGCCGGCGACGAGCAGGTGTTGGGGGTTTTCCGAGCTCCGCACCAGCAGTTCCCGGAGTGTCTCGACCCGCTCCAGCTCCAGCTCGGCGACATCCAGCTCGCGTTGAACTTCGCTCAGCACGCGGCTCGTGTTCCCTTCGCCGGTGACCGATTCGCTCAACCCGCGGAGTTCTCCCAAGTCGCTTCCGACCGTGGTTTCGAGCTTCTGCAACTCCGCATTGGCCGTCTCCAGATTCGTGCGGGCCAGATCGCGAGCCTGACTCAGCTCGTCGATGATGCTGTCGGCCCGAACGCGGCGGACGGTCCGCAAATGCTCGCTGAGGCGGGCGAACACGGCGGCACAAAGCCTCGCGGCGCGCTCGGGCGTCTCGCCTTGAGCCACCAGGTAGACGACTTCGGTGTCTCCGAACTCGGCTCCCTTTGCCGGCCGCACGTTGATCGCCTCGCTGGCAGCCGATTCCACTTGGCTCGCGGTGGGCCAGCGACTGGCGTCGGCTCCCGCCGGAGGACCGATGTCGCGGAGCGCCGCAGCGACGACCTCGCGGTTGCGGGCCATCTCCAAGATCGTCTCCTGCGCGGCGATCAGGTCGGTCTGGCTGGCGAAACGCCCCAGCCGGTCGGCCGAGCCGGTCGCTTCGTCGCGGATCAGCAGAGGCTGGCTCGCCTCCCAAGTGTCGTTGCGGGTGATCGTGTAGGCGATGCCGAAGCCGGCGAACAGGAGCGCCGCTCCTGCCCACACCGGGGCGAATCGCCGCAGAGTCTGGCCGAGATATTTCCAGGGAATCGGTTGATTGGTGGTCATCGCAGCGGGCCGGTCGCGAAGCGGAGAAAGCGGAAGTCCGCCGAAACATAGCTCACAAGTGCGGCGAGCTTGGAAAATAGGCAGTTTTCCTGTACAATGGAGACCCACTCCCGGCCGGTGTCAGCCGCCCTCTGGGGCTCGTGAACGCCGGCCGGCCACTTCCCGAATCGCTTGCGTCCTACTCCGCCGGCTGCCCGAGCAACGACCTGCTTGGCGGCGGCGGGAATCGACGCAAGTCCCGCCTCACCCATCGAATTATGCACCTTCGCTTTGCACGACTGGCGAGCCCGCGGTCCCGTGGCTCCGTCGCCGCGGGCCTGTTCGCGAGCCTCGTGGCGTCCGGCTTGATGTCGATGCCCGGCTTCGATCGGGACCTCAATCCGCCGCTCCGCGCGGCGGCCGACGACTCGGCTCCCAATGCAACCGAAACCGCGGGTGCAACCGAAAGCGCGGATGAAGCCAAAACCGCGGAGGGCGTGGTCGCTGCTGGTGAAGCGGCCGACTGGCAGCAGGTCGGGCTTCCGCTGGTTCGCGAGTTCTGCCTCGATTGCCACAACGCCGATTACCAGGAAGCGGAACTCGATCTCGAGCCCTTCGAGACGGCCGCCTCGCTGGTCGAGGATCGCGGGCACTGGGAGAAGGTGCTGCAGCGAGTTCAGTTCGGAGCGATGCCGCCGGACGATGCCGCTCAGCCGACCAAAGCCGAACGGGCGCAGCTGATCGCGGCGATTGAAGCAGCGCTCTACGGCAATGATTGCGACCTCGATCCGAAGCCGAGCCGCGTCACCATCCGGCGGATGAACCGGGCCGAGTACAACAACACGATCCGCGACCTGTTTGGCCAGGATCTGCGGCCTGCCGAGGCCTTTCCTTCGGACGAAGTCGGTGCGGGCTTTGACAACAACAGCGACGTGCTGTCGCTACCGCCGATGCTGTTCGAGCGGTACATGACCGCCGCCGAAGAGGTCGCCGCCGCAGTCATCCTCGATCCGGACGAGATCGAGCGAGTGGACATCGAGCGGAGCGGTGAGACGCTGCACGTCCTCGGCGAGGAGCGGATCGGCTCGTTCTATAAGCACTACCTCTTCCAAGACAGCTTCGCGTGGGCCGAGTTCAAGGTGCCGGTCGCCGGTCGCTATCGCGTCCGCGTCGCCGCGGCCGCCCCACAGCCCAAGCGTTCGCCGGTCACCCTGCGGGTCTACGACGAGGCGGGGCAACCGCTCAAGACGCTCGAATACAAGCACGCCGACGGCGGCGCCTCCCACTCGCATTCCTTCGAGACCACGTTCACCGCGGGGACCCACCGCTTGCTGCTGGCTAAGGTCGAGCAGCCCGACGAGGAGGAATCAGGCGACGAGAAAGCTGAACCCAAGAAGGCCAAACCTGGGCAGGCTGGCGAAGCCGAGGAGGCTGAGGCGGTCTTTGCCGACGCGTCGAAGCTGGACGAGAAAGTGATCGCCGCAGCCCGCGCTCGGGAAGCTGAGTCGCTTCAGGTCTCGCGGAACATCGACCACGACCAGGTTCAGTTCTCGGTCAAATCGATCTCGCTCAGCGGTCCCATCGGCACCCCGGAGCAGCTGATTCCCGAGGGGCACAAGCGGATCGTCCAAAAGCACCCATCGAAGAAGACGAGCGTCGCCGAAGCGGCTCGGCCGGGCATGGAGTGGCTGCTGCGGCGAGCGTTCCGCGGGCCGGTCGAAGCGAGCACGGTCGAGGCCTATTTGAACCTGATCGAACAGGCCCACGAGCGCGAAAAGAGTTTTGAACGGGCGATGCGCGTCGGGGTGGCGAGTGTGCTCGTCTCGCCCCGGTTCCTGTTCCGCGTCGAAGCTCCTCCCCATGATGCCGCTCCGGGCGACGTGGTGCCGCTGACCGATCATCAGTTGGCCACGCGGCTGTCGTATTTCCTCTGGAGCAGCACGCCGGACGAGGCGCTGCTGGAGCTGGCCGACCAGGGTCGCCTGAGGGACGAGGCGGTGCTTCGCCAGGAAGTCGAGCGGATGCTGTCCGATCCCAAAGCCGACTCCCTGGCCGACAACTTTGCCTCGCAGTGGCTGGGGATTCGCAACCTGCAGACGGCCGAGCCCGATCCGGAGCGTTTTCAAGAATTCAACGACGAGCTCCGCGAAGCGATGCGTCAAGAGACGCGATTGTTGTTCCTGGACCTGATGCGAAGCGACCGCAGCATTTTGGATTTGCTCGACGCGGACGAGACGTTTCTCAATGAGCCGCTCGCCCAGCACTACGGGATCGAGGGGGTCGAGGGGAGCCATTTCCGCCGCGTTTCGTTGGCCGACTCGCCGCGCCGCGGAATCCTCACGCACGCCAGCGTGCTGACGCTGACGAGCAACCCGACGCGGACTTCGCCGGTGAAGCGGGGCAAGTGGATTCTGGAGAACGTGCTCGGCACCCCTCCGCCGGATCCCCCCCCGGGGGTCCCGGAATTGGAGGAGACCGCCTCGGTCGATGCCGATGCTTCCTTACGCGAGCAGTTGGAAATCCACCGCAGCGACCCGACGTGTGCGTCGTGCCACCGGACGATGGACCCGCTGGGGCTCGGTTTCGAGAACTTCGGTGTCACTGGCGGATACCGCGAAGTGGACGGCCGGCACCCGATCGACGCCAGCGGCGAATTGCCGGGCGGGGCCAAATTTGACGGAGCGATCGAGTTGATCCGGATCCTCCGCGAACAGAACGGCGAGCAGTTTGCTCGCACTGCGACGGAGCGCTTACTCACGTTCGCCCTGGGTCGCGAGTTACGGTTCGAGGATCGTTGCATTGTCGACGAGATCGTGAAGAAGACGGGCGCGGAGAATCACCGCTTCGCGAGCCTGGCGACCGAAGTCGTTCTCAGTCCGGCATTTCGCTCTTACACCTTGGAAGGAACAAAGCCATGACCATGCCCATGCTTTCGCGCCGCACCATGCTCCGCGGTCTCGGACTGACGGTCGGCCTCCCGTTGCTCGAAGCGATGGGGCCCGCCGCACGTGCGATGGCAGCCCCGCTGGCCAGTGGCGGATCGGCCGCTGGCGGCGCGAGCCCCGTGCGGATGGCGGCTGTCTTCTTTCCCAACGGCGTGATCGTCCCCGACTGGATGCCCAGTGGAGAAGGCTCCGACTGGAAGCTCGGCAAATCGCTCCAATCGCTCGAGCCGATGCAGAGCAAGCTGAACTTGATCTCGGGGCTGGCCCTGGACAACGGACGCGCCAAGAAAGACGGGGCAGGGGACCACGCGCGTGCCGGCGCGACCTTCCTCACCGCCGCTCGCCCCATCAAGACGGCCAGCAACATCCAGGTCGGGGTCTCGGTCGACCAGGTCGCCGCCCAGCAACTGGCCGGCAAGACCAAGCTCGCCTCGATCGAGCTGGGACTGCAGGGGAGCCGCAATGCGGGGAGCTGCGACTCGGGCTACAGCTGTGCTTACTCGTCGAACATTTCTTGGCGCAGCGCCGACCAGCCAATGGCCAAGGAGATGATCCCGCGGATGGCTTTTGAGCGGCTCTTCGGCAACGGCGACCAGAAGGGTCGCGCCGAGCGTGATTTCTATCGCAAGAGCATCCTTGACCTCGTCGCCGCCGATGCCCAGCAGCTGATGGGTCAGCTGAACAAGACCGACCAGCGGAAGATGGACGAGTACTTCACCAGCGTCCGCGAACTCGAGAAACGGATCGAGCGGACCGAGCAGGAGGACGCCGCGGCTCGGCCCGATATGGAGCTGCCCGAGGGTCGCCCCGAGGAGTTCGTCGAGCACGCGCGGCTGATGTTCGACCTGATCGTCCTCGGCTTCCAAACCGACTCGACCCGCATCGCCACGCTGATGCTCGACAACGCCGGCGGGAACCGGGCTTACAAGGCGATTGGCGTCAACGACGGCCATCACCAGCTGAGCCACCACCAGAACAAGGAAGAGCCGGTCGCCAAGCTGCAGAAGATCGACCAGTACTTGGCGGAGAACTTCGCTTACTTCCTCGAGAAGATGGACTCGGTGAAAGAAGCCGACGGCCGCTCGCTGCTCGACAACTCGATCGTCCTCTACGGCAGCGGGCTCGGCGATGGCAACCGGCACACGCACCACGACCTGCCGATCATCCTGGCTGGCAGCGGCGGCGGCCAGCTGCAAACCGGTCGGCACCTCAAACTGAAAGACGAAACGCCGATGGCAAACCTCTTCCTCTCGATGCTCGACCTGCTCGGGACGCCCGCCGAATCGATCGGCGACAGCACCGGGCGGTTGCCAGGCTTGGTGTAGCCGGAGCTAAGACAGAGTGTGAATCAACGAGAAGCCCTCCGAGGAAGCGTCCGCGGAGGGCTTTTCTCATGGCTTATTCAGTTCTCAGTACTCAATATTCCCGCTCCCTACAGCCGCGATTGGCGGGGGCGGGACGTGGGAGCGCGCCGCGGGGCCGGGGCGTCGCGATAGACGCGGCGGGCCTCGGGCATCACGACCCGAGCCGCTTCGTGGGGATCGCTCTCGATGATCGACTCGCCGATGATCGTCGGCTCGCCGTAGGGAACCGGCGTATCGACGTAGCCGAGCGAGCCGCCTCCGCAGCTGGCGCAGCCGCTGCAGCTTCCGGTGCCCGTTTCCAGTCCGCAGGTGACTTCGGCCCCGCAGCCGACTTCGCCCCCCCAGCCGATCTCCGCTCCGCAGTTCGGTTCGTGGCCGCCACAGCTGTCACAGCCGCCGCCGCAGGAACTGCAGCCGTCACACGAGTCACAGCCGCTGTCGTAGCGATAACCCCAGACGGTTTTGACGCCCGCGTAGGGAACGCGACAGCTTCCGCAGCTCTGGCCGTTGTAGTTGCCGCAGCTGCCACAGGGATCGTGGAACGGCTCGTTGATCCAAGGATCGACGTAGACCTCGCCACAACCGGAGCGGCAGGCTTTGGCCAACATCGGGCCACAGCATCCGGTCGTCAGCAGTCCACCGATCAACAGCGTCAATGCGGCGATTCGGTTCAGCACGGGGCGCATCGCTTGGTTCCCTTACCGCGGGCAGGCGTTCGGTTTACTCATCCGCACTTCCAGCGGACACTTTGTTCGGGAGAGGCTCGCCGAGCATCTCTCCCACGTAGCGGTAGGAATCGGCTGGCACGGCCCTCAAACTTCAGCCAATCGGCAGAATCGTTAAACTCGCTCGCCGCTCGTCGGGGCCTTCCTTCCCACAAACGGGCGGTTTTGGGGAACCTTCGGAGGACTTCCTGCGTATCAAATTCAGGGCGGCGCGTGCTGCTGCGGGTGCTCGCGAATTGCTACAGGTGCGGTTGGCGAACCGCGGGGTTGGGATCATAATCCCGATGCTCAATGCCCCTGTTGTCCGGAGCGTCCCTCCTGACCCAGCCCCCCCCTCGGCCGATGAACTGACTCACCGGTCCCCACCCTTTCGATCGCTCACCTGTTCTAGCTAATGTCCGAATCCCGTTCGCCCGGTTTGTTCGTGCGGTTGCTTTTGACTCCACTCCGCTTGGCGACAGGCTGGAACCGTCCGCCCCGGCTTTTGGCCTGGATTGGCGTGGCGATGCTCGTCCTGCTGCGAGTCTCCGTGGGCTGGCACTTCTACACCGAGGGACTCGACAAGAGTTCCGGTGATTTTGACGCCGGACGATTTTTTGCAGCGGCCCGCGGCCCGTTTGCCGAGAGCTATCGGCAGTCGGTCTGGGACTGGGAGGGATCGATTCGTCTCGACGAGGAGCGGACGCACGTCGCTTGGTCGGTGTTCCGTCAGGGGCTCAAGAAGCACTATGGGATGACGCCGGAGCAGGCTTCGGAGGTCGATCAGGCGTACCTGCGGGCTCAGCGGCAATTGAAATGGATTCTTGACTCCAACGCGGACGCGATCGAAGAATATGAGTTGGGGCGAGAGCGAATCAGCCGCCTTGAGAACGAAGCGATGCGTGACGGGGTGGAGAGCCTCGGCGGACAGCGAGAGGCGATTCGCGACGAATGGAAGCAGTTGATCGCTCCGGTATTGGTGCAGATCGACAAGGTCTGGACGATCTATGAAAGCGAGGCGAACAGCATCGCGACGGAGGAGCAAGAACAGGCGGGCTACTACAAGCTGGGCAAGCCGCGCGACGTGTGGATCGACACCAGCGTCGTCAACCCGATCATTCCGTACTTCGATTTGGCAATCGGAACCTGCTTGATTTTGGGACTTTTTACCCCCGTCGCCGCGTTGGTTGCCGCGCTGTTTCTCGGTTCAGTGTTCATGTCGCAATACCCCCCTGAACCGGGACCGACATCTACCTACTACCACATGGTCGAAGCCGCCGCTTGCTTGGTCCTGGCCGCTACTGGTGCGGGCCGTTTCGCCGGACTCGATTTTCTGTTTTATGCCTTAAGCGATCGTCTTTGGCCGGTCAACGAGGAGCTATAGACGCCATGGATAAACTTTCCGCGGAAGAACGAGCCGTCGGCATCGAGAACTACTACAACGCAGTCGGCGCGGTTCTGCCGATGACGCGTCGCGATCTCCTCAAGGGAGTCGTTGCGGCCGGTGCGGTCAGTGGTGGCGGTCTCGGGGCGATGTATTTTGGCTATGACAAGGTCAACGACCCGGTTCGCGTGGCCGTGATCGGCACCGGCGACGAAGGCAACGTGTTGATCGGGGGCTGCAACCCCGACTATGTCCAAGTCAAAGCGATTTGCGACATCCGCCCCTACAGCATCCATCGCGCTTTCCATGGCGACTGGAGCAGCTCGAGTGCGCTGAAACGGCGCCCGGGCCTGATGCAGGTGGCCGGCTATAAGAGCGAAGCCGAGGCCCGCAAGGCGGTCAACGTTTACGACGCCAGCAACGGTGGGATCCAAGCCTGCTTGAACGATCCTGACATCGAAGCGGTGATCATCGCGCTGCCGCTGTTCCTGCACGCTGCGGTTGCCGCCCAGGCGATGGCCAAGGGCTTGCACGTGCTGACCGAAAAGCTGATGGCGCACAACGTCGCCCAGTGCAAAGTCATGTCGCGGATGGCCGAAGAGCTCGAAGACCTCAACGGCAACCCGCTCCATTTGGCGACTGGCCACCAACGGCACTACAACGTCAAGTACGACAACGCGATCAATCTGATCCGCTGGGGCTTGATCGGCCAATTGCACCACATCCGCGCCCAGTGGCACCGAGGTAACGTCCCCGGTGCGGACAGCTGGAAGATGCCGATCCCGGGCGGCGAAAAGACTGCCGACGGGAAAATATTCGACCGCATCGCTCGCGATATCGACCACCGACGCAACGCGTTGAAGAACGCCACCGATCCGGTCGAAATCGAAAAGCTGCAGAACGAGTTGGCTCAGTGGCTGGCTTGGGATGCCGACAAGAACGTCGACCCCAAGAAGTTTGGCTACAAGGATTTCACGCTCCAGGACAAAGTCTTCACGGCGATGGAAGAGCTGCATCGCTGGCGGTTGTTCGATCGCACCGGAGCCGGCCTGATGGCGGAGCTCGGCAGCCACCAGTTGGACGCCGTGAGCATCTTCCTCAGCTCACTCCGCGATGACGGCAAGAAGGTGCATCCGCTGAGCGTGCACGCGGTGGGCGGGCGTCACATCATGCCGCTCGATCGCGAAGTCGACGACCACGTCTACTGCACGTTTGAGTTCCCTGGACCGGAGTATGCCCCGTCGTTCGATGTTGGGTACTACGACCGGATCGAAAAGTATCCCGATGGACCGGTCCCGGCGTGGGAGAACGATCCGAACAAGAAGGTCGTCGTGACCTACTCGACGATCAACGGCAACGGCTTTGGCGGCTGGGGCGAAGTGGTCCTGGGAACCAAGGGAACGTTGATCCTGGACAAGGAAGTCGACGTGATGCTGTATCGCGACAGCAACACTTCGGCGAAGGTGGGTGTGGCCAAGCAGGCTGGCGGCGGATTCGCTCTGGATACCTCGGCCAGCGGCGACTACGCGGCTCCGCTCGCCCAGGCGGCCGACTCCGGCCCGGTCAGCCGCGGGTACCGCGAGGAGATCGAGCACTGGGCGTACTGCATCCGCAACCCCGATCCGGCTAACCGCCCGCGGTGCTACCCCGAAGTCGCGATGGGCGACGCGGTGATCGCGCTGGCGACCAACGTTGCGCTGAAGAACGCGGCCAAAGGCAAGGGCGGGTATTTGAAGTTTGAGGAAGAGTGGTTCGAAGTCCACTCCGACGCCGTGCCCGACGGCAGCGACATCGCCTTTGAGAAAGAAGAGATGATGAAGCCGGTGGCCTAGAGCAACAGCTTTCAAAACCATCCGACGTCCAGCACAACCGCGCTGCCCTGACTTGGGCAGCGCGGTTTTTTCATGCCCCCTCCACGCCGCCCCCTGTTGCACGCGGCCCACCGACTGAAGCACCGCACGAAAGACGCTGCCGGGCGGTCGGCAACGGGGAAGCCATGGCTTCGCGAATCCGCAACGATTTCGCTTTCCATCCACCTCCGGAAAGACAGGGGAAACCACGAAGGACACGAAGCCGAACGGCAGACGACAGATTCCTAGCTTTCGCTCATCCCCGAACTTCCGCGTTCTCTGCGCTATCCGCGGTCCCTCTCCTTTCCGTGCTTTTCCGTGTCCTTCCGTGGCCAC
>NZ_WRPR01000123.1 GCF_010367455.1 Candidatus Laterigemmans baculatus | reverse complement strand
TCGGCTTGCCGTTAAACGACTTGGTAGCCAACTGCTGGGCACTGCTGACTTTATGGCAATTCAGCGTAAGAAAGTGGCGCTGTCCAGCTAGCGCTTCGCGGTCCTTCTCCGACCAATTTTGGGCGGTGATTCCGTTAGAGTGAACGGCTCTCCTATATTGATGCGGTTTCTGCTCGCTCGACTCTTGCTCGTTTTTCCACTTTCACCGGAGCCCCGTGGCCATGCCTGAATCGCCCATTCGCCGCCATCGCCCGCGGTCACTCAAGTCGCCGTCACTCAAGTCGTGGTCACTCAAATCGCTGGCTCTCCTGTCGCTGGGCGTGGTAGCCGGTGCGACGATTGGATGCGTCCCGGAGATGCCACCGGACCCGCAGGAACCGCCGGCCGAAGCGTCGGCGGTGCCCGCCCCCGATGCGGCACCAGAGGCGGCGGCACCGGCGGTGGAGCAGCCTCGCCGGGCGGAAGTCGGAGTCGGTCGTCAGGGCCGGAGCCTCGACGACGAGACGGGAGTGGGGCGAGTGATCGCGCAGCCCGCGGTGAGTTTGTTCGCGGTGCGCGAGCGGGCGGTTTTTGATATCCAGATTCCGAAAGCCATGCAGTTGTTCGAAGCGACCGAGGGACGAAAACCAAAGTCACACGAAGAGTTTATGCAGCGAATCATCGCCGCCAACCAAATCCAACTCCCCGAACTTCCCACCGGCAGCGAGTACCGTTATGAGCCCGACAAGGGAGAGCTCTGGGTGCATCCAACATAGTCGCGGCGGTATGCAAGGCTGAATTCTGCTTGTCGTGATACGTTACCCTCCCGGGGGGAGGGTGAGGGCAATGGCTGGGCTGTTCTCTCAGTTTTCGATAGTCAAAAGAATGTTCCATGTCTGATTCAATCGACCCGCACGAGCATCCCGAGTTGATCGACGAGCGTGCCTACGTCGCTCCAACGGCGGTCATCCGGGGGCAGGTTCGGATCCATGCCGAAGCCAGTGTGTGGTTCGGGGCTGTGATTCGCGGCGATACCGAGCGGGTTGAAATTGGGGCGCGAACCAACGTACAAGACTTAGCGGTTCTGCATGCCGATCCTGGTTATCCCTGTCAGCTCGGCGAGGACGTGACGATCGGCCACGCCGCTGTGGTCCATGGCGCAACGATCGAATCGGGAGTTATGATCGGGATCCGCGCGGTCGTCCTCAATGGAGCTCAGATTGGCCAGGGATCGATCGTCGGAGCAGGCGCTGTGGTCACCGAGGGCGCGGTCATTCCACCGGGGAGTTTGGTGGTTGGAGTTCCGGGGCGGGTCGTTCGCCCGGTAAACGAAAGCAACCAAGCAAGAATCCGGGAAGGAGCGAAACACTACGTGGCCGCCGCCGCCCGCTACCGCGATGCGTAGGTTTTGTCAGAAAATCTTTCTTCTCCATCACCCCCCCCGGCGCTCACAGCGGCTTGGCGAAACTCAGCTCGTGGCCGTCGGGGTCGGTGAGATGAAAATAGCGTTCGCCCCACTCGGCATCGCGGGGCGCGAAGTCGGGCGTTAGCCCCATCCGTACGGCGTGGTCATGAAACTTGTCGACGTCGGAAACGTAGAAGATCGCTCTTCCCCACCAGCCGGGCGGGTGGCGATTTTCAGGGGCGATCAAGTTCAGGCAGCTGGTTCCAGCGACGAGCGTCGTAAACGAAGCGTCTTCGCCACCAAAGCGAACCTTGAAACCGAGAGCTTGATAGAACCGCACGCTGCGGGGCATGTCGCGAGTGGCGAGCGTCAGCGCACTGAGGCTTTCCACTTCCGCTGGTAACTCGCTGGAATCCGATGGCATCAGTTCGCTCGTCTTGGCGAGGATGGGGGAGGGGACGAGTCCGGGCAACCGGCGGTCAATGCAGTCCGTAGCGGCTCATCTTGTAATGCAGCGTGCGGATGCTGATGCCGAGCAGGCGGGCCGTCTGTTCGCGGTGAAAGTCGCGGGCCGCCAAGGCCGCTTCGATCGCTTCACGCTCGGCCGCCTCGCAGGCTTCGGCGAGCGTTCGCAGCGGCGCGGTGGTTCGGTGCTGCGGCGGCGTCAGTTCCCGGGGAAGATCGCTGGGGTGAATCGTATCGCCAGTGTGAGTGACGACCAGCCGTTCGATGACGTTCCGCAGCTGCCGGACATTGCCAGGCCACTGGGCCGTGGTCAGAACTTCCATCGCCTCGCTGGAAACCTGTTTCGGTTCCCGGCGGTGCCGCTGGCAGAAGGCCTGCATGAAGTGTTCGATCAGCAGGGGGATGTCGGCGCGGCGCTCGCGGAGCGCGGGGATCTGAATGGGGACGACGTTCAATCGGTAGAACAAGTCTTCGCGAAACGAGCCTTCCTCGATCATTAGGCGAACATCTTTATTGGTGGCCGAGACGATGCGGGCGTCGGAGTAGAGCGGCTGCTCCCCCCCGACTCGCGTGTACGCCCCCGTCTCCAGGACGCGGAGCAGATCGACTTGGCTTTTCGGGGACATTTCGGTCACTTCGTCGAGGAACAGGGTGCCGCTGCCGGCCTGTTCGAAGCAGCCTGGCTTTTGCCGCGTGGCTCCGCTGAACGATCCCTTCTCGTGGCCGAACATCTCGCTTTCGAGCAACGTTTCCGGGAGCGCTCCGAGGTTGATCGCAATGAACGGACGATCGCTGCGATCGCTCAGATCGTGGACCGCGCGGGCCACCAATTCTTTTCCGGTTCCGCTTTCCCCTTGGATCATCACCGTCGCGTCGGTGCCAGCCACTTGGCGGATTTGGCGATACACTTCTTGGATCGCCGGGGAATTTCCAATGATTCCGGAAATCTCTCCCGCATCGGCCAAGCGGTCCCGCAGCTGGCGAATCTCATCACACAGGCGGTGATGCTCGAGGGCCTTGCGAACCTGTTGCCGAATCAACTGCAAATCGACTGGCTTGGTGATGAAATCGAACGCTCCTCGCCGCATCGCATCGACCGCCGTTTCGACCGTCCCATGCGCGGTGATCACGATCACCATGGTGTCCGGTCGCAGGCTGAGAATTCGCGAAATTAACTGCAAGCCGTCGAGCTCACCGGGCAACCGCACGTCTGCGATCACTAAGTGGAAGGTTTGCCGCTGGAATTTATGGAGCGCCTCGCTCGCATCACCCGCCGTCTCAATCGAGTCGGCTTCGCTACGCAGACCCTTCGACAGACCCGAGCGAATGTTCGGCTCGTCATCGACGATCAGGAGATGGAATCCGTCAGACATGGTCCCTCGATTGGAAGGGAAACGGCAAAGACAGCGCCTTGCTCCGATGGGCACAGCTCGAGAATGCCGCCGTGCTGACGCACGATCTTCTCGCTCAGGGCAAGTCCCAGTCCGGTGCCGTTTCCTTTGGTCGTGAAATACGGATCAAATAGATGGGGACGCAGATCGTCCGAGATCCCATGCCCGGTGTCGGCGACCCGCACTATCACATAGTTTTCTTGGACCGCGGCGGAAATCGTCAACAGCCCTCCTCCTGGCATCGCGTCCATCGCATTGATGAGGAGGTTCAGAATCACTTGCTCCAGCTTGCCGCGGTCCCCTTTCAAACGCGGCAGCGGCGATTCGATTTCGGTCTGAATCTGCACGCCCAGCGCGCTGGCTTGGGGCGTGATCAGCCGCACCTGCCGATCGAGCAAGCGGTCCATGAAAACGGTTGTTCGCGTCAGCCGATCGATCGATGCATAGCTGCGAAAACTCTCCAGCACGCCGGTGATGCGCGTGACCTCTGTTTTCAGAACGCCAAGAATTTCTCGCGTCTCGGCCGGCAGCGGTTGTCCCTCAAACTGCTCTTCAAACAGTTGCACGTGCAGCGACAGCGCCGACAGCGGGTTTTTGATCTCGTGATGCAATCCGGCGGCGAGCGAACCGAGTCCCATAAACCGCTCCATCCGCTGCATTTGCTGTTCAGTCAGCGCCCGGTCGGTCACGTCGCGAAGTTGTAAAACGGATCCGATTTGCTGCTCCTGCGCATCCCGCAGTGGTTGGCAGAAGGCTCGGAGGATTCGGTTCCCCTGAGGTTGCGCAACGACGTAGTCGCGGACCACGCGAGAGGGGTCTTTGGGAATCGATTCGCGACGGAACGATTCCAGATCGATGACCTGGCAAGCCTCGCTCAGCGGCGCACCGACCGACTCTTCCCCCACATCGAGCAATTCCAATCCTCGGCGGTTGATGCTGGTGATCACCCCTTGGCGATCGGTCGTGATCACCGCTTGTTCCATGCTGCTTAGAATGTCGGCGGCGAGGTTTTTCACATCTCGCAACGAGCGCTGACTCGTTCGATAGGCGCGGGCAAGGAGGACGACGGCAAAGCCCGTGGCGATCAGGTTGAGGACGACCAGTGTGGTCAGACGGAACTGCCATTTGAGTTCCCCGGCGAGCAGTTCGGCCGAAGCGGTTGCCTCGGGTGGCAACTGGCGGATCAGCCCCCGCACGATTTGCTGCTCGCGCAAAAAGTCGGCCATCACCCACAGTGTGATCGCCAGCGCAGCAGTGTTGAGCACCATCAGGCTGGTGATCACTAGGCGGTAGGGACGACCGAGCTCAGGAGAGTGGGTTCGAAACACTGCAGACTTTCGCCGAGTTCTGCAAACGCTTGCAGACAAAGGAGTTTTGAAGTTTGTCGCGCCGCCATTGCGAGCCAATAGGCTGGACCGTGGTGCGCCGATCGACCGATGGGATTCTTGGGCAGCGGCCGACCCGCGGTGGCCCTATTGGAAGGATGGAACCCGAGGTTACGGACAGGAAGTTTGCCATGCACAGGTGGGAACACGGAGTTCTGAGCATCTTATGCGTCGCCTGCGGGTTCGTCTGCTGCGGAACAGCGGTGGCTCAGGGACTTCGCCCCGGCGGTGCGGGAGCGCCCCTGCGGTCGACGGCGGAAACCGAAACTGGGCTGGCAAACTCCACCGACGTGGATCTGCTCCGCCGGTTGGAAGCGGTGGAGGCGGAGTTGAGCCGGATTCAAGGAGGCTCGCTTCCCCTTGAGTCGGCCAGCCAACCGTTAATTCCGGCCTGCGGCAACTGCGGTACTTGGAGCTGTGGCGGAGCGTGCGAGGCGATAGGCGAAGAAAAGCCTCGCTTCCCCACGGTCGCTCTGACGGGCGTCTTCCACTTGGATGGCGGGTACTACGATCAGAGTCCGCTCAATCGAGACGTCCTGGGAGACATTCAAGATGGGCTCGGTTTTCGCCGCGCACGTTTGGCGGCCAAGGGAAAAGTCAGCGAACGCACCTCCTACATCATGGAGTTCGACTTCGCCCAGTCGCAGGCGCGGTTCGTGGATGTCTGGATGGAGTTTGAGCAGACTCCTCTCGGAAACTTGCGGATCGGCCGCTTTCGCCAACCCTTCGGAATGGCCGAATTGACCAGCGTCCGCGACCTTCCTTTTCTGGAAAGGCCTTTGCCGTTCGCGCTCAGCCCGTTCCGTCAAACCGGCGGAATGCTTCACGACACGGCGATGGGAGAATCGCTAACATGGGCGGTCTCGGGCTATCGTTACTTGAGCGACAACTACGGCAACGTCTACGCCGACGACGGAGGCTATGGGCTTGCAAGCCGCTTGACGGGTCTGTTGGTCGACCGGGGCGATGACGACCTGATCCACCTCGGTGCCGGCTACAGCTACAACGATCCCGGCCGCGACCGTGTGCAGTTTGCCAGCACCAACGAGTTTTTTGCTGGTCAGAACCCGGAGCTCGGTCCCGGCGGTTTGGACACCCTTCCGATTGTGGCAGTTCCACCGTTTGTCAACACCGGGCTAATGCCAACCGAGCATACAAACTTGTTCAATCTCGAAGGGGCCATCGGGCGGGGCCACTGGTTGGTCCAGAGCGAGGCCCGCTGGGCGGCTGTCGAAATGTTGGATGGTACGAGCAACACGTTTCCTGGCGCTTACGCCCATGTGCGGTATGTGCTGACTGGCGAGACCATTCCTTACAACCGCCAAGCGGGCGCTTTTGGCCGCATCCAGCCGCGGAATCCTGTCAACTTCGCCCAAGGCTGTTGGGGAGCGTGGGAAGTCGCGGCGCGGGCGTCCTACCTCGACCTCAATGGAGACAACTTGCCTGGTCCCGGGCGTCGCCTGACGGATACGACGCTGGGGCTGAACTGGTACGTCAACAACTTCACCAAGTTCCAGCTCAACTGGATCCATTCGAATCTGGACGACCCGATCTTCGGGAGCAGCCGAGCCGACACGTACGCCTTCCGCGGCCAGCTCGATTTTTGAACGCTGTTGGACAACCACCGCTCGGTTCGACATTTTTGAGCCGTAGGCGCTAGCCTCGGGCATTCCGGGGCAGAACCCGCGGCTAGCGCCGTCGGCTCAGGGCTTACTGACAGTCGTCAAGCAGAACGCGGCCAACACCACCCGCTCTGCAATTCGCTGCAGCTGTCTGCAAAGGCTTGCAGACGAGGCTTGGGAACCGGGGGCAAGCCGGCTGCGGAAGACAATCTGCGAAATATTTTTCGCAGTGCGTTTTCCTGCCGTTGAGCCTCGTCTGCGAAGCTGCAGGAGAGGCTTTGGCATGGTCTGTGCCTTGGAGCCAAAACGTGCCGGTGGCAGGGACGGAGGCTGTGGAATTTTCCTCGAGCGTCGTTCGCCTGTGCCCGCTCGATTTTGGTTTCGGCTTTCCCTCCTGGTCTCGAGCTCCGTTTGTCTGCGCCCACCACTGCAGTCGCCTGCGATTCCCCCGCCGGCCTCCGCCACGCGATCGAACACGCCGCTGAGTATCTGCCGACGCAAGGCCCGATCACGGTCTTTGTGCATCACAACACGCTGCACGCCCTGGAGGATTTGCCCTTTGAACAGGCGATCCTCGAAGGCTATGCGATGTTTGGTTGCGAGCCGTATCTGAGCGAACCGCGGTACCGCGAGGAGTTCAAGCGGGGACGGATACGCGCGGAGGATCTTCGCGAAGTCCTGATGGCCGACTTGGGGGACGAGGCCGATCGGTTGATCGGCAGCTTTGGAACCCGGTACGGGCTGCGGTTGTGCATGCTGCAATATCCGCTGCCGGCGGTTCCGGAAGCCGAACTGCCATGGGTGATGGCCCAGACCCATGCCTTGGAGCAGTTCCGCGACGACGTCGAGCCGGCGGTCCGTGAGCAGATGCTGGGGGCTACCCGCCACTGGGTGATGCGCGACTTGCAGACGCGTGGTCAGGAGGAACGAAGCGGCGCTTCCGCCGAGAGTACTGCCCAGGCCGTATTGGCCGAGCTCATCAGGGAGTCCGGCAGCGATCTCGAGGCGTGGAAGGAGAACGCCTGGCGGTCGTTTCTGCTCCGCTTCCTGTGGACGGTTTGTCGCCGAGGCGTTTACGCGGCGGGCCTGCCCAAGGCTGAGCAACGTTCCCTGGTCCGGCATCGCGACTGGTTGCTCGAAGTGACCGGCGAGGATAGCGATCGATGGGTCAACGAGGTGCTGATCCGGTTCTCCGCCTCCTTCCTCGATCAAGGTTTCGCTGCCTCGACAATCCCGAACCGGGAGCAAGGATTCTTTCGCTCCTTTGCCGACCTCTATTCGCGACCCTTCGCCCCGCGGCCGCGGTGGATGGGGGGCTTGCGAGAGAATCTGCGAGCATTGCTGTCCCGCCCCTTCGATCCGCTGGTCTCGATCGAGCAATCGCTCGATGCGTTCGGGGTCGAGCCGCAGGAGCGGGAGGCGTATCTCACACAGAGCTTGCTTGCCTTGCGGGGCTGGGCGGGGATGCTGCGTCAGATGGAACGCCACACACCCTGGGCGCCTCAGCCAGCTCCCGAAGGAACGCTGCTCGAATACCTTGCCGTCCGCTTGATCCTTGAGCGGTATGCGGTGGGCGAGATTAGCCGCAAACACTTTGGCATCAGCGAACTGGCCCGTGTTCGCGAGTTGGCCGCCGAAAGGATCCACCCCAGGCCGAGCCGACTGTCACTCGAGGGGCTGACGCTCTCGGTCTTTCATCTGGCTCAGGTGCGCGGGTGGAGTCCCGAGCAACTGGTGCATCTAAGCGATCGGCAGTGGCAGCAACTGGTCCGCGAAATCGCTGATTTTACCGAGCTCGAGCGGCGGCGAATCTTGCACTTTGCCTATGAGCGGCAGTATCACCACGCAGCGCTCGACGCCGTCGCAATCCACTGCGGCACGATTCGCGAATCTCAGCAAGCGCACCAGCGACAGGAGAACTCTGAGGGTTTTGCCCGAAGTGCGTTTCAAGTCGTGTGCTGCATCGACGACCGTGAAGAATCTTTCCGCCGCCACCTGGAAGAGGTCGATCCGAAGTGTGAGACATTCGGAGCGGCCGGATTCTATGCGGTTGCGATGTATTATCAGGGCGCGGCCGATGCACACTTCCGCCCCCTCTGTCCGAACATCATCACGCCGCGACATTATGTTCGTGAGGAGCCGATATTCTCGGCGATCGGTGCGAGCGCTCGTCGGTCGCGACGTCGGCGGCTATTGGGATATCTCACGCATCACATTCACTCTGAATCGCGAACCTTGATCGGTGGTTCGATCACCGGCGTCCTCGGATCTCTGGCGACGTTCCCGATGGTCGCGAGGATTCTCGCACCACGCTGGGCCGGGCGGCTTCGCAGTTCGGTCGGTGAACTGGTCAGCCCGCCCCTGAGCGAACTGCACTTGGAGCGGAACGACCAGGAACCGGGACCCTCGGGCGACGCACTTGGCTACCGCGTGGATGAAATGGCGGGAATCGTCGTTCGCGTCCTCCAAGATATTGGACTGACCCAGCGGCTTTCGCCCCTCGTGCTGTTCCTCGGGCACGGTTCGAGCAGCATGAACAATCCTCACGAATCGGCCTACTGCTGCGGTGCTTGTAGCGGAGGACGCGGCGGCCCCAATGCACGGGCGTTTGCGCAAATGGCCAATGATCCTCGCGTCCGCGCGGTCGTAGCCGAGGGGGGGATTTCCATTCCACCGGAGGTTCGCTTTCTCGGCGGCTATCACGATACGTGCAACGACCAGGTGGAATACTACGATTTGGACCGTCTTCCGCGAACGCATCGAGCGCTGTTCCGGCGGATCGAAGCGAGCATCAATGAGACCCGAGCCCGCAATGCGCACGAGCGAGCGAGGCGTTTTGAGTCCGTGCCGCTCCAGTCCACACCGCTCGAAGCGCTGCGACGTGTGGAGGAGCGAGCGGAGGACCTCTCGGAAGCCAGGCCCGAATACAACCACGCGACCAACGCCCTCTGCTTCGTGGGCCGGAGGGAATGGAGCCGAGGTCTGTATCTCGACCGTCGCTGCTTTTTGACTTCCTACGATCCGAGCCTCGACGACGCGGATTCGTCGATCCTCACGCGAATTCTGCAGGCGGCGATCCCGGTCTGTGCCGGAATCAGCCTCGAATACTATTTTTCCACGGTCGACAACGAAGGTTACGGCTGTGGATCCAAGTTGCCTCATAACATCGCGGCGCTTGCCGGGGTAATGACGGGCGCTGCGAGCGATCTGCGGCCGGGACTGTCGGCGCAGATGGTCGAAATCCATGAGCCGCTACGGATTTTATTTGTGGTCGAGACGACGCCCGAAGCGATGCAGCGAATCATCGAAGAAAATTCAGGTATTGCGAGGCTGGTGCGTGGCGGCTGGGTTCGACTCGCGGTGCTCAATCCGGAAAATTCCGAGCTCCACCTGTTCCATAGAGGACGGTTTGAGCCGTATCAGAGAGAATCTTATCAGCTGCCCAAGGCACGCTCTTCCCTGGAATGGTATCGCGGCTGGCGTGAGCATCTCGATTTTGCCTCGATCGACACTCCTCCGGTCGTGCACCGCGGCGCGGCAACCGGTGCGGGGGTGGTGTCATGAGTGTGGCCGAAATTTTGTTCCAGGTCCTCGGCGTCACCGTCGTGGCCAGCCCCGTCGTGCTGCTCGCTTCACTCGGTGCAGCCTCTCTGTTGGGTTGCCGTCTCAGCGAAGCGGTGATCGTGCGATTGACACAAGCCTCCGTGGTCTGCGGACTGTTGCCGGCGGTAGCGATCCTGGTGCTAATGTTGGTCGTCGGAACGCGGCATGTCACCGTCGAGCTCGGGCACTGGATGGAGATCCCGCAGGAGGAATTTCACTTTCGGCTGGAATTCGTTTTCGACCGGCTGAGCATCCCGTTTGTGATGCTTTCGTATCTGCTCTGCGGTGTGGTTGCTGCCTTCACGCGACGGTACTTGCATCGCGAAGAGGGGTTCCGGCGATTCTTTTTGCTATACGCAATTTTTTTCGCTGGAATGGTCCTCTCCTCACTGGCGGGTACGATCGAGACGCTGTTTCTCGGTTGGGAATTAGTCGGGCTCTCCTCGGCGCTGCTGATCGCCTATTTTCACGAGTACCAGAACCCGGTTCGCAACGGCCAGCGGGTGTGGTCGGTGTACCGGATCGCGGACGCGGCGTTCCTGGTCGCGGCGCTGACGATGCACCATCTCACTGGCGAAGGTGACTTCAGCGTTTTGATGGGGGCGGGGCCCTGGCCTGAGGGGCAGGCGGCGATCAGTCCGCAGCACGCTTTGCTGGTCGGTTCACTGCTGCTGGTCGCCGCTGCGGGTAAATCGGCCCTGGTTCCCTTCTCGGGGTGGTTGCCGCGGGCGATGGAAGGTCCGACGCCGTCGAGTGCCGTGTTCTATGGTTCGCTTTCGGTTCACCTCGGCGCCTATTTGTTGCTCCGAGTCAGTCCGATTTTAGACGCTTCGCTGCCGCTGCGAGCCGCCGTGGTCGTGGTTGGATTAGTGACCGCGATTTCGGCCACTTCGATGGCTCGCGTCCAAAGCGATGTGAAAGGTTCGTTGGCCTACGCTTCGTTGACGCAGGTCGGGATCATCATCGTGGAGATTGGGCTCGGACTCCGCTACCTGGCCCTCGTTCACATCATCGGGCACGCCAGCCTGCGCACGCTGCAGTTGCTGCGAGCCCCTTCGTTGCTGCGGGACTATCACGCGATGGAGAACGCGATCGGATCGCGTTTGCCGCGCCGCTCGAGCGGCTGGTCGCGGATGCTGCCCGAGTCGGTGCGGCGGTGGGGATTCTGCTTTGGTTATGAACGCGGCTTCATGGATTTGATGCTCGACAACTGGATCGTCGTGCCCTTCCTGCAACTCTTTCGCGGGGCGGATCGGCTTGAACGCCGCTGGACGGATTGGCTCTCCCGCGAGCCGTCGCGGGAGTCGGATCGCATTCCGCTCCACCCCGAATCTCCTGGACGGAATCTTGTCTGATGTCCGAGTTGCATCTCCCGTGGTTGGAGCTTTCGATCCTCATCCCACTGTTCGGGGCGGGCTGGGTCGGGTGGAGCGGCGAGGGTCATTCCGCCCGCCGCCATACGATTGCGATTTGCACGATGGCGCTGCTGAGTGCCATCGGGGAGTGGATCGACTTCAATTCGCTTGGTACGTTCGAAGCGCACGACCATTGGGATCTGATCGGTTGGATTTTTCATCGCGAAATCTTCGTCGTCGATGAGTTGAGCGCGCCACTGTTGCCGCTCGCCGCACTGATTTGCCTGGTCACAGTATTGTCGACGACGAAGAACAAAGTCGATCGAGTGTTTTTTGCTCAGACGCTCGTTTCCGAAGCCATGTTGCTGGCGACCTTCAGCTGCCGCGCTTCCTGGGTATTAGTGGGACTTCTGGCGGTAGCAACGGTTCCACCGTGGCTGGAGATGCGGCGTCGCGGTCGGTGCACGCGGATCTACACGCTGCACATGGGAGTCTTTTTGGGGCTGCTCATGAGCGGCTGGTCGCTACTGCAGTGGACCCACCGCAGTGGAGAGATTCCGCTGCTGGCCGGCGCGCTGCTCACGGCCGCGGTGCTCCTGCGAAGCGGAATCGTTCCCGTGCACTGCTGGATCACCGATCTATTTGAAAAGGCGAGCTTCGGTACTGGGATCTTGTTTGTGACACCGCTGACCGGGGCCTACGCCGTGATGCGGCTGGTGTTGCCGATCTCCCCTGATTGGGCGCTGCAGAGCATTGCTGTCCTCTCGCTGTGGACCGCGGTTTATGCGAGCGGCATGGCGTTGGTGCAGAGCGAGTCGCGGCGGTTTTTCTGTTATCTGTTCGTCAGCCACTCGTCGCTGGTTTTGGTGGGACTGGAATTGGCGACCCCGGTGGGGCTCGCGGGTGCCTTGTGCGTGTGGTTGTCGGTAGGGCTTTCATTGACCGGTTTTGCCCTCACGCTGCGAAGCATCGAAGCGCGGATTGGCCGGACGTCGATGGCCGATTTCCACGGGTTGTTCAAACAGATGCCGACTTTGGCCGGCTTCTTTTTGTTGACCGGCCTCGCCTCGATCGGGTTCCCCGCCACGATTGGATTTGTCGGAATGGAGCTGCTCGTCGAGGGGGCAGTCGAGGTCTATCCGCTGGTCGGCACCATGGTCGTCGTCGCCGCGGCGTTGAATGGAATTGCAACGCTTCACGCGTACTTTCGAATCTTTACCGGGCGCGGTCGGCTTTCGGCCGTCCCGCTGCTGATGGGATCGTCCGAGCGAGTCGCTGTGTTGGCGCTCACTCTGCCGATCCTGCTCGGTGGCCTGCTGCCGCAGTTTCAGGTCGCCTCCCGCTATCACGCTGCGATTGCCCTGACGCGGCAACGCCAACTCACCGACGTCTCACCCGTCCCGATGGAACCCGTCGAGGATGCTGCCGAGGAGAATCCACGATGATTAAGGAAGCGGAGATTAAGGAAACCGATCGCTCCGACGAGTCTGCCGCCGTAGTTCCCCGAGGCAACGCGCGAGGGTTTGTCAACTATTTTAAATCTGACATTGTTTCTGGATTTCTCGTCTTTTTGATTGCGCTGCCGCTGTGCCTCGGGATTTCCGTGGCCAGCGGCTACCCGCCGATCGCTGGGATTTTCACCGCCATCGTCGGTTCGATCGTCGCAACTTTCGTGAGCAACTCCGAACTGACGATCAAAGGGCCCGCCGCTGGTTTGATCGTGATCGCGATTGGCTGTATCGAAGCGTTTGGTGGAGACGGCATGACGGGAGGCTGGTCGGCCGCCGATACCGCGGCCTACCGCGCCGCCTTGGCGGTGGGAGTCGCCGCCGCCGTCTTGCAGATCCTGTTCGGCGTCTTCCGGGCGGGGATCTTGGGCGAGTTCTTCCCCGTCTCGGCCGTCCACGGCATGTTGGCGGCAATCGGCGTGATCATCATCGCTAAACAAATTCCAGTGGCGCTGGGAGTCACCGCCAGCGGCGAACCGCTGGAGTTGCTGCGGGATATCCCTCGCTTCGTCGCCGAAGCGAATCCAGCCATCGCGGCGATTGGCCTGGTGAGCATCGCGATCATGTTCCTGTGGCCCTGGGTCGGCTCGCGCGTCTCGCTGGCCCGCTACGTTCCTTCGCCGCTGGTCGTGCTGCTCGTTGCGGTCCCCATGGGGCTTGGCTTCGATCTTCTGCACCCGCATTCTTACACCCTGCAAGGGCACCAGTATCAGTTGGGTGAGCAGTATCTGGTGGCGATGCCCGACCGAGTGTTGGGAATGTTTTCGGAGATCACCACTCCTGATTTTCATGCGCTGGCCGAGCCCAAAGCGTGGACCTGGGTGTTCATGTTTTTCATGATCGGCAGTCTTGAATCGCTGCTCAGCGCCAAGGCGGTGGACTTGCTCGATCCTTGGCGGCGGAAATCGAATATGGATCGTGACGTGGTCGCGGTGGGGGCGGGCAATCTATGCGTCGCCTTGGTGGGCGGGTTGCCGATGATTTCCGAGATCGTTCGCAGCAAGGCGAACATCGACAATGGCGCGAAGACGCGGTTCGCCGGGTTCTGGCATGGAATCTTCCTACTGCTGTGCGTTGCGCTGATTCCCATGGTGTTGCACGAAATCCCGCTCGCAGCCCTGGCCGCAATGCTGGTCTACACCGGATTCCGGCTCGCCCATCCCAAAGAGTTTCTCAACGTGTGGAGAATCGGTCGCGAACAGTTGGCGATTTTCGTGACCACATTGGTCGCTGTCTTGGCGACGGATCTGTTAATTGGGATTGCCATTGGGATTGCCGCAAAGTTCATCATCCATATCGCCAACGGCGTTCCCGTCGGATCGCTGTTCAAACCGGGCCTGGAGGTAATCGACGAGGACCCGCGGACGGTGAGGATCAAAGCCGGACAGTCGGCGGTGTTTAGCAACTGGATTGCGCTGCGGCGTCAGATTGAGCAGATGGGACTGCTACAGCAAAAGGATGTCGTGCTCGATCTGTCCGATACCAAACTGGTCGACCACAGTGTGATGGACAAGCTGCATGAGATGCGCAGCGACTTTCAGCAGCAAGGTCTACTGCTAACGATCGCCGGGCTCGATGCCCACCAGCCGCTCGCCTCCCACGAGCACGCGGCCCGCCGACGGGGGTTGGCCCGCGTGCGGCGGCTGACGGTCGTCGTCGAAGCGGGAATCGAGGCGCGATTGGAAGAGGAGTTCCTCGCCCTCGGAGCGACCGGCTTTACGGCGATCGAGTGCGTCGGTGCGGGGCGGCGGCAGATCGCCGAAGGCCGTCGGCGGCCGGTACGATGCGTTCGGATGGAAGTGATCGCCCCGCAGGACGTGTGTGAGGCGATGCTCGGGTTTCTCCGCCGCGAGGTCATGCCCACGCACCGCGTGACCGCCTGCGTTGAATCGGTCGAAGTCGAACGCGTCGACCACTTCATCGCGGCCGGAACGCCGGCCGTCGAGCCGGAGTTGGTAGAAACCGTGGGATAACTGGACAGCGCCACGTTCTCACGTGGAATTGCCGTAACGTCAGCAGTGCCCAGCAGTTGGCTAGATAGTCGTTTAACGGCAAGCCGAAGGCGACTGTGTTTTAAAAAGCAGTCGCCTTCGGCTTGCCGTTAAACGATTTTTCCGCGAGCCGTCCTGCTCC
>NZ_WRPR01000012.1 GCF_010367455.1 Candidatus Laterigemmans baculatus | reverse complement strand
TAAAAAGCAGTCGCCTTCGGCTTGCCGTTAAACGATTTTTCTGCGAGCCGTCCCGCTCCGAACCAATCCAAAGTGGCGCTGTCCAGCTAAGCCGCGCGGCGGAGCGGCAGTTCCGCCTTGTCGGCGCGCTGCCCATCGCTGCCGTAAAAAAAGACGTGGCGTCGTTCGAGATCGGCCACGGCCGTCAGTTTGACGCTTCTCGGGCCATGCAGGCAGAAGTAGATCCCGCACGGCTTCCCGCCCCGAACCACCACGCGTTCGGACATCGGGAACGCTCCCTCTTCGAGCTGTCCCAGATCAGCCAGTTTATTGCGGATCAGCTTGCGAAGACTGTCGACGTTTACCGCCGGTTGCGACCACCCGATCATTCGCTGCCACACTCCCTTGAAACGCCCTCGGAGATGACCGTCTTCCCTGACGGACACTCGAGGTATCGGACGATCGGCGAACGAGAATTGAGGCTGGAAGAACCGCTCAAGGCCCGTGTTTTGGCGGTCCAGGTAGCCGGCGCCGAAAGTGCCGATTGCCCGCCTCGGCTAGCGTTTTCTGCCTCTTTTTTCCCAACTCGTCTCAAGCGGCCCGGCTGATCTTTCGCTCGGGGCCGCTCGCAGTGTAGGAGACAGCACGCAGGATTTCGGAAACCGCAGCGGAAGAGGAGTGCGATGCCACGGATCGTCCAGGATGTTGGGGAGGTGCCGCTCGAACTCCACAGCCGACTCGCCGGCCCAATCGCTGCCCTCGGCTTTCTCGAAAAGTCGTTGTTGTTCGCCGAACTCGCGATGATCGCCTACAACGACCTCGACGAGGCCCAGCGAGCCTGCCGGGCGATCGGTTTCGAGGATGCCGCGCTGTTCGATAACGATGGTTCTCAGGCCTATCGCTTTCGCAGCCGTCACGATTGCGTCATCGCCTGCCGCGGCACCGAGGCCGACGAATGGAACGACATCCGCGCGGACGTGAACGCCGTGGCGGTGCTGGCCGAAACAGTCGGTAAGGTTCACTGCGGTTTCAAACGCGAAGTGGACGACCTATGGCCGATGCTCGAAGAAGTCCTGAACTACAACACGCAGCCTCTCTGGTTTTGCGGGCACTCGCTCGGCGGCGCCATGGCGACGCTCTCCGCCCACCGCTGCTATCGATCCTACATCCGCAGCAATCCCACCGAGCTCTACACCTTCGGTTCCCCCCGCGTCGGCGACCGGGCCTATGTCCAGGACGCCGAGCTCCCGCATTATCGCTGGGTGAACAACAACGACGTGGTGACGCGGATGCCGCCACCGTGGCTGGGATTCCGCCACACCGGCGAGGAAGTGTACCTCGACCGCCGCGGCACGATCCGCGAGACCGCCGGCTGGCACCGCGTCCGCGACCGCTTGCTCGGCATGCTGCACGGGCTGCGGCGCGGCAAGATTGACGCCTTCAGCGACCACGGAATTCACTGCTACGTGGCCGCAATCCACGCCTTGAAAAAAGCAGCCGCCGAGCCCGAACGCTCACTGCCAGTCGCTGCCTGATCCATAGTCGCCTTTCGCTCCGCGAAAGCAGCGCCGCTCCGCCAATCCGTGAGCCGCAGGCGCTAGCCTCGGGCCTCTCCGCCTTCGGGTTTTCTATTGGTGCGAGCCCCGCCTCACGCCACCGGACTCTCCAGCTCTGCGATTTCGCGGTCGAGCGTCCGACCCCAGTATGCCTGGTACGCTTCCACGGAATCGGCGCGGCGGTCCGGCCGCGTGCGGTCGTCGACGTGGCGGACTGCCGCAACGAGCGACTTGTAGGGGCGGTAACCGGTCAGCAACAAACCCCGCTCCTCCCCCGGTCGCCGAAGGATCAAGCTCGGATACCGCCCGATCCCCAGATACCGGGCCAGGCGTAAGTCTTCGCGAAGCGCCGTCCGCACTTCCGGACTTTGGAAATCTTCAGCGAACCGCTCCGCATCGAACGCCACGGCCTGCTCCTCCTGCAGTTGTCTAGCAAGCCGCTCTAACACCTCCTGCCGGGCAATGTTCTGGCGACCGAACATCGCCGCCTCGCGGAGCAGACGGAGATACGCCTCCCCCGCTTGCGGCGACTGCAGTTCCGCGGCCTTGAAGGCGGCGCAGCCGGGATAGGAAGACTCTGGCGGATCCTCCAGCCAGATCCGATCCTCCAGCGGCATTCCCGATAGCTCGCGGGCTTGGAACCACAATGGCCCCATCTGGGACGGACGATGGATCGAATTGACTGGATCATCGTAGGAAGACCAGTCCGAGATCATGCCTCCCATCCGATACCGCCAAGCGAGCTGGTTTCCAAATTCGAACCGCAATCTTCGCCACTGCGGTTCGAGAGCCCAACTCCAACAGCACAGCGGGTCGGTGAAGTATTCGATTTCGACCAACCCGGTCGTCGCAGCACGCGTTTCTTCGAGCATTTCCATGCGTGGCATCAGCGGGATTTCGGGCTGTCAAGGGTTTCCTGAGGATAGCAAGACCACTGGTTCTCGCCTTTCGGAACCGCGCTCGAAACTTCCTTACTTCGCTCCTTGCTTAGATTTCGGTTCAAGGTTTGAACCTCCTTTTCGGTCCGTTTCGAACCTTCAATCTCTTGTTTCGTTCCCCCTTGCGTCTGGATAACATGGTCGAGCGGATCTTCCACATACACCCATTCCTCACCGGCCGGCCAGGGACCCTGCCCTTCATTCCAAGGGCCGCGTGCGCTCGCGCCATTGGACATGTTGAAATAGGTATGAGTATGCCGCGGATCGCCCTGCAAGATTCCGGGCGGGAAGTTCGGCTGGATGGTTTCCAGTGCCGCACCGAACATTTGGAAATGGGCGATTTCGCGCGTCATCAAGAACCGTAGTGTGTCCTTGACATGCGGGTCGTCGGTGAACTGCATCAGATACTCATAAACGATTTTCGCTCGCGATTCGGCCGCGATATTGGAGCGGAGATCGACGGTGAGATCTCCATTGGCGTTGACGTAACTCCCCTGCCAGGGAACGCCTTGGCTGTTGGTCAACGTCGGGCCACCGCCGGAGAGGCACAGGAACTCGGGATTCGCCATCGCATCGTGAATAATCGTTTCCTTTTCTTGCTTCCCCTTCATCAACCGCGTCAAGAAGTTTCCTTCGGCCGCGTTTTTGAGTTCGCCGTTGACGCCGTCGAGCAACATCGTGATCGTGGCACCGACGATCTCCAGATGGCTGAATTCCTCCGTCGCGATATCCATCAACAAGTCGTACTTCTCAGGGTACGGCTGCCGAGCGGAGAAAGCCTGCACGAAGTACTGCATCGCCGCCTTCAGCTCTCCGTTGCCGCCGCCGAACTGCTCCAAGAGCAGACTTGCAAAGCGAGGATCTGGACCGGACACCCGTGCATCGAACTGGAGTTCTTTGACGTGATGAAACATAAGCCGAGCCTTTCGCGGTTTGACAGGGTTTAGAAAAAAGGCACCTCGGGGATGCGGGGCGGGCTCGATGCGAGTCCGCTTCCGCTCCTGCGGTTGCCCCGGTTCCCCGTCGCAATTTCCATGCCCCATCCCGCTAAACTCCAGCCTCCCAATCTCCAGCCCCCACTCTCAACCGCGAGGCTCCCGACGATGGTCCCCTCTGAACCAGTCCCCTGCCGCTCAAGCCGATGCACCAGCCGTAGCACCAACCTTCGCCTCAGAACGGCACGGTGGCTGGGGCCCGCCCTCCGCCCGCGCGGCTTCGGTCGGCGGCTCGCGTTCGGTCGGCGGCTCGCGTTCGGTCGGCGGCTCGCGTTCAGCGGGATCGTCCTGCTCGCTGCTCTGGCTACCATCATCGCCCCCACAGCGTCTCACGCCCCCACAGCGCTTCACGCGCAGGAAGTCCAGAAGCGAGAAACGCCAGCCCGCGAAGGAGAAACTGCCATGATCCGGTTGCTGACGTACAACATCCGCTACGGCAGCGCCCGCGACGGCGAGGATGCTTGGCCGGCTCGGCAAGACTCGGTGGCTCGGGCGCTTCGCGAGGCCGACGTCGTCGGCTTGCAGGAGGTTGAGGTCGACCAGCTGCGATATCTCGAGCGTGCCTTGCCTGAATTCCGCTTCATCGGAGTCGGGCGGACCGACGGCAAGGAGGCGGGTGAGTTCTCGCCGCTCGCCGTTCGCACCTCTCGCTTCAAGACCCTCCAAAGCGGGACGTTTTGGCTTTCGCCGACTCCGGAGCAAATCGGCTCCCGGGGGTGGGACGCTCAGCTGCCACGGATTGCGACCTGGGCGGTGATCGAAGATTTGCGGAGCGGCGGTTCGTGGGGAATCATCAACACGCACTTCGACCACGTTGGGTCCGAGGCGCGACGGCAGAGTGGACGGCTGATTCGTGAGCGGACCGGCACGTTTCCGGCCACGAGCCCAGTCGTCGTGCTCGGCGACCTGAACGCCGGGCCCGATTCTCCTCCTCTGCAGGCGCTGACGGCTCCCCCCGCCGCCGACCCGCCCTCGGGATCACGACAGCTGTACGACGCCCGCAGCGTCACGACGACGCCCCCGGCCGGTCCGACTGGAACCTGGAACGGGTTTCGGGAAATCGACCCCGATAAGCGGATCGATCACATCCTGGTCAGTTCCAATGTGCGGGTAGAGAGCTACGAGGTGCTCGATCCACGGACGCCAGCGGGCCGTTTTGCCAGCGACCATCTGCCGATCGAAGTCGTGCTCGCACCCCAGTCGCCGGCGAACCGCTAGGCACTGTCAGAAAACTCCCTTTTGGCACTACCCTCCCCCCGGGAGGGCCGGGCTCTTAGGCCCGGGGAGGGCCCCCTGGATTCGCCACGCGGAGGCCCTATGTCGCGCATCCCCCTCCCCGCTCGTTCCTCGCGACCCTCCCGGGGGGAGGGTGTCGTTACGGGTTTTCGGACAGAGCCTAGCGTCCGGTTCTCACGCCGTTTTCGGGAACCGGGGGGGCTAGCGCCCGGCGGCTGATGAATAATCCGGACTAGGCTCTGCAGGAAAGACGGCTGCGGCGGCGCGTTTGGCGGAAGGTTCGCGCTTGCCTCACCCGGAGGCGATTCGTATTACTGGAGAGAACCTGCTCCTCCAAGTACTCACGGATGGGTCTGATGAATCGCTTGACGTCGTTCCTCCTCGGTATGGTCACTGGGGCCGTGTTGCTCACCGGTGCGATGAACTACCACTTGGTCCACTCGGACGAGGGAATTCTGATGATTCCCAAACTCACGAAGGGGCTCGACGATCCCTACGTCGACATCCGTTCGTTCACTTTGGCCGATTGGCAAGAGCATCGCGCCCTGGCCGCGGCGCTCGTGCAAGCTCAAAAGTCGGAGCTGTTGGCCGACGGATCGCTGGTCAATTTTCGCCGTTCGATCGATGGCGTGATCGAGGGTCTGCTCGGCCCCAGGGGATAACGGTGCGAGGAGAACGCGGCGAGGAAAGCGCTGGGGAGGCCGGGCGTCGGTGGGGAGGCCGCTCGTCGGTCAGCTTTTCGGATCGCGGACAAACCCTAAACTGGGCGGGATGAATCCGACCGTCGTTCCTCCCTCCCTTGCCGGCTACCAGCGCTCGGCCCGCGAGGTGCTGCCGCTGGTGCATCCGCTTCCTGCTTCGTTTACTCTGGCCGAAGCGTTCGATCGCCTGCAGTCCCTTCCCGGCGTGCTGTGGTTCGATAGCGTCACCCATCCGTCGCCGACGCTCGGACGCTACAGCTTTCTGACGGCTGATCCGGTCGCGCGGTTGACGCAGTCGCACGTGACAGGGCCCGGTGACCGAGCCCCTTTCGAGGCGCTCCGCCAACTCGTCGCGTCCCTGCCGAGCACGTTTGACCCCGCCCTGCCCCCCTTTCAAGGAGGCGTCGCCGGGCTGTTCGGTTACGAATGGGGACGGCAGTTTGAGTCGATTCCTGAGACGCGGTACCACGATTTGCCAACTCCCGCCCTCTCGGTGGGGCTCTACGATTGGACGCTGGCCACTGACCACCGCACCGGGCAGAGCTGGATCATCAGCCAAGGCTTTGAGGCTCCCGAACCTGGCGAAGCCGGCTCGCGCCGCGCCGAGGCCGACTCGGAGCAGCGGTTCCAGCGGGCGGCCCGGCGGATCGACCAAGTGCTGCAGTGGCTGGCCGCCCCCGCTTGGCCGCGACTCTCCGCCACTCGCCAGCGACCGTCGCTGCCCCCGGTCGATCAACTGGCTCCACAGTTCCCGACGCAGCGGCATCCGAAACTGACCAGCAACTTTTCTCCCGAAGGTTTTCGTGAAGCAGTCGCTGAGATCGTACGATCGATCCGCCGCGGCGATTGCTTTCAAGTGAACCTCGCCCAGCGTCTGCTCTTCCCGGCCCAGCATCCGCCGGGAGAACTCTACCGCAGGCTCCGCCGTGAGAACTCGGCTCCCGAAGCGGGGTACTACGACGGGGGAACGTTTCAGGTCCTCAGCAGCAGCCCCGAGACGTTCCTACGAGTCCGCGATCGGCGGGTGGAGACGCGGCCGATCAAAGGGACCTGCCGTCGCAGCGGCGATGTGCAGATCGATGCGGAACTCGCTGCGGAGTTGTCCGCCAGCGAGAAAGATCGGGCCGAGAACGTGATGATCGTCGACTTGATGCGGAACGATCTCTCCCGCGTCTGCACCGATCAGAGCGTCCGTGTCGAGCAACTCTGTCGCGTCGAGCCGTACGCCTACGTCCAGCACTTAGTCTCGGTCGTCACGGGCGAACTCCGGCCCGAAGCGGATGTCTGCGACCTGCTCGCTGCCTGCTTCCCCGGCGGAAGCATCACCGGTGCCCCGAAGGTCGAAGCGATGCGAACGATCGCCGCCCTGGAACGCGTCCCCCGCGGACCTTATTGTGGTTCGCTCGGTTATATCAGTTGCGGCGGCGCGGCAGATTTCAACATTCTGATTCGCACGATCACCCAAACCGCCGGCTACCTCCAGATCCCCGTGGGCGGCGGGATCACGGCGGTGAGCGATCCATCGAGCGAAGAGCGAGAAACGTGGCACAAAGCCGAAGGCCTGCTCCGCGCCCTGCCGATCTGAGCCCTGCCGATGGAAGCCCAGCGGATGGAAGCCATGCTGATCCTCGACAACTACGACTCCTTCGTCCACAACCTGGCCCGCTATTTCCGCCTGCTCGGCCAGCCCACCGAGGTCGTCCGTAGCGATGCAGTGACCCTGGCGGAAATCGAACAACGACTGCCAGAGGCGATCGTGATTTCCCCGGGACCGCGAGGTCCAGCCGAAGCTGGAATCTCCTTGGCGGTTGTCGAACGCTTCTCCGGACGCGTCCCGATCCTGGGAGTCTGCCTCGGCCATCAGACAATCGGGGCTGCGTTCGGCGGCCGCGTGATTGTGGGCGAGCCGGTCCACGGTCGTCATTCCGACGTCACTCACGAAGGCCGCGGTCTCTTCGCTGATCTTCCCACGCCCTTGGCGGTCGCCCGCTATCACTCGCTGGTTCTCGACCCGACGGCGATTCCCGAGGTGCTCCGCGTGACCGCCAGCACGCAGGAGGGGACCGTGATGGCCGTGCAGCACCGCGAACACGCGACGTTCGGCGTCCAGTTCCACCCCGAATCGGTACTGACCGATCAGGGCGCGCAGTTGTTGGAGAATTTTTTGCGTCTCGCAAAGCCATCTGGAAACTTCCCCCGCCGATGATTCTCGAAGCGGTTCTCACCACGATCGACGAGCGCGGCAGACTCAACGTCGCGCCGATGGGGCCGCACGTCACTCCCGACCTCGGCCGCTTCACGCTCAAGCCTTTTGTCGGCTCGCGAACCTACGACAATCTCCGCGCCCAGGGACGCGCCACCATTCATGTGACCGACGACGTGTTGCTGATGGCCCAAGCCGTCACCGGGACGCTCGATCCGCTCCCCGCGACCTTCGAATTGCTGGGCGGCGATTGGCGCGTGCTGACCGCCGCCTGCCGATACTTCGCGGTCTCGGTCAACCGCTGGGAGGAGGACCCGCTGCGGCCGACCGCGCACTGCGAGATCGTCGCTTCGGGCGAGCTGCGGCCTTTCTTTGGTTTCAATCGGGCGAAGCATGCGGTCATCGAAGCGGCCATCCTGGCCACGCGAACCTCGCTGCTCGAGGCGGATGCGATTTCCGCTGAACTCCAGCGCCTCCAACCGCTCGTCGAGAAAACGGCTGGACCCGACGAGCAGCAGGCTTTCGAGCTGCTCAAACGATATATCGCCGCGCGGTGCAGTTAGTCGGACAGCATCAGCTTTGCGACGCTGAAATAAATTACCAGCCCGAGAATATCAATAATTCCCGTGACGAACGGGGTGCTCATGAGCGCGGGATCCAATCCCAAGCGTTTGAACATCAGTGGCAAAATCGAACCAGCCAAACAGCCGGCCAGGACAACGCCCATCAAGGTAATCGGCAAGACGGCCGCAGCCCACGGCGACGGAGCGAGCACCCAGGCGGCCCCAAAACCAAGCGTGGCGAGAAACACGCCCAACATCAAACCCATCATCAATTCCCGCAGCAACACCGCCAGCCAATCGGCCAGTTTGACGTCGCCACTGTTCAGCGCCGTGATCACGAGCGTTGCGGCTTGGCTGCCCGAGTTTCCTCCACAGCTAATGATCAGCGGGATGAATAACACAAGCCACTCGAACCGCGCCAGCTCCTCGTCATAACCCCGCAGCGCAAAGGTGGTCAGCAAGGCCGTAAAAAAGAGAATCCCCAGCCATGGCCCCCGCTTGCTGGTCAACGTGAACACATTGATCCGCAAATAACTTTCGTCGAACGGGTTGACCGCAGCGATTCGCTGGGCGTCTTCGGTCAACTCCTCGCGCAACACATCGATCACGTCGTCGTGGGTGATGATCCCGAGCAGGTGGCGTCCGGCGTCGACGACCGGGATGGCTAATAAGTCATAGCGCTCCACTTTCTCGGCGACCGATTCCTGGTCGTCGCTGACCTGGACGGCGATCACGTCGGTTTCCATCAAGTCGCACAACCGCTGGTTGGGCCGGGCCAGCGACGAGATGATCTTCCGCCCCGAGACGACGCCGCGGAGCACGTTGTCATCATCGACGACATAGATGTAGTAGATCGTCTCCCAGTTTTCGCCCTGCCAGGTCAGCTCTTCGAGCGCCTCGCGGATCGTCAGCCGCTCGCTCAGCTTGGCGACTTCACTGGTCATCAGCGCGCCGGCCGTTCCTTCCGGGTGGGATTTCAGCCGGAGGATGTCGCGGCGGTCGGCCGCTGGCAGTAAGGGAAGGATCTCGGCGACCCGCTCTTCACTCAACTCTTGCAGCAAGTCGACGCGATCGTCCGCGGCCAACTCGGTGATCAACTCGGCGAGTTCGGCTGGCGGCTCGTGCTCGAGAATCTCCAGCTGGCAGCCGTCTTGGAAGTGATTGAAGATTTCCGCGCGGCGAACTGGATCCGCGTGCCGCAGCACCGCCCATGCCTCGGTGGCGGTCAGCCCCTCCATGAACTCCGCCGTCCGCCCTGGATTCAGCGCCGAGCAGAATTCAGCCAACTCCTGCTGGTTATCCGTCTCCAGCATCTCGCGAATTTCAGGCAGGAAAAGCGTGTTGACCATAGTGGCGGGCAAAAGGAGAACGGCGGGCTACGGTGGACTGGCCATCGGAATTCGCTGAGGAAGGAGGGAGGTGCGGGGCGCATTCTAGGTCAGGGCCCGACCTGGACAAGGTCGCCCACCCTCGCATCGCGGGTAAAGGGGCTTAAACTCGGGTTCCCACGCATCTGTTCCTTCCAGCCCGAGTTCCCTGCCATGCAAATCAGCCTCACCGGAGCCACCGGATTTTTGGGTCGCTATGTCGTCGATTCGCTGCTCGCCGCCGGCCACTCACTCCGCTGTTCCTACCGCGACGGCTCGGACCGTTCCGACTTTCCCGCGAACGGCATCGAGTGGATCGAAGCAGAGTTGGGCGATTCTCGGGCGGCCGAGCGATTGGTCGCCGGCAGCGACGCCCTGGTCCACGCGGCACTCTGGCATCCGGCTGGCGGCTTTCAAGGAGGCGAAGGAGACGTCGTCGAGTTTGCCGAGCGGAACGTGATCGGTTCGCTGCAGCTGTTCGAAGCAGCCCGCACCGCGGGAGTCGGACGGGTCGTCTTTGTCAGCACCTGCGCCGTGCACGATCGAATCCTGAACGATCGCCCGCTCGATGAAACGCATCCGCTGTGGCCGCACAGCCATTACGGTGCCCACAAAGCGGCTCTCGAAGCATTCGTCAGCAGCTTCGCCTTCGGCCATGGGCTCTCGATCTGCGCCATCCGCCCGACCGGTATCTACGGCGTTGCGACACCGCCGGAGCAGAGCAAATGGTGGGATCTCGTCCGCCGTGTTGCCGCAGGCGAATCGGTCGAGTGCCGCGGTGGCGGCAAGGAAGTCCACGTCGCCGATGTGGCCGCCGCGATTACGACCCTGCTGACCGCCTCCGGCGTCGAGGGCAACAGCTACGCCTGCTACGACCGCTACATCAGTCGCTTCGAGGTCGCGGAGATTGCCAAAGAACTCTCCGGCAGCCGGGCCACCATTCTCGGAGAAGCGAGCTCGCCCAAAAACCAAATCGAGACCAAACGGATTCGCGACCTTGGCGTCCGCTTCGGCGGCACCGAACGCCTCCGTTCGACGATCGCTGAATTGCTCCAGAGCTGAGCCCCTTCCCTGCTTTCGCGGTGGCGCTGGCCGGGCCTATGATCTGAGCATGCCTATCATCACAAAATCGGCCGCCGTCACCGCCGAACAAGCCGGTCGAATCGACCTGGTCGTCCGCACGCTCACCGAGCTCTCCCGCAGTCAGGTGCGGGGGCTATTTGATCACCACTGCGTGACGCTCAATGATCTGCGGTGTGAAGATCCTGGGACGGCCGTGGAAGCAGGCGACCAAGTCGTCGTCCGCTACGACCCCAATCGCGGTTACCGGGAAAAGCCGAAAGCTTGGGTCGATCGAGCGTTCTCGATCGTGTTCGAAGACGACCATTTGATCGTGGTCAACAAAGCTCCCAACGTGCTGACGGTGGCGACCGAACGGGGCGAGGAAAACACGCTCTTCGATCGCGTCGGAGTCTATCTCAGCCACGCTCGGAAAAAACGAGAACCGGGCGTCGTCCACCGTCTGGACCGCGGCGTCAGCGGACTGTTGGTGTTCGGCAAATCGCCACAGATCGTGACTCAGCTCCAGGACCAGTTCAAACAACGCAAACCCGAACGAAGCTACGTCGCGATCGTCGCTGGTGAGATGCAATCCAGCGAAGGCACGTTCCAGTCCTACCTCGAGACGGGCAACAACCTCGATCGCTTCTCGACGTTCGACCAAAGCAAGGGACAGCTCGCGATCACGCATTACCGCGTGCTCAAAGGGCTCGACGGAGCGACGGTCGTGGAAGTGCGGCTGGAGACGGGACGGCGAAACCAAATTCGCGTCCACTTCGCCGACGCTGGCCATCCGGTTCTCGGCGATCCACGATACGGGAGTGGCCAAGCGGTCCATCCACGGTGGGTTCAAAAACGGCTCGCGCTGCACGCCGTGACGCTCGGACTGACGCACCCGGTCACCGGCAAAGCGATGCTGTTCCGGTCCGAGTTGCCCCAACCGCTGCAAAAGTTCATCAACGGCCGCCCCCTCAAGGATGCTCCCGAACTTCCCCAACCGGCCGCCCCACCACCTCAAAAAAAGAAGAAGCCGAGGAACGCTCGATGAAGCCGATCGTCCAGATTTCGTTGGATATCACCGAGATTGAAGAAGCGTTGGCGACCGCCGAAATGGCTCTCTCGGCCGGCGTCGACTGGCTCGAGGCGGGAACTCCGCTAATCATCGCCGAGGGGATGCATGGCGTCCGAGCCCTGCGCGAGCGATTTCCCAAGACTCCGATCGTCGCCGATTTGAAGACCATGGACGGCGGTTGGCTCGAAGCGGAACTGATGGGAAAAGCGGGCGCAACACACGTGGTCGTGATGGCGGCGGCACACGACGAGACGATCAAATGCGTCGTCAAGGCGGGCCGCGACCTCGGCCTCAAGGTGATGGGAGACAATCTCGCCTGTGCCGATATGGTTGCCGGGGCGCGGCGGCTGGCCGATCTCGGCTGCGACTACATCGTCCATCACATCGGCTACGACGAGCGACGCGGGATCGCTGCGGCAGGCAAAAAGCCCCCCAGCCCGCTCGACCAGTTGCGAGAAGTCGTCCAGGCCGTCCCGGTCCCCGTTCAGGCCGTCGGTGGTCTCTCGATCGAACAGGCGATCGAGACGCCCCGCTATGGAGCCGAATTGGTCGTCCTCGGAGCCCCACTGACTATCGACTCCGAAAAATTCCAAACCGCTCAAGGCGACGTCGAAGGCGCTCTGCGAAAAATTTGCCAGAGCGTTCATGCTTACCATCTCGATCCGACAGGAAAAACAGCATGAAGATGCCAGCGGTCGTAAATTATGCCAATCAAGCTGGGGCCGTCGAAATTCGCGAACTCCCGACGCCCGAGATCGGCGACGACGAGGTGCTGCTCGAAGTCGCGGCGGTGGGTGTCTGCGGCTCGGATCTTCACCAGTGGACGGCGCACCACAGTTGGCCGGTGAATTATCCCGTCGTGCTCGGGCACGAATTCGCCGGGACCATCGCGAATCGCGGCGCTCAGGTGACCCAATTCCAACTCGGCGACCGCGTCGTCAGTGAGACGGCCGCCGTCATCGATGCGGACTCGCCGCTCAGCCGCCAAGGGCTCTACAACCTCGACCCTTCGCGAAAGGGCTTTGGCTACGGAGTCGATGGCGCCATGACGCGATTCGTTCGCGTTCCGGCCCGTTGCCTGCACCAAGTGCCTGAGACCCTTCCGCTCGAGATCGCCGCCCTCACCGAACCGTGCTGCGTCGCCTACAACGCGGTCGTCCACCACGGCGAGATCCGCCCGGGCAACCGGGTGCTGGTCATCGGTGCGGGTACGATCGGAATTCTGTGCGCTGCGGTCGCGCGCCTGCAGGGCGCGCGGGTGGCGGTCTGTGGCCTGCCGCGCGACGCCGAACGCCTCAGAATCGTCCGCCAGTACGGATGCGAGGATATCGTCGGCGACCCGACCGAATGGGCCCGAGCTGGCGACGGCTTGGGAGTCGACGGGGCGATCGACGCGGCGGGAGCGTCAGCCGCTTTGAAAACTGCGATCGCGGCAGTTCGCCCCGGCGGCTGGATCAGCAAAGTGGGATGGGGCCCGCAACCGCTCGATTTCTCACTCGATCCGCTGGTGCAGAAAGGGCTCACGCTCCGCGGCAGCTTCAGTCACAACTGGCCGATCTGGGAATCGGTGATCCAGCTCCTGGCGACCGGCGATCTGGACGTCCGCCCGATCGTCGGCGGCACCTGGCCCATCGAGCAGTGGCAGGATGCTTTCGAAGCGATGTCCTCCGGCCAGATCGTCAAAGCGGTCATCCAACCCCACCGGAATTCCTAACAAGCGTCGATTCCGCAGGTGATGCAACATGCCCCAGCTCGCAGTCTTTCCCAAGGCTTACATGGACGCGCTGTGCGTCGATGGTTCAATGTCACTCGACGAGTGGATCGATCTGGCAGCGGGTCTGAATGTCGAGGGGCTCGAATTCTACTGCGGAATTCTCGACCTCGGCGACGAACGTCGCTGGTCTCACTATCGCCACAGTGTTGAAAGCCGCGGGATGGCAATGCCGATGCTCTGCTGCTCTCCCGATTTCACTCACCCGGATCCTGCGTTCCGCCGCGAGCAAATCGAGCGGGAGAAACAGTGGATCGAAATGACCGCCGCACTCGGCGGAAACTACTGCCGCGTCCTGTCGGGCCAACGTCGTCCCGAAGTCCAACGCGCCGAGGGAATCGCCTACGCGGCCGAGTGCATCGAAGCCTGCCTCCCGCACGCCGAATCACACGGCGTGACGTTGATCCTCGAAAATCATTACAAGGACAACTACTGGAGCTACCCAGAATTCGCTCAGCACATCGATGTGTTCTGCGATCTGGTCGAACGGATTCAGTCGCCCCATTTTGGGGTGAATTACGATCCGTCGAACACTCTCATCGCGGGAGAAGATCCACTCGAACTGCTACGAAAAGTGAAACACCGAGTCGTCACGATGCACGCCTCGGACCGGTACCTAACGTCGGGGACGCTCGAAGATCTGCGTCGCGAAGAGGTCGGCTCGCAGGGCTATGCCGCGCGCATGGCACATGGCGAAATCGGCCGCGGACTGAACGACTACGACGCGATTTTTACGGAACTCCGCAGCGCTTCCTTCGACGGCTGGATCAGTATCGAAGACGGAGTCGATGGCTTCGAACAACTGCAGCGAAGCGTCGCCTTCCTGCGTCGCAAGATCGCCCAGCACTGGAGCGAGTGAACCGTCGCATTGGTCTCGACGTAAGTCGCACGACCCACCATCGACCCTCCCCCGCGGGAGGGTCGAGCGTCAGCGAGGGGAGGGAGAACCATCCTCAACGATTGCGTCCTAAATGTAACTCATCGTTGCGGAAACCCTCCCCGCTCGTTCCTCGCGACCCTCCCAGGGGGAGGGTGTTGGCTGTGCCCTTCCTAGCCCTTGGACTTGGGTAGAAACCAATGCCCAGGGGGAGGGTGAAATTTGACTTCCGAAACCTACAGCGTCGGCGTGCCGGTAACGCTGGTGCGGCGGAGTCGCGGCGCGCGAACGGCCGGCTCGGCAGCGTCGACACGAGTGAAGGCAGGTTTTCCGATCGGGCAGAAGAAATGGATGATGATGTCCGAGGCATCACGCTCCATTTCGATCGTCGCGGAATCGAAGCCTGCCGCCGCCAGCAGTCGTCGGCAGTCCTCCTCGGTCCGTTGCAGGAAGTGCCAATCCAGATGCCACTGGTAGGGCGTCTTGTCGTAGCGACGGCAGTCCTTGAAGGCGACGTAGACGATCCCACCCTCGTCGACGCTCTCACGCCAGCCCTGGAGCATCGCGATCAACGGCTCGTCGGGAATGTAGTCCGCCAGCCCCACGCTGTAGAGCACATCGAAGCGGCCAAAATTCCGCTCCGTTGCCTGAGCCGACTTGGTGCGGAGCGCGTTGTAACGTTCCAGCCGGAACTGCTCAATTCCCGACGCAGTCGGAACCACGTTTTCGCGAACGTAACCCAACGCTTCTTGGTCGGTGTCCAGACAAGTCAGCAGGATTCGACTCTCTTCAGCCCGGTCGGTCCAACCGAGAAATTCACGGCAAGGACCCGAAGCGATATCCAAAATGCGAACGTCGCCCTCCCGCCATGAAATCTCCTGCGTCAAGAACGCCTGAGCGGTCTTCATTCGCTCCTTGACGGCAATGCCCAGCGGAAGCGTCAGCAGGCATGCGTCGAGATAGCCGCCAAGTCCGCGGGTCGGCACATGCTCGTCATAGATCGTCGCCAACATCATGCAGTCGCCCGGAAAGCCGGTCGGCTTCGTCTGGGCTCGGTTGGCAATCCAGCTTTGGGAAAACCAGGGAGCCATCTCCTTGCGAAACGCTTCCTGAACCGGGGTGATCGAATCCATCTGCCCGGCGAGATCCTCTTCCACGCGGCGGCAGTCGTCGCATGACTTGAGCAGCAGTTCGCCGATCCGCTGCAAATGCCCGGCGTTCAGCGGCTCTTCCTGCGGGTCGATCTCATTGCGGAGCGCTTCGAGATTCGCCTTCAATTCCTCGACATCCTTTTGGAAGAACTCCTGCAAGCGGTTCTTCACGTTCAAAGACGAGTCTTTCGTCAGAGTAGCGTCCATCAGATTTCCCCGAGAAGGCTGAGGTAGAAGCCCCAGCTAAGGATGAGTTCCCAGACGGCCCAAATGTCTGCCGACCCGCATCGCTGCTACAGCAAGCAAGTGACCTACCACCGTCATAACTGGACGCAGTCTCATATGTGTTTCAATGATGTCAAATCATCTTGCGGGTATCCACAATACAAGGAGTAAAATTCTCCTACAACTCATACTTGTGGCAAAACCTAACACCCCCAAAGGAGCGTCAAGCTGGACGCGGCTTTGCGCATTTGGCGAGCGTTGCGGATTGTTCCGGCTGTGTAATCGGAAAGAGTGGCGCAAAGTGAGCCGGCCGATCACTGCGGGTCCGATGCTGGAGGCGGGTCCGATGATGGAGGCGGGGCCGATGATGGCTGCGGGGCGAGCCGCTGGCTGCGGAGCGAGCCGCGCCATGCTGGAGCGGCATGCAAGGAGGAAATGGAAGAAGGCGATGGAACCGACGAATCGGCAAAACGATGGCGCTCCAGACCCAGTCGCAGAGGAAGTCCCCGCGGAGCTCGCGGAATTGGCGGCACGGTTCGCCTTCCGTCAGTTGCGGCGTTCCGGGCTGAGCGGAAGCAGCTGGGCCTGTGAATCCCGAGCCGATGGCCGCCCGGTGGTCCTCAAGTGGTGGCCGCTCCAATCGATCACCCGCGCCGCGGCGAGCCGCCTGGAGAGCGACTGCGCGGTGCGTGGGAGACTCGGCAGTCCAACCATTGCTCCGGTGCTCGAATTCGGACGGATCGAATCCGGCTGCTATGCGGTCATGCCAGCGATCGCGGGGCCCAGCTTGGCTCGCCGCCTGCAAGACGGACCGCTGGAATTGTCGGAAGCGCTGACCACGGCCACCGCAATCTTTTCAGCACTGGAGGATCTGCACACCGCCGGGGTCCTCCACCGGGATCTCAAAGCGACGAATGTTATTCTCGCACCGGGCGCACCGAACCTGCGGCCGATCGTAGTCGATATTGGAGTGACTCGCTCCTTCTCCCCTTCGCTCGGAATGCATAAGCAGGCGTTAGAATCCGCTTATTATATTTCTCCCGAACAGGCCGGATCGCTCGATTATGACGTTGCAGATGCTTCCGACTTATACTCGGCGGGTATCTTATTATTTCAGTGCTTGACCGGCCGGGTTCCCTATACTGGAGTGGATGTTGGCCAAGTGCTCTTGGCGCACTTGACGGGCCGATTACCCGACCTCTGCCTCGGCGCGGATGTACCTCGCGCGCTCGAGGAGATCGTGCACCGCCTGCTGCGCAAGGACCCTCGGGACCGATACCAGCGCGCCGAGGCGGTGCTGAATGATCTGGCGCAGGTCGTCGAGGCGATTCAGCGAGGCGACGCCCTCTCCGATATCGTGATCGGGCTCTCCGACCGACGATGCACGCTGACCGATCCCGCACTTGTCTCGCGGCGTGAGGAGCTCGAAGCGATCGAGACGCGTTTCGAGCAAACGCGATCCGGAGCTGGCGGGTTAGTGGTGCTTGAGTCGGAGGCCGGGGGAGGCAAATCGCGTCTCCTCGCCGAATTCGATCAACGGGCTCGCCGCCACGGTCTGTGCGTCGTGCGGGGTTACGGCGCGACCGAGGTCGCCCATAAGCCGCTACACCTTCTGCACAGTGTTGCCGAGTCTTTTGCAGCGGCTGCCGCGAGCGAACCGGAGTGGTCCAAGCGGGTCGGCGAGCGGGTCGGACACCACCGTTCGGTGCTGCTCGCCGCGCTGCCGAAGCTGCGTGAGGTTTTGGGTGAGAGCGCAGCGATCGCATCGGACGACCGCGCGCCGAGCGCATTCGCGGAAGCTCGAACCATCGACGCCTTGGCCGCCTGGCTGCACGCGATGGGGGACGTGGAACAGCCGACGGTCGTGATGTTGGACGACTGCCAATGGGCCGACGAGCTGACTTGCAAGGTCCTCCGGCGCTGGTGCCGATCCAAAAGCGACGCGAACACGATTCACACCACGATCGTGATCGGGTTTCGCAGCGAAGAGGTTGGAGCGGCGCATCTGCTGCGCGAGATTCCCACCGACAGCCACTTTCGGCTGAGCACGTTCGCTCCCCCGGAGATTCGCCGGCTGGCCGAATCGATGGCCGGGGCGCTACCGGAGGAGGCGATCGAGTGGATCACGCGGCTGGCCGACGGCAGTCCCTTCATGGCGTCGGCCGTTTTGCGCGGGCTGGTCGAAGCGGGCACTCTCGTTCCGGGGGGCGAAGGCTGGACGATCGCGCCGCACGCGCTGAGCGATCTGCAGTCGTCGCGTCACGCCGCCTCGTTCCTGGCGCGGCGTATCGACCTGCTTCCGGAACCGACAGCGCGCCTGCTCTCGGTCGCGGCGGTCATTGGAAAAGAGTTTTCGCTCGAGATGGTCGCCGAGTTGTGTGAGCAGCCGCTCGAAGAGGCCGTCGCGTCGATGGATGAGGTTCGTCGCCGCCGTCTCGTCTGGGCTCGCCCCGACGGTAACCATTTTCTGTTCGTGCACGACTTGATCCGAGCCAGCCTGCTCGATCGCATGGCTGCGGCAGACCGCGCTCGGTTGCATGGCCGCGCGGGAGACTTTTTGGAGCAGCACTTTCCGGAGCGCGAGGCCGAAATTGCTTACTGCTACGACGCGGCAGGCGAGGTTCGGCGGGCGCTACCGTTCGCCGTCCAGGCTGCGGAAAAGGCGCGTGCCCAGTACTCTCTCGAAGCCGCCGAAGCGCTCTATGAGATTGCGATCAAGGGGCTGCTCACGGTCCCCCGCGAAGAGCGGCGGCGGATCGTCGAGGGCATGGCCGATGTCCTCACGCTCCGCGGCCGATACGACAGCGCCGAACGGTTGCTGACGCGGGCCGCGCAGCTAGCCGACGGTAAATCGGCCAAGGCGGAGGTGCTGAAAAAGCTCGCGGAACTGGATTTCAAACGCGGCGACATGGAAGCGGCGACGGTCGGCTTCGAGAACGCCTTGCGGATGCTCGGCTGCTCCGTCCCCAAAACCCATCTCGGCTGGGCGATCTTCGCCGCCTGGCAGTGCGGCGTGCAAACCCTCCACACGCTGCTGCCACGAATCTTCGTCCACCGCCTCCGCCGCTTGCCGACGAAGGAGGAACGGCTCGAACTGCAGCTATTGAGTCATCTGGCCCACGGCGGATGGTACTCGCGCAGCAAACGGTTCTGCCTCGGCGCCCACCTCCGCGGGTTCAATCTGGCCGAGCGGTACCTCCCGACCGCGGAGTTGGCGACCGCCTACGCCGAGCATGCGCCGGTCACCGGGATGCTGGCGTTATATGACCGCGGTTACAAGTACGCAGCCAAGAGTTTCGCGATCCGCCAGGGCTTGAATGACCAGTGGGGGCAAGGCCAATCGCTGCACTACCATGGAATCGTCTTATACGCGAGTTCCCGGTATCGCGAATGCATTGAAAAGTGCCGCGAAGCAATCACCCTGCTGCAGCGGACCGGAGACTTTTGGCAAATTCATATCGCCCGCTATCAGATCGCTGCTTCCTTCTATCATCTCGGCGAATATGGAGAGGCGGTCCGAGAGGCACAGAAAAACTACCAGTCGGGAATCGAACTGGGCGATAGCCTTGCCTCGGGAATCATCCTGGACGTCTGGGCCCGCGCGGATACCGAGCCCCTGCCTCCAGGACTCCTCGAACGGGAGATCGGCCGTGAGCATCAGGACGCGCAGCGCGCGGTCCAGTTGCTGATCGCCAGTGGCGTGACAGCGCTGCAGCGGGAGGACGTGGAGGGGGCGGTCGCGGCGTTCGGCGAAGCGGTCCGCACCGCCGAGCAAGCGGGAATCAACAATGCTTACACGCAGCCGCCGCTGACTTGGCTGGCGACGGCGCTCCGCGTGCAACTCGAGCAATTGTCTCCCTACCAGATCCGGCACCGCAAACGCCTGCTGCGACGCGCACGGAAGGTGGCGTGGGGGGCCGTCTTCTGGAGTCGCACCTGCAAAAACGATCTCCCGCAGGCGTTGCGGGAATATGCCAGAATCGTCGCCATGCAAGGACGCTTCCGCCATGCCCGGCGGTTGCTCAATCGCAGCTTGGCAGTCGCGCGCGCCCAGCAAGCGAAGCGGCAAATTGCCGAAACGCTCCGGGTGCGGGGAACCATCGGCAGCAGCGTCGGTTGGGACTCGGCCGAGGAAGACTTGCAGGAAGCGCACGGCATCCTCGCCGCGCTCGATCGCAGCGACGACGAGGACCGCGACCGACGGGCCGGATCGGTAGGCGAAGCGAGCCTGTCGATGCTCGACCAGTTCGATGCGGTGCTCGATTCGGGCCGTAAGATCGCCTCTGCTTTGGAAGCTTCGATCATCCATCGCGAGGCGCAAGCGGCGGCCCTCCGCCTGCTCCGGGGAGAGCAGTGCGTGCTCGTCTCGCTCGACGAGGAGCAGGTCGCCGAGGAGGCCACCGCGGTTGCTCCGCCACTGCTCACGTTCGAGCATCCGCTGGTGCAGTATGCGGTCGGCTTGCAGCGGACGGTCGCTTTCACCCAGCCGATGCTCGAACGGCTGCACGTCGGCTCGGAGTTTCTCGAAGCCCAATCGGTCCTCTGCGCGCCGATCCAAGTCCGCGGCCGCACCGTGGCGTGCTTGTACGTCGAGCACCGCCAAATCCGCGAATTCTTTGGTCCCCACGAAGAGCGTCTCGCCGACTTCATTTCGACGATCTCCGGAGCTGCACTGGAGAATGCGGAGAACTTCGCCCAGCTCTCCAAACTCAACGCGACCCTCGAAGAGCGGGTTGCCGAACGAACGGCTGCGGCGGAAACGCGAGCTCGCGAGTTGGCCGCATCCAACCTCGACTTGATCCGGATTGCGGGCGAGCTGCGGAGCACCGAGGAACAACTCCGCCAAGCGATGCACGCAGCCGAGTCGGCGAACCGTGCGAAAAGCGCATTCCTAGCCACGATCAGCCACGAGATCCGGACGCCGATGAATGGCATCCTGGGGATGACCGATCTGGCGCTGCGCTCAGACCCCAGCGCCCAGCACCGAAAATACTTAGGCGTCGTCAAGCAGTCGGGCGACGCACTGCTGAGTCTGCTGAATGATATTCTCGACCTCTCGAAGATCGAAGCCGGCCGCGTCGAACTGGAACATATCCCGGTCGAACTGCACCGGGTCGTCGGCGACGCCGTCCGCTTGCTCGCGGTCTCGGCCGCACGCAAAGGGGTCGAGCTGATCTGCGATCTGGCTCCCGAGGTGCCGCAACGGGTGTGGGGGGACCCGACTCGCCTCCGCCAGGTGATCATGAATCTCATGGGCAACGCGCTCAAGTTCACCGAGCACGGATTCGTCTGCGTGCGGGTGGCGCTGAGCCAAGACTCCGCAAGCGAACCGCGGTACCAGATCAGCATCCAAGACACGGGCGTGGGGATTCCGGCGGAGAAGCAAACCACGATCTTCGAATCGTTCGGCCAGAGTGATAGCTCGACGACGCGGCGCTATGGCGGCACGGGACTGGGGCTGACGATCTCCGCCGAACTGGTGGAACTGATGGGAGGCAAGATCACGGTGGAAAGCGAGGTGGGGACCGGAAGCACCTTCTCCTTCTCCCTACCTCTCGAAGCGATCCAGGATGCATCCGAGGAGCTGTCGGCTCCGATCGGGCGGCGGCTCGAGGGATACCGCGTTCTGCTGTGCGGCCACAGCGAGCTCGCCTCCCAAATCTACCTGGCGTCGCTTCGCAACGATGGAGCGGAGGCCGCGGTGGCCCAGTCGCCACGGCAGATGGTCGCTTTTCTGACCGAGGGTCTTCAGCGGAACGAGGGAGACGCTCCGGCCGACGGATCCTCCCTGCGAACGGGCCAAACCGTGATCGTCCTCGATGGAGATCGCAGCAACGCGTTGACGAAGTGCGTGCTGGAGGTGCTCGCCGTCGACCAGCGGTTCGAGGCGATCCCCGTGGTCGCGCTCGTTTCGATCGATCGCGTTACCGCCCCGGCGCTCCGCCTGACGCTCGCGGACGACCGCCTGATCACCAAGCCGATCGTGGGCGACGAGCTCACCGAAGTCGTTCGCCGAGTGGCGAGTGAACCACGCTCCCTTCCCCCCGCCGCCAGCCCCGCCGCCAGCCCCGCCGCCAGACTCGCCGCCAGCCCCGCGGCCGACGCCCCGGTTGCCGTGCCCGATTCGCTCGCCGCGAGCCCCCCGCCATCGGCCAGCTGGCGGATTCTGGTCGCAGACGACGGTCCGATCAATCAGGAGGTCGCTGTGGGACTGCTCGAGATGCTGGGACACCGCTGCGCGACGGCCGACAGCGGTAGCGAAGCCGTCCGCGCCGCCCAGAGCGGCACGTTCGACGCGATCCTGATGGATCTGGAAATGCCCGAGATGGATGGGCTCGAAGCCACGCGGCAAATTCGCCAGTGGGAATCCGAGCACGGCCGTCGCACCCCGATCATCGCCGTCACGGCCCACGCGTTAAACGGCTATGAAAAGCAGTGTTACGAAGCGGGCATGGACGGGTATCTGTCAAAGCCGTTCGACGCGAACCAGATGCTCCGCGTGCTCGCAGAGATCATTCAGTCCGAACTCTCCACCCCATCAAGTTAAACTCTGTTGGAAAACTCCCTTTTGGCATCACCCTCCCCCCGGGAGGGTCGGGCTCTCAGGCCCGGGGAGGGTGTCGTGATGGGTTTTCTGACAGAGCCTGAAACGCGTCTCAAACTGTCATCGGGAGGTTGAGACTCGACCGGAACGAGGGAACCTGAAACAGGCTTTGCTCCACGCAATCGGTCGCCGCGCGGTGCTGGATTTGGATGAATTCTCTCTCGACATTGAGGAAGGCTTGTACGATCGCGGGATCGAAATGCGAGCCCGCCCCGTCGAGGATGATCCGACGGGCTTTCTCGTGGGAGAACGCAGGTTTATAGACGCGTCGGCTCGTCAGCGCGTCGTAGACATCGGCCAGCGCCGTAATTCGACCACAGAGCGGGATCTGTTCGCCCGCCAATCCGTTCGGATAGCCGCTTCCATCCCACCGTTCGTGGTGGGTGAGAGCGATTTCGTATGCCATCCGCAGAAAGTCCGCCTCCGGATAATGTTGGGCGGCCGATTCAAGCGTCTCGGCTCCGATGATCGTGTGGGTCTTCATGATCTCAAACTCCTCCGGAGTCAACGGCCCCGGCTTGAGCAAGATCCGGTCGGGAATACCGACTTTACCAATGTCATGCAACGGGCTGGTCATATAGATCAACCGCACGTATTGGCCATCGACCGTGTTGCGATACTGCGGCCAGTTCGAGAGCTCGCTCGCCAGCAACTGGGTATACAGCCGCATGCGTTCCAAATGGGCGCCGGTCTCGTTGTCTCGATGGTCCGCGAGTTTGGCCATCGTGAAGATCACCAAATCGCGACCTTCGAGCGACAGCAGCCGCTTGCCGGCGCGAAGCCGCATCTGCAGCTCGGCCGGGTGGAACGGCTTGCTCATGTAGTCATCCGCGCCGGCGTCCAATCCCTTGATGACGCTTTCCGTGTCGCAGTAACTCGTCAGCAAGATGATGTAGACGTAACCATTCGTGGCCCGACCGCGAATTTCGCGACACAACTCGATACCCGACATACCCGGCATCTCGATGTCGGAAATGACCATCTGGAACGACCCGGTGCGAATCAATCGCAGGGCGTCGCGGCCGTTCTCCACCGTGGTCGGCTCGAATCCAAAACACCGCACGGAATTCTCCAGCACGGCCAAATTCGTCGGATCGTCATCGACGAGCAGAATATTCACTCGCCACCTCCATTCGCTCCAAGGTTTTGGAAAGCATCCAGCGACTCGTGGCACCGCTGGCTCACTTCGACCTGCACGGCGCGGATCTCCGCCACCAGAGAATTAAGAACTGAATCCAGGTTGGCAGCCCCAGCCGATTTGCTCTCGCGTTCGATCCGCGATGCGAGCCGAGCCATTCGCTCGGCTCCGATCGTCGCGGAGTTGCCTTTGAGACGATGGGCGACCGAGGCGAGCGTCCGGAGATCCCCCGCTCGAAGCGCCGCTTCGAGATGCTCGCAGTCTTGGCGGCCGGAGTCCGCAAAACGACTCAACAATCGCTGCACTAGGTCGAGGTTGCCCATGCATCGCTCGACCAGGGAGTTTGAATTGAGCAGTGCGTCGCACGCGTCTGTTTCCAACGCCATCATCGTCGCCATCGGCAAACTCGAATTGATCCCAATGCTTCTCTCGATTCGACAGTCAACCCGCAGCGACCGCCGGCCCCCCGGGAATTCATTCCCGGAGGATTCGTCTCTAGAGGAATCTACGTCGCATTCCGCAGGCGGCAGCAAAGCAGCGGAAAACCGCACCTCCCCCACGAAAGCGGGGACGCCGCGCATAAAAAAATCACCCTCCGAATCGGGAGGGTGATTGCGCGTTTTGTCAGAAAAAAATAAACATCACCCTCCCCCCGGGTGGCCTGACGAATATGACGGCAACTTGGGCGACTGGCGAACATAGGGCATTTTAAAACTGCCCGGATTTTATCGCCATAACTAATTGGTGCGACTGGATTTACCGTCGTTTGTCGCCGGGTAGTTTTATTTAACAGCAAAGCAACATATTCGTCAGGCCACCCCCCGGGAGGGTCGCGAGGAACGAGCGGGGAGGGCCGGTAGACGCTCGCGTGATGAGTGCGTGTAACCCTTTTTCCTCGACGAATTGGCTTGTTTTTTAACGGCTCAATCGAGAGTTCGTATCGAAACCCATTGCCCTCCCCGGGCCTAAGAGCCCGACCCTCCCGCAAGCGGGAGGGTGATGTTCTGACTCGCCGTTTCTACTTCTGGCGACCTTTTCCTCCGGGCTTTTCACCATCCCAGCCCGACCCTCCCCGGGGGGAGGGTGATGGTGAGGATCAGCGCCGTCGGCTCAGGGCTGTGCGATGCAGTAGAGGTGCGAGCTGCTTCGCAGCAGTAGTTCATCTCCGACCAGCGCGGGGGAGGCATCGACCGGCTCGCCGATGGAATTGGTCGCCAAGACTTCCAGCGCGTCGCCGTGCTTGATCACCACGGTCGTCCCATCGCGGCCGGTGAAGTAGATCCGCTCGGCAGCGGCGACCGGCGAGGCATAGAGCATGCGGATTCCAGGCAGACGTTGCTGGGGAATCACCACTTCACCCGTCTCCGCATCGATCGAAGTCACGATCGCGTTGTTGGCTTTCGTCAGGTAAAGCCGGCCTTTGTAGAGGGCGGCCGAGGGAACGTAGGGCGCTGCGTCTTCGCGGCTCCAAAGCACTTCAGCCGTATCGGTGACATCGCCGCGAGCCTCGAGCGAGATCGAATAGATCGCGTTGCCCCGGAAACCGGTCATGCAGATCACCGAATCGCGAAACCGGATCGGCGAGGGAATCGGGTTCTGGACCTGGCCGCCACACTCCCAGAGCAATTCCCCTGTGTTCAAGTCGTAGCTGCGGACTCGCGTGCCGTTGGTGATGACTTGCTTGCGTCCCTGGTACTCCGTGATCAGCGGAGTCGCCCAGGTCGTCCGCTCATCGCGCTCCGATTCCCACAGCGTCCTTCCGGAGTTGGCATCGAGAGCGATCACCGACGAGTCCCCTTCGTGGTCCCAAGGAATGATCAACACATCGCCATCGAGCGCCGGTGAACTTCCTTCGCCAAAGCCGGCCCGCGTCTCCATTTGTCCAAGATCGCGTTCCCACTGCTTATTGCCGTTCATGTCGAAGCAGAAGATTCCCCGCGACCCGAACGACACGAACAACCGTTTCCCGTCGGTGACCGGCGAAGAGGAAGCGAAACTGTTGGTCTCATGGCCGGGCTCGTGCGGAACCTCTTCGGCCGCCACCGTCCGCCAAATCTCCTCGCCGCTCTCCCGGTCATAGCAGAGCACGATGAACTGGTAATAGTGGTGGGGTGCCTCGGCTCGAGCACGTCCCCGCCTTCCACCTCCCGGGGCCTCCGGAGTCTCCTCCCGAGCCTCGGCCCGCGGCTCTTGCTGCCGGTCGGTTTTGAGAGCCGTGAGCAGGTAGACCCGCTCGCCCCAAACGATCGGCGAACCGCTCCCCTGCCCCGGCACGGCCACCTTCCACTTGACGTTCTTTTCCGGCCCCCACTCGATCGGCGGATTGGCCGTCTCGGACGCTCCATTCGCCTCCGGTCCCCGCCACTGGGGCCAATGTCCCCGTGATTCCTGAGCAGGGGCTTCTTGCGGCGAAATCCCGCCGGCAGCAACACTCCACAGGATCAATCCAGCAGCCAACACTCTCATCATTCCGGCCCTCCAGGCAGTGGGAACAGGGACATAGCTCGAAGCACTCAGCGGGGACGGGCGCGGGGCCAAGCGGTTTCCACGCCGTCGCTCCGCAGCTGCCGCTGGAACTGACTCAGCCGCGATCCGTTTTCGCGGATCGCGGCTGGCGTCTCTCCGACGCGGAGCGCGTAGGCCGCCACCGCTCCGGCCGCTTCGCCGATATTCCACTCGACCGGATGCAGCCGGTAGCAGCCATTGGTGATGTGCGTGACGCCCAGATTCTTGTTGCCGGCCAGCAGATTCGTCAGCCGCCGAGGGATCAGGGCGCCGAGCGGAATTTGGAACGGCAGCGAGCTGAGGTCGATGTAGTTGTCCCCTCCAGTGCTCGGATGCAGATCGATCCGATAGCTGCCGATGCCCACCGAGTCGCGGTAGTCGACGGCGGTCACTTCCTCGCGAGAAAGTCCGGTTTCTTCCATGCGGTAGTCGGTGCTCAGGTGCTGTTCGACGACGGTTTCCAGGGCCCGGATCCGCCGAGATTCGCGGATGTAAGGGTACTTGGCCAGCCCGTCGGAGGTATCGACCAGCCCGGGCCGCAGCCGCAGCCCCGGCCATCCGGTTCCGCCATCCGGTCGCGGTGCGTCGGTCTGCAGCCAGTACAGCAGCGAGAGGCTCAACTGCCGCGCCCCTTCGCGATGCCGAGCGGCTTCCTCGTCCGAGACCTCGAACAGATTGCCGAGCAGGTAGTCGTTTTGCGGCCAATTCACGAGTGAGATGCTGCCCGGATAACTTCCCTCGGTAAAGTTCGCTTTGTTGGCGATCCGGCGATAGAGCCACCATCCCGAAGCTTCTTTGGCAGGATCGAAGGCCAGCGTGCGCGGTTTGAGCGTCGCCGGATGGCTGTAGGTGAAATCGAACAGCTTCCCCGGCCACGGCGGATCGAGTTCGGGGACGAAGTCTTTCCAGAAATCGTACTGCTCGGGTTTGGCGATCGTGAACTCTTCTCCTGCGACGTATTCCATCGGAAAGCACCACGTGCAGGCTTGCATGTTCGCCGGCTGGGCTTCGCTCGGTGCGTGCGGTTCCCCCGTCTCGCTCTGCGACTCAAACCCAGTGACGTACTCACACTCGGTCAGCGGGAGCAGATCGCCCATCTCGGTCGCATCGACGAAGTAGGGCCCTGCGAGCGTGATCTGGCCTCCGTCCCGCAGGCTGCGACAGGTGACCGAACGGACGCGATCCCCTTCGACCTCGGCGGCCACGGGACGATGGTCCAGCAGGATCAACAATTGCCCGCTGCCGAGGTAGGAAGCGAACATCTCGTACAGCACGGCCACAGCGACTCGCGGCTCGTGGCACAACCGCGAGACGCTGCCGCCGCCGGGGTTTAAATGGGCTTGGGCTCGAGCCTCCGCGGTCAACGGGTAGTGCTCGCGATAGTAGTCGCGAATTCCCTGGCGAAGCGCTTGATAGCTGCGGGTCGCTCCGAACGACTCGATCCAGGGGTGTTCGTCGGGCGGCACGGCCTGGGCACTCAATTGCCCGCCGAGCCAGTCGGTTTCCTCGGTCAGAACCACGCGGTTTCCGGCCCGCAGCGCGGCCAAGGCGGCAGCACACCCACCGAGGCCGCCGCCGATGACAATCACGTCGGCGGTCAATTCCGAGGGCAGCCGGGCCTCCTGGCCGCGGAGCATGCCGCTCAGCAGCCCCCCCTGCAAAATCGCCGGCACCGATAGCCCCGCCCACCGAACAAATTCCCGTCGTCGCATCTCGTACCTTCTCCTGCTCTCATTCGATTAATCGGGCCACGGCTCAGGAGTTGCAGGGGGCGATCCGCTGCCCCACTTTCACTCACCCGGAAACCGTCACCCCCAAAGCCGTTCACTTCAAAGCCGTCGATCCAGCAGCAAACTCAGCCGCCCTTCTCCAACTTCTCTGCCACGAGGAACATCATAGCAGGCGGCGAGACGGCGGGGCGGGGCCTCCGTCACCCCTTTGGCAAAGCAAGCATCATGCTCGACCTGTGGTACAAGAACGCGGTGATCTACTGCCTCGATGTCGAGACCTACCACGATTCGGACCACGACGGAATCGGGGACTTCAACGGGCTGAACCACCGACTCGAGTACCTCTCGGGGCTCGGCGTCACCTGCCTGTGGCTGCTCCCCTTCTATCCCTCGCCGAACCGCGACAACGGCTACGACGTCGAAGACTACTACAACGTCGACCCGCGGCTGGGCCATCTGGGCGACTTCGTGGACTTCATGCACCAAGCCCGCGAGTTCGGCATGCGGGTGATCATCGATCTGGTCGTCAATCACACGTCGATCGATCACCCGTGGTTTCAGCAGGCGCGGAGTGACCCGGACTCCCCCTACCGCGACTTCTACGTCTGGAGCGAAAAAAAGCCGGCGGACCACGACGAAGGACTGATCTTCCCCGGCTTTCAGAAGTCAACCTGGACGTATGACCGCAAAGCCAAAGCGTACTACTTCCACCGCTTCTACGAGCACCAGGCGGAGCTGAACATCGCCAATCCGCGGGTCCGCGATGAAATTCGTAAGATCATGGGATTTTGGCTCGAACTCGGGGTCTCGGGATTTCGGATCGATGCCGCACCGTTTTTGATCGAGCTCAAAGCCCTCCACAACGTCGACGTTTCCGACCCGTTTGAGTATCTCGAAGAATTTCGCAACTACCTCTCATGGAGGCGCGGGGACGCCATTCTGCTCGCCGAAGCCAACGTCTCGGCCAGCGACGCCATCAAGTACTTTGGGGACGGGAACAAATGCCAGATGCTGTTTAACTTTTTGCTCAACCAACACGTGATGCTGTCCCTCGCTCGCGAAGAAGGCGGGCCGCTTTGCAAGGCATTGGAAGATTCTCCCGAGATCCCCCCGATGGCCCAATGGGCGAACTTCCTTCGTAACCACGACGAGCTCACGCTGAACGCGCTCGACGAGTCGCAACAGCAGGAGGTGTATGCGGAGTTCGCACCCGAAGAATCGATGAAGATCTACAATCGCGGCATTCGTCGACGCTTGCCCCCGATGGTCCAGGGCGACCAGCGCCGCCTGCAATTGTCGCACAGCGTGTTGCTCTCACTTCCCGGAACCCCCGTCATCCGCTATGGCGAGGAGATTGGGATGGGAGAAGACCTCTCGCTCCCCGAACGCAACAGCATCCGCACACCGATGCAATGGGCCAACAAACACAACGGGGGTTTCTCCTGCGCCGACCCCGACCAGCTCATTCGCCCGCCGGTCAGCGGAGGACCGTTCGGTTACGAGCAAGTCAATGTTGCCGCTCAACAGCGAGATCCCGACTCGCTGCTGAGCATCACCGAACGGATGATTCGAGTCCGCAAGGAGTGCCCTGAGATCGGCTGGGGAAAGTGTCGGACGCTGGAAACCCAAGACCGACAGATTACGGCCCATCAGTGCGAGTGGCGTGGCGAAAGCATCATCGTCGTCCACAACTTTGGTGAACGGTCGCGGACCATCCGACTCGACTTGCACAGCAAGGATGGCGAGCAGTTTATCGAATTGCTTTCCGACCAACCCTACGCCGAACTCGAGAGCCCCGCGGATCCCATAAAAATTTCGGGCTACGGATATCGCTGGTTCCGACTCGGAAGCGATCGTCGCTAGCTGGGACTACACCGAGCGTACCGGAGCGGATTCCGAAGCGGCCGGCATGTGCAGGAGGCTGAAGGTCAGGTCCCCCACCGGGTCGGAAAAAAACGCGACGGTGACCCGTACCCCGGCGCGGCCGGATTGCTGCTCGGGAGCTGCAAAGATCGACTCGATCGCTGGATTTTTTGAATCCTGCTTCACGAGGCTGCACAGCGTGATTCCTTCGCGAACGCCCGTCTCGATGAAGCCTGACATCTTCCGCCCTGCCGCGTGCTCGCGCGTCAGAGTCCCGCTCACCAGCACACCGGAAGCGGAGTTCCGGGGGAGCTGCGAATCCGCTGTCGCCTCGCTTCCCCCGATCAGCGCAGCGGCTAGCCCACCACCGGCGATGGATCGCAAGGCATGGCGGCGAATCATTTTCTCCATCGGATCTCACCTTTGCAGGACAAAGAAAAACTCATAGCGTCCGGGGACGCGTCTCATGGGATCGCTCGACGCGCCCCATCCCGGCGTTGGCCAGCAGGCAGCACTAGCCTCTGTCGTTCCGTTGCGAACGGGCTTCGGGTTCACCGACCGGTGGCAGCTGAACCGATTGAACGGCCGCTTTGGGAGAGGCGGGACCGAGCTGCGGCTTTTCACCCAGGGGACGCATCCGCACCGTCTTAAACTGGCCGTTTCCATCGACCGATTCGCCGTCGGACCAGCGTCCCTCGGGCACCGGTACCGAATCGTCTTTTCCAAACACCATGAACGTGTAATTGACGTCCTGGTTTTCCTGTTCTTGTGGGAACGAAGTGGGGATCGGATGGGCGTCTTTCCCACCGAGCTCTTCCCATGCCGCCAGCCACTGGTTCTGGTGCATCGTGTCGCGGGCGACCAGATAGGCCAGCATATCCTTCATGCCCGGGTCGTCCGTCATTTTGTACAACTGGGTCGCCAGCATCCGGCCGGTCGACTCAGCAGTCACGTTCGCCATCATGTCCGCCGCGGGATTTCCCGTGGCGTAAACGTGCGAGCAGTTAAAGGGCACGCCCTCGCTGTCGACCGGCATCGCAGCCATACAAGTCGAAATGACGTGGCGGACGTTCATCCCGCCCAGCGTGGCGTAGACGATAGGATCTTTAGCCGCCTCCTCCATCTCCAGCGGCGCCCCTTCCAGATTCAATGCCACCGCGGTGGCGAGCATTTCAATATGGCCGAGCTCCTCTGTCCCCGTCTCGAGCAGCAGATCCCGGTATTTGCTCGGCCCCCGTGCTCCCCAAGCCTGAAATAGGTACTGCAGGGCGACGCGGATCTCGCCTTCGATTCCGCCGATGGCTTGTTGAAGCGCCTTGGCGAACAGCGGATTGGGTTTCTCGACCCGCACCGGATACTGCAGCTTCCCGCCGTCGTGATAGAACATAATCCCGGAAATCCTAAGCGCGTGGAGCATTGGCGAATGGAGCGTCCGCCACGAACAGCCCGTGGCGGGGCACTGTAGCGCTCGCATCCACTCTGTCCACTCCGCGAAGTTCGAATCTTCCGTGAAAATTCTCGAACGAGGGGAGGACTGCCGGGCCGGACTCACGCCGGCGGTAGACTCTCGCTGAGCAACCGAAGAAAGTTGCCGCTGAAAATGTTGTCGATGTCCGCTTCGGCATAACCGCGGTCCGCGAGCAAACCGCCGAGACGTTGGAGGTCGGCGATCGAATTCAAATCGCCCGGCGTCTGCTCGGTTCCGAAACCGCCGTCGAGATCGCTTCCGATCCCGGCGTGCAGCGCATCGCCGGCCAATTGGCAGACATGGTCGATGTGGTCGACGACGTCCTTGAGCCCCGTCCCGGCTGGATCGGTTTGGCCTTTGACCCACCCGGGGCTGAGCATCCACGCGTCCAGCGGAGCGCCGATCACGCCCCCTCGGGCGCAAAGGCGGCGGATCTGCTCATCGGTCAGCTGACGATCGCCAGGAACCAGCGAGCGGCAGGCATGGTGGCTGGCCCAGACCGGACCCTCGTACAACGTGAGCGCTTCCTCCATGCTCTCATCGCTCAGGTGCGTCACATCCAAGCAGACGCCGAGCCGTTGCATCTCCGCGACGAGCGCTCGTCCAGCGTCGGTCAGCGGCCCCTCGGTCGCCGTGCCGCTCGCATAATGACTTCGCCCGTAGTGCGCCGGCTCGATCGCCCGCAGTCCGAGATCCCACCACTGCTCGAGCGTCTCGGGCGCCATCACCGGATCGGCCCCCTCCATCGACAGAATGACCCCGATCGGCAGATCGGCGTAGCTCGATGCCGCCTCCCACCGCTGCCAATGCCGCTGCAGTTCTTCGCGGGTGCGGAGCATCGCGATTTCGCCCGTCGCTTCCCAGTGACGGTAGCAGGCATATTGACCGTGGGCGGCGGCATAACAGCCCAGCCGCGTGGCGTAGTCGAGCTCTTTGCGCAAATAGGAAGTCTGCCGCTGATGCTCCGGACCACTGCGCGCCAACAGCGTGCCAATGCAGACGGCGATGCCTGCCTTCCGCATTTCCGGAAACGTCACCGTCCCCCGTCCGCGAAAACGTCCATCTTGCATGTTCGACTCAGCCGCCCGCACTTCGTCGAGCGAGAGCGTCAGGTCGCGGTCAAAGGAGGCGGTATTCCAGGCGAGGTCCAGGTGCGCGTCAAAGATCAATCGCATCGCAGGCATTTCACAGAAGTCGGGACACAGGAGGGGGCAGGACACAGGAGGGGGCAGGACACCGGAGGGGGCGGGACACCGGAGGGCAGGGTCAGGCAAGAATATCACGAATGACGTTGCCGTGAACATCGGTCAGCCGAAAGTCGCGGCCCGCGTAGCGATAGGTTAACCTCTGATGATCCAGCCCGAGTGCATGCAGAATCGTCGCGTGCAAGTCGTGGACGCTCGTCGGCCGGTCGACCGCCTTGAATCCGAATTCGTCGGTCCCGCCGTAGACCGTTCCCCCTTTGATCCCGCCGCCCGCCATCCAGACCGTAAACCCGTAATGGTTATGGTCGCGGCCGAGCTTCGGATTGCCATCGCCGCCGAGTTCCACGGTCGGCGTGCGACCGAATTCACCACCCCACAGCACCAACGTGTCCTCGAGCATCCCTCGCTGTTTGAGATCGCTCAGCAGTGCGGCGATCGGCTGATCGATCTGGCCCGCCAAGCGGCGATGGTTGTCCTCGATATTCTCATGGTTGTCCCACGGTTGTCCTGCTCCATGCCAAAGCTGCACATAGCGAACGCCCCGTTCGAGCAAGCGGCGAGCGATCAGCGTTTGGCGACCGTGCACTTCGGTCCCATACATTTCCTGGATGTAAGCCGGCTCGCGGGAAAGGTCGAACGCTTCGGCCGCATCATGCTGCATGCGAAAAGCCAACTCATAAGCATGAATTCTCGCTTCCAGCCGGTCATCGGTCCGCTCCGAGAGGTGCCTTGCATTCCACTGGGCAAGCAAATCCAGTTGGCGGCGCTGGTCCGCCGTGGAGACGTGGGGATGTTCGATGTTTTCGATCAGCCGCCTGAACTCGCGATGCTGAGAGTCGACATAGGTGCCTTGAAAAACTCCAGGCAAAAACGCCGATTGCCAGTTTTCGGTGTCCTTGATCGGCAGCCCACCGGGACACATGGCGATGAAGCCGGGCAGATTCTGATTCTCCGTCCCGAGTCCATACATGACCCAGGCCCCCATGCTCGGCCGGGGCTGGACCGAGTCTCCGCAGTTCATCAACATCAACGACGGCTCGTGGTTCGGTACCTGAGCATACATCGAGCGGACGACGGCGATCTCATCGATGTGCTGGGCCGTGCGTGAGAACAATTCGCTGACTTCGATCCCCGACTCGCCATACCGCCGAAACTTAAACGGCGAAGGAAACGCGGCTCCCGTTTTCCGCTCCGTCGTCAGCGTCTCCCCGAGCGGCTGACCCGCATACTTTGCCAGAGCCGGCTTGGGATCGAAGGTGTCGACGTGCGAAGGGCCTCCATTGAGAAAGAAATGGATCACCCGTTTTGCCTTCCCCGGAAAGTGCGGCGAGCGCACCTCGAGCGGTCCTCCACCGGCTTGGTCACTCTCCGCGATCAGCCGTCCCTCATCACCGATCACGCTCCACAAGCCGAGGGCCCCGATTCCGAGCCCTGAGCGCCGGAGCAAATCGCGGCGACTGCTCAGGCCAAGCCAGTCAGGACTTGGAGCTGTGGGTTTGGACATCGTCTTCAGGCTCCGTTGGCAGGGCTCAGTCGACAAACAAAAACTCGTTGGTGCACAACAGAATCTGGGCGAGCTGCTCCCAGGCACTGAGTCGCTGCACGTGGTCCGCAACAAAATCCTCGCTCGAATCCCACGCCGGCCGCGGTTCCGAAGCCGCGGAGGTGCCGACTGCCGCGAGACCAGGATCGGAAACCAACGCTTCTAATTGTATTTTCCAAACGTACTGATCGCTGTTCAGGACGTTCCCAATGTCCACCACAAAGTCGATCGTTTCTCCCGCCTCGACGTCCAGACGATCGATCGTCAGCTCGACTTCCTGTTGATGGATCTCCGCGTCTTTCAATCGTCCAGCGCGGGAACTGACGACGAAAGCACGGATACCGTCTCCGGCCGCCGCCTCGTGTTTGAGGTGAGACCGAAGCGTGATCGCCATCGACCTTGGGGCGGTCCAGCGACGAATGCTGGCGTGCTTGCGATCGTTGCCGGGATGGCCTCCCTCGGCGGTCAACTGCACCCAGCCGAGCTTCGGGTCCGGCCATGCCGGGCTACCCTGCCACGCGGTCCCAGTAAAGTGCGGCAGCGGTTGAAAATCGGCGACTCGCTCGCTTGCCGCATCGAATTCTCCGTAACCGTACTGCCAATCCTTCGCAGTCAGCGAAGCCTTGGGGGATGGTTCCGATGCGAGCGCACGGACCAGCTCCAGGGCCTCGCGTCTCTCTCGCGATGAGGGCTCGCGCTGCAACACCCGTTCGAAGAGGTACTCGATCGCTGCCGACTCGTCCTCGACATCCGCTCCCGAAGCCAATTTTTTGGCATGTTCGATCACCAGCGGGTGATTGAGAAAGAACAGCGATTGCTGAGGAACGGTCGTCTCACTTCGCTGGGGAATGTGAAGATCCGGATTGGCAAAATCGAACACCCGCAGCGAAGTCGGCAAAAATTGCCGGTCGACCAGTCCGTATAAGGATCTGCGAGCGGGATACGGAGCCGTAAACATCTCGACCGGCTTTCCGCCAATCTCCAAGTCGAGTGCGCGCGACGCAGTGAGCAACGAATCGCGGAACTCTTCGAAGCTCAGCCGATGCGGATTCATCCTCCATAGCAGTCGGTTCTGCGGATCCACACGCTCGGCGTCCAGCCAACTTTCCGAAGGATTTGGCTGCTTCGACGCCTGTCGGAACGTGGATGACAATAAGATCCAGCGATGCAGCTTTTTTAGACTCCAGCCTTCGGCGACAAATCTCGCGGCGAGGTAATCGAGCAGCTCGGGATGCGAGGGTTTCTCCGCGCGGGTTCCGAAATCGCTCGGTGTCGAAACCAGTCCTTGGCCGAAGTGATGTGTCCACACTCGATTGACGAGAACTCGCGCCGTGAGCGGATTGGTGGGACTGGCAATCGCCGCGGCCAACTCATAACGGCCGCTCCCTTTCTGAAAGGGCTGGCGGGATTCACCAGACAGAATCTCCAAGAATTGTCGCGGAACCTCGGCCCCTTTGTTGGCCGGATTGCCGCGGCGAAAGATGCGTGGCTCGACGGGAACCGGGCGATCGACCAGCGTCAACGCATAAGGAATCGGCAGCTCGGCGGCGATGATCCAACGATCGACGTCACCCTGCAGCTTCCACAACTCCGTGCAGGTCGCCGAGTCGAACAAATCTTCGGTATGCACGATCGGTTCGTCGGGCACTTCGCACGGTGATCCAGTCCCGTAGAGGACGCGGCGGATTTTTTCCGCTGCCGGATCGGCCAGCCCGACCGGAGAATCTCCGCCACTCGCCGCTGCGTCTTTCACAAGAGTCTGCCAGCGGCTCTCGACCTCTCCCAGCAAGGCCGCATAGCGATCGACCACTTCGCCGAACGATTGTGGCGGAGTTTCGAAGGCCGCCAACACTTCGCGGTTGACGGCGGACTCGGGCGAGTTTTGGAGTTGCTCGGTGACAGCGACCGCTTCCTCCGCAAAGGCCGCTGTCGCAAGATCGCGGTAGGCATGCCAGGCAGCGAAGACCGGATCCCCGCGATGCTTGGCGCTGCGGAGATAGGTATCCCAGCGGCGGACCAGTGCCGGTAAGAGATCGTCTTTCTGTAGAATCTGGTCAAAGCCGTCGTTGGGATACTTTTCCAGTTCCGTTTGAGCGCGGAGGTACTCTCCCACGCGCCGCCGGGCGAGCGCTGAAAATTCCGCGCGGCTTTCCGCGGTCCGCGAAGCCAGCTTCTGTCGACGCGTTTCCAGTTCGCGCGCGAACTCCGAATCGGGCTCCGGTTCCGCCAGCGGCACGACCCTTTCGGCCGAGCTGTCAAATACCCCGTACAGCGAATAATAGTCGGCGGTTGGAATAGGATCGTACTTATGGTTGTGGCAGCGGGCACAGCCAACGGTCAGTCCCATCGTGCCGCGGGTCACGACATCGATGCGATCGTCAATGATGTCATGCTCAACCCCCAAAAACCGCCGCCCCAAGGTCAGAAATCCCATCGCCGCCAAATCGCCTTGCTCGCGATCCTCCACCTGATCGGCGGCAATCTGCAGCATTAGAAACCGGTCATAAGGCAAATCTTGATTCAGCGCCGCGACCACCCAGTCGCGATACGCCCACGCGTGAACCCAAAACCGTTCTTCCCGGGCGTAGACGTATCCTTTGGTATCCGAATAGCGAGCCACATCGAGCCAGTGCCGCGTCCAGTGCTCCCCATAGCGTGGTGAATCGAGCAGACGCTCAATCAAATGCTCGTAAGCCTGGGGATCGGAACTGCGAATAAATTCCTCCGTCTCCTCCGGGGAAGGGGGGAGTCCGGTCACGGCGTAGCTGGCGCGGCGGATCAGCGTCCGGCGGTCCGCTTCGGGCGATGGCTCCAGATCGGCCGCCTCGAGTCTAGCCAGTACGAAAGCATCGACGGCAGTCCGCACCCAGTCGCTCCGCTCCGGTACCGGAACTGGAGGCTCCGCGACCGCTTGAAACGCCCAGTGCTCGTCGGCCGCGGCAGCCTCCGCGGCCCCGGCGTGACTTGATCCCGCGCCCGCAGCGTCCTTTCCGCCAGGCCGCCGGTCACTCGCCGGCCAGTAAGCTCCGCCGTTGACCCACGCGACCAAGGCATCGATCTGCTGCGGCTCGAGCGGTTCGTCCGGCGGCATCTCCAATCCGCCTTGGTGGCGGATCGCTTGGATCACGAGGCTCGAGGCGGCATCGCCGGGGACGACCGCGGGGCCGGAATCGCCCCCGGTGAGCAGTCCCTGCAGCGAGTCGACACGAAGCCCCGCCTCCTGCTCTTCGCCGTGGCAGGGGGCGCAGTGCTCGAGCAAGACCGGCCGCACCTGGTTCTCAAAGAACCGTTCAGAGGCTGAGATGGCAGCTGCATTGGCGGCCGCATCCGCTGCATCCTCGGCCGCGACTGCCGGGAGGCTCAGCAGCCACAGCAATCCGCAGAGCCAACTGACTCGAGAGGAAATCCAGGCATTCACGTTCCGGCTCAGGCTTGGAGCAATTTTTCTAACACCGGCTCCATCGCCTCGGCATGTCGGTAAAAACCGAGATCCGAAGGATGAGAGCCATCGGTCGTGTCGTCGCGATCGTCACCGAGCAGGGTTTCGCCGTTGAGGTAGGCGATCTTCTTCATCCCCGCATCGACGACTGCATTGTACGCAGCTCGCAACGCCGCGCGGCTCGATTCGTGACGCTGCTGGCGATCGGGCAGGAACGGAGCATTGGTGTAGGTGCGATCTTCGACGAGCAGGATCGGCGTTTCCGGCCGTGCGGCGCGAAGCTGGCGGACCAGCGGTTCGGCCCGCTCGGCCACCTCTTCGCCGTTCATATTCGGCAAGCAGTCGATCACATACACCGCTGGATCCAGCTCACAGAGAAACTCGCCCACTTCGGCTTCCATTTTCCCATTGCCGGAAAAACCGAGATTGATCACCGGGCGATTCAGGCGACGACCGAGAATCGCCGGGTGGGGCATCCCCGGACGCGATGCACAGGCGCCGTGGGTGATCGACGTCCCATAGAACACGATCGGCTTCTCTTGCCGCGGCTCGATCGGAGCGAACTTCGCACCCTCGGGCACGCCGACTCTCAAATACTCGGTCCCGTTGTACAGCGGCAGATAGAGCGTATAGCCGCGCTCTCCGGGCGCGATCCCGGAGATCAAACTGGTGTTGATCGTCTGGGCAGCCGGCCGGGACACCGAGAGCCACTTCCAATCCCCTTCCGCGTCGTCGGCGTACAGGTCGACTCCGCTGACACCGGTCGCAGGCATGTGGGGCATGTCCAAGCGATCGGAGGTCACTTGATAATCGACGAATATCTCATCCGCGTCGGTTTGAAACCGCGTGAGCATTCCCGCGGAATGACGACTGAGACTCCAGACCGCGTCGCGGACTCGACCTTTGGCGCGGGCTGGCAAGCGGTCGTAGTACTTTTCGGTATCCGCCCACCCCTTTCCCTCCACGCCCCAGTCGCGGACGTCGTGCCAAGCGATCTTCTTCGAGGCCGGCGGGTCTTGAGCGAAAGCGGGAGCCACCCCGGCCACTCCGGCCGCCCCGGCCACTCCGGCCGCAGTCGTAGCGAAACGGAGAAACCGACGACGATCCAAAAATAAACTCATGGGGTGATCTCCAAGGTGGTTACCGGCCAGCCGGCGGGCCGCAAGGGGCACGGGCGACCGGGGCAAAGGGACGGGCTACAGTCAGACGGCAGACGGACTACAATCATAAACGACCTTCACGCCCTTCGCGGCAGTCGCGCTGGATCGGCTTGCGAAGCGAGGTCGTTCGCCGCACCCGCGACACCGCCTGCACTGGAATTCGAAGAGATATGCGAGCTTGGCCCTCGAAGTGGAAAACCGTTCCTATCGCCGCGATCGTTGTCGCCGCGACCGCCGCGGCGCCGTGCCGCACGTACGCCCAAACCTCTGCCCAGCAGCCCGCACCTGCCCTACAGCCCGCATCTGAGGCCGCTCGCGACGAAGCGAAGTCCCCGGAGCAAGCGGCCGCGACGACTGCCTGGGAACGGATTGCTCCAGCGTTCGACGTCCCCGAAAAGTGGGAAGGCGAATTTGGCTCCTTCCGCAGCCCGCTGCGTTTTCTCGACGGGTCGGTGGTCCAGAATGCCGACGATTGGGCTCGCCGCCGACAGGAGATTTTGGACCAGTGGCATGGATTGATGGGTCAGTGGCCGCCGCTGATCCAAGACCAGCAACTGGAGGTCCTCGAGGAGGAGCAGCGGGACGGCATCCGGCAGCTCCGCGTCCGCTTCCAGTGGACGCCGCAGGAGAAGACGACCGGCTACTTGCTGATTCCCCCGGGAGATGGCCCCCGGCCGGCGGTGGTCACCGTGTTCTACGAGCCGGAGACGTCGATCGGACTCGGCAAAGAAAATCGCGACTACGGCTGGCAGCTCGCCCAGCGGGGCTTCGTCGTGTTGTCGATCGGGACGACCGAAGCGACGGCCGCTCGCACCTACTCGCTCTACCATCCGAGCATCGAGAATGCGGAGGTCCAGCCGCTGTCGATGCTGGCCTACGCCGCAGCCAATGCCTGGCATGTGCTCGCCAATCGGCCGGAAGTCGATGCGGAGCGGATTGGCATCGTCGGCCACTCGTTCGGCGGCAAGTGGGCGATGTTCGCTTCCTGCCTGTTTGAGAAATTCGCCTGCGCCGCCTGGTCGGACCCTGGCATCACTTTCAGCAGCACGCGGCCGAGCATCAATTATTGGGAACCGTGGTACCTCGGTTACCATCCCAAGCCGTGGCGGCGGCGAGGCTTGATCACGTCCGACAACCCGGCGCAGGGTTTGTACCCTCGCCTGGTCGCCGAAGGCCGCGACCTGCATGAACTCCACGCGCTGATGGCCCCGCGGCCGTTTCTCGTTTCCGGCGGCGCGGAAGATCCTCCGGAGCGATGGATGGCGCTGAACCACACGATCGCAGTCAACGATGTGCTCGGCTACGAAAACCGCGTCGGGATGACCAATCGCCCCGAGCACTCGCCGAACCCCGAAGCCAACGAAGTCGTGTACTCGTTCTTCGAGCACTTCCTGATGGACGCCCCGACGAAATCGGCCAAACGCTAGCCCGACTGATGCATCAGCCGCCGGGCGCTAGCCCCCGGTTTCCAAAAAACGCAGGGGAAACCGGACGCTAGCGCGTGGCGGCTGATTTGATTGGTTCTCGATGCCCAGGGCTAGCTCCCGGCGTCCGACGCCAGCGGCAGTTTCTCGGCACCGCATTTCTCACACGTTCCCAGCAGACTGTGCCGAGTGGCATGGCAGCGGCTGCATTCTTCGTACAGCTGGGTATGGCAGGCCGGGCACCAGTAGGGACGGTCCCCGGCAGTACCTTCGCCGGAGCCAACCTCAAACCGGGCTTTGCGGATCGTACGGCGGGTCCAGGCCCGGAACTTCAAAGGCCCCCGCTGGATCGGAAATTCGCAGACTGGACAGAAGAAGGAGGCATAAGCCTCGCGGTACTGCTTGATCAACCAGTCCCGCTTGGGAAACGCCAGCATCCGCAGCAGATGGACGAGGATCCAAGCGACGATAATCAGCGAGATCGCGATCAGGATGTATTTGAAATATTCGGCAGGGAAATGCTCATGCATCACCATCAGCACTTTGAGCGAGATCGCACCACCAGCCGCATACATCATCGGCGCATAAAGACTTTCCTTATAGCGCAGAAAGAGCAACAGAATCACTATCAGTAGCGGCAGCAAGACGGCCAGCTTGAGTCCAGCGAGCTTGAGATTGTGGCTCTGCAGCCTCTCCTCAAATTCCTCCTGAATGGGCCCGCGAGCTTCGGCCAGGGCCTGCTCGCTGAGCCGTTTTTGTTCTCTCAGTGTTTGCCGCGTTTGCGTCAGTTCGGAAATTTGCGAGTTGAGCGCTTGATACTCGCGCTGATTCTCGAGAAAGAGCTGGAGATTGCTGGTCATCGCCGCCATCTCCTCCTCGGTCAACTCCGTCTCCTTTTCGATGCTCAGCCGCTGGATCTCAAGCAGCTGATTCACCGTTTGCTGCGAGTTGGCGATGCTGGCTCCGAGCAGACGCTGCTGTTCACTCAAATCGGCGATTTCCCGCTCGGCCTCGGCCAGCTGATCGGCCAGGTCTTCATCGGTCGTGAGCAGTTCCGGATCGAGCATCTGCGCCTCGAGCTCCCGGTACTGCGGGCCATCGATTCGGCCGATGTCGCGGAGAATGAACCCCAGCAACCAGTAGCAGAGCACGGCAAAGGTGAGGCTGAAAATCCAGATCAGCAACCGGTAACCGGCCGGGCCTCTCCGCTGTGGGGGAAGCGGGTTTTGAGACGGACGAGTGGGAGGCGTCGTCGACATAGCACGCAGCGGGGCAGCAGGGTGAGAAGCACGCGGCCCGCCCCGGGGTACAGGCGGCGGCGAGTCGCGACAGCAAGTGCCGTCAGCGCATTAGAGCCCTCGCCAACCCAAGAAGCGCGCAGGAGGGGTGAAAATTCCCACTCCACTCGCCCAGCGATTCGTCACCTAGTCGTTTAACGGCAAGCCGCAGGCGACTGCTCTTTAAAACACAGTCGCCTTCGGCTTGCCGTTAAACGACTCTTCACGAGCCGTTCTGCTGCGAACGAATCCAACGTGGCGATGTCCCCTCAGACCGGATGTTTGAGGATCTCTTCGACGATCCTCGCTTCCTGCCCGTCGACGAGGCTTCCCACGCCGGTCGGCTGCTGGAAATTCAGCGAGTTGTGATCGAGACCAAACAGGTGCAGCAGCGTGGCGTGGTAGTCGTAATGGTTGACGATGTCGCTGACCGCGCGGTGTCCGAGTTCGTCGGTCGCACCATGAATCTTACCACCCTCGATGCCACCGCCGGCGAGCCACATGCTGAACCCGTAGGTATTATGGTCGCGGCCAATATTCTTCTCGTTCTCGATCACCGGGAGCCGCCCCATCTCACCGCCCCAGTGGACGAGCGTCGTGTCGAGCAACCCACGCTCCTTCAAATCGGCAACGAGCGCCGCGGCGGGCTGATCGGTCTTGCCACACACGGCCGGCAGGAGTTTGCCAATGTTGCTGTGATGGTCCCAGGTTTGGTTCCCGGTATAGATCTGGACGAACCGCACTCCACGTTCGACCAATCGCCGCGCAATTAGGCAGCGGGAAGCGTAATCTTTGGTTTCCGGATTGTCGATGCCGTAACGCTTGAGCGTCGCCGCGGTTTCCTGCGAGAGATCGAGCGCTTCTTTCGCGCTCGTCTGCATCTTGGCAGCCAGCTCGTAGCTCTGGATGCGCGCTTCCAGATCGGTCTCGCCTGGGTTTTCCGCCAAATGCTCCTGGTTCAATTGCTGCAGGTAGGAGAGGAACCGTTCCTGCCGCCGCCCCGACACCGATGGGGGCGGGTCGAGGTTCAAGATTCGCGGTTCGGTGGGACGCACCACCGTCCCTTGGTAGATCGACGGCAACCAGCCATTGCGCCAGTTATCGACGCCGAGCACCGGTAGGCCTTTAGGGTCGCTGAGCACGACGAAGGCGGGCAGGTTATCCGCTTCGGAGCCGAGTGCGTAGGTCATCCACGAACCGAGCGAGGGCCGTCCCGCGGTGATCCGCCCGGTGTTCATGGCGTTGATCGATTGACCGTGGTTGTTCACCCCGGTGTGCATCGAGCGAATCATGCAGATATCGTCGGCGACGCTGCCGAGATTCGATACCAACTCGCTCAGCTCCATGCCGCTTTCGCCATACTTGGAAAACTTCCAAGGGCTGCCATACAGCTTCGAACTGGCTCCGGCCGCATTGTCATACTTGATCTCGCCGGTATAAGTCTTCATGTGCAGGCGAGACAGCTCGGGCTTGGGATCGAACAGATCGATGTGGCTCGGCCCGCCCTGCATGAACATCGAGATCATCGCCGTCGCCCGCGGCGGCCGCGGCGGCTTCTTGGGAGTCAGATCGTAGTGGACCGGTTCCAGCGGCGGCTGAGCGGGACCGGCAGCGCGAAGTGGTTCGCGCTGCAGCATCCAGGCCAGCGCGAGTCCGCCGAGCCCGAACGATTGCTGCATCAAAAAATGCCGCCGCGAATGTGGCTGGTGCGTCATGGCAGTCTTCACTCAATGTAAAGGAATCGGGTGCTGCAGAGCAGCGCCTGGCAGAGGTTCGTCAGAGACAGGCTGGCCGCCTTTCCCTCGGCCTCAGCGGCGGCCGCCGACTCGCCAGCATCACCGCCACCGAGGAACTGCACCCCGGAGGCGACCTCTTCGGGCGAGGGCTCCCGAGCGTAGGCCAATCGCCATGCCGCGCGGAGCTGAGCCTCCGGCTCGCTCCCCGCTTCCCGGACCACCCGCTCGGCCATCTTCGCCGCCTGCGCGACCAGAAACGGGCTGTTCATCATCAGCAGCGATTGCGGGGCGACGGTCGAGGAAACCCGCAGCTCGCAGTTCGGCGCCATCACCGGCGCGTCGAACGGCTCGAGCACCCCCAGCGGCATCGTGCGACGAACCTCCACATACACGCTGCGGCGGAACTCGTCTCCTCCAATATCGACATGCTTGCCGGTCGGCCTGCCCGCCGAATCGCGAGTGTCGACGGCGACCACGATTTGCCCCACTTCATCGGGAGCGACCGGCGAAGGCTTTCCATATACCTGGTGGACCAGTTGGCCGCTCGCCGAGAGCACCGCGTCGCGAATCGCTTCAGCCTCCAACCGCCGCACCGGCATCCGGCCCAGCAGTCGATTGTCGGGATCGACCGCGTCGTGCTCGGCGCGATGTCGCGATGTCTGGCGATAAGCGGTCGAGAGGACCATCATCCGCTGCAGCGGTTTCAGTCGCCAATCGCGGCGCATGAATTCGTCGGCCAAATAATCGAGCAACTCGGGATGGGACGGCGGTTCGCCAAGCACCCCAAAATCACCCGGCGTGGCAACGATCCCCCGCCCAAAGTGATGCATCCAAAAGCGGTTCATCAACACCCGCGCGACCAACGGATGCCGCCCGTCGGTCAGGTACTGTGCGTAGGCCAGTCGCCGCCCGGTGGTGGGGAGCTCGGGATCGTCGACTGGGATCGACACCTCCTCTCGGCCGAGAACCGTCAGCGGTCCTGGGACCACTTCGTCGCTCGGCTGATTGAAATCCCCCCGCACAAACACAAAGCTCTTCGGCACCTGGTTCGGGACTTCGGTCAGGCAGTGGACGAGATCTTCTTCCGGGCGGCGGCTTTCCACCTCCGCTCTCCGCTCGTCCCATTTCTTGTTGAAGCCTCTCAAGCGATCGGGCAAGTACAGATAGACCGTTCTCGGATTGACGTTCAAGAACGGGTATTCCTTGATCAACTTCTGCTGGGCATCGGTCCGTTCTTTGGGGTCGGTCTCGCGGGCCAACCGAGCGTCCGCCTGAAGCTCCTCTGGCAACTTGGCCAGCTCCCGTTCAAACGTCTCGGCAACGATCTTGTCGAGCTCTTGGCTGCGCTGCTCGTTGACCGCTTTGAGTTCTTTGGCAACCTCCGCAGCTCGGGCCCGCGTTTCGTCGGACCACAGCGAGATCAGTCGAGCGTTCGCAGTCCGCCAGTTCTTCGCGTCAAACGCCGGCTCGAAGAGGGCGCGGAACCGGTGGTAATCCTTCTGCGAGATCGGGTCATAGCGATGGTCGTGGCACTGGGCACAACCGACGGTCAGCCCGAGCATCGCGGTCGAAGCGATCTTGACCGTCTCGGCCAAGACGTCGTTGATCGCCGTGTTTTTGTCGGCAGCGCTGTCGCCAGTCCCATCGGGCGCCATGCGCAGAAAGCCGGTGCCGATCAGAGCCTCGGCCTGTTCGGGGGTCAGGTTCTTGTAGGGCGGCTCGGACAGCTCGTCGCCAGCAAGTTGTTCGACGATCAGTTCGCGCCAGGAACGATCGGCGTTCATCGCCCGGATCACATAGTCGCGATACCGCCACGCCCAGGGACGCGGAATATCCTTGGAGGTATATCCGTCGCTGTCCGCATAGCCGGCGACGTCCAGCCAGTGGCGTCCCCATCGCTCCCCGTAAGCCGGTGAGGCGAGCAGCCGATCGACCAGCTGCTCATACCAGTCCGGGGAGTTGTCGGCCATGATTCGCGCCAGCTCGTCCGGTTCCGGCGGGAGTCCAACCAGATCGAAGTAGAGCCGGCGAACCAACGTCGCACGATCGGCTTCCGGAGCGAAGCTGAGCTGCTCCGTTTCGAGTCGCGCGAGCAAAAAGGCATCGATCGGCGTGGAGAGCAACTCGGGGTGCTCGGTGGCCGGAATCTCGGGTCGCGCGATCGGCTGAAACGCCCAGTGGCTCCGCTCTTCCTCAGTGAACAACGCGGCTTCGGTGAACGTCTCCGGCTCCGGACGGGCCGTCGTCGCGCCGCTGTCGATCCAGGCGGCGATCGTTTCCAGTTCGGCCGCCGTCAGTTGCTTCTCCCCCGGAGGCATGTCCCCGTCGGCAATCCGCTGGTAGAGCAAGCTCGACTCGTGGTCCCCCGGCTCGATCGCGGCTCCCGAATCGCCCCCTTCGTGCAGCCAGCGAGCCAACCGCGTGTCGAGTCCCCCTTCGACATGGTCCGCTTCGCCGTGACAGTGCCAACAGTGGGCCTTGAGAATCGGCCGGACATCGGCTTCGAAAACCGGTGACGCCGAAGCGGAGGGGGGAACCGTTTCCGCCGCGGACAGAAAACCACAACCGGCGAACCAGAACAGGCAACAAAGCAGGCTTCGTGTATGCATCGTCCCGGAGGCTGGATAGAGGGAGGGGACTCTAGGCGGGAGTGCCGTGGCTCGCCAGCGACCGCGACGGAATGGCCCGGCTAAATCGCGAGGCCAGCGAAATCGCGTGCGGAAGAGCGCGCCGACACTGGGGGTGGGTACCTCCAGCATAATAGAAATCCGCCGAGACGACACCACCATTCTCCTCCCCCGCCCCGACGACAATGCCAGCGGGAGCCCGTGGGAGGTGAGGCTGCCTGGGAGGATCCGCCCCGTGGCATGGGAGATGCGTCCGTGGAGATACGTTCGCGTGCGCCGGCACGTTCGGCACGGCCCTGACATTTCGTCACGGCCCCCGAATCGTGCCGATCGCCACCACTTCTAATCGCAATCGCATCTCGAGGAGGGGCAATCATGCCTGAAGCGTGGAGCAAGAAAGACGAGCGGCAGTACGACCACATCAAGCAGAGCGAACTCGACCGCGATGTACCGGCCGATCGAGCAAAAGAGATCGCCGCCCGGAGCGTCAATAAACAGCGCCGCAAAGAAGGGCGGACTCCGAACCGCAAGACGCAGGGCACCGGGAATCCCAATCAGCGGCTTGAGGACCGGACGGTTGACGAGCTGCGAAACATAGCAGCAGAGATGCACATCCGCGGCCGCAGCAAGATGAAGAAAGCCGAGCTGGTCGACGCCGTCCGCGAACACCGTTAGGCCTGTCATCAGCCGCGGGTGAGCCGACGGCGCTAGCCGCGGGTGAGCCGACGGCGCTAGCCGCGGGTGAGCCGACGGCGCTAGCCGCGGGTTCTGCAGCGGTGATCCCGGGATCGAATGCCCGAGGCTAGCGCCTACGGCTCAAAGGATGAAACTCGGTATGCGGCTGATGTAACACCGCTTGCGGCAGAAGCGCTGCTTTCGCGGAGCGAAAGGCGACCAAACGATGCCCACTCCCGACGAAATTCGCGAGCGACTGCGGCTCTACTACGCCCATGACGCGGTGCGGGCTCGGATCGTCGAGTTCCTCGGGGGAACGTTCCTCGAGCAGGGAACCTGCGAATACGTACTCGGTTCGCCGACCGCCGCGTTTTCCACGGCGACTCCACGTCCGCGAAGTGCAGTGCTCGAATCGTTTGAGCAAGGCGAGGACATCGCTCGGGCGCTGTGGGATCACAAACGGCTGCTGGCCCATCTCGACGTGGAGTACGTCAACGGCGAATTCGTCGCTGAGCCCTACTTGGATCCGCGGCGGACTTTTCAGCTGCAGATTCCCGTCGTCCGAGCAATCGAAAAAATCTTGCTCGGCGTTGGGATCAGCCCCCTGCATCAGCTGACCGGTCGCGGGCACCATTTCGTCTGGAGCGTCGCCCAGGACTCGGACACCTTTCGCCGCTTGGCCGCGCTGGGACCGGTTTCCGAGGGAATGCTGCAGATGTACGCGCAGCCCCACCCACCCCACGGCCACGCGATCCGGGCGGAACTGGCCCGCGCCTTCGCTGGCTTGGGACTGCTGATGGAGTACCTCGCTCATCTCATCCAGCGGGAAGCGGGGGCGGAAACCCAGGTCCCGATCCAGCTGACCGATGTCGAGGTTGGTTCGGGTGAACGCGGCCGCGAGTCGATCGTGATCGACATTTCGGAGTATGCTGATCCGCTGCATACCCGAGTCATCCGCGTCCCCTTTAGCGTCTACTTGAAACCGCAGGGGATGGCTGGGGCACTCAGTGAGGAAATGATCCGGGCAGTGCCGCTGATGTTCCAGATCCCGATGTTCGAGATCAGCGAAACCGAAGCGATCGAGGTCATGCGATCGGCCGATCTAACCGCCGAGTTGGCCAGCCGCGCTGCGGTGCGGATCCCCGATCAATCGGGCCCGGTGGGGGTCTTGCTCGAACGCTATCAGAGCAGCCCGCTCGCCGCTTTTCACGGGCGGTTTTACTCGCAGGAGCAGCACCCGCCCGAACGGTGGCCGGAGACATACGATCGCTTGGACCTGCACGAGCTTCCCAACTGTGTCAGGGACATCCTCGAAAATCCGAACGACCGGCTGCTCAAACCGGCAGGTATCCAGTTGGTCGTCCGCGTTCTGATGGCACTCGGATGGCACCCTCGCCACGTCGCAGGTCTGATCCGCTCGAAATATGAGCGTGACTTCCACTGGGGCACCCGTTGGCTCCGCTACAACGCGGCCTGCCGGGCGGATGCGTACACGCGGCTGTTTGCCGGCCAAATCGCCACGGGCGCCGACAGCTTGATCGATTTCAACTGTGTCTCGAATCGCGAGAAAGGCTACTGTGGCCATCACAACTGTGAACACAATCTCGCCGATTACCGCGACTTGCTCTTGAGCAGGATATGAACCCATGAGCGATTGGGCCGTCGGACTCTCCACGGGATGTTTTTATCGAACCAGCATTTTCGACTGCCTCGATTCGATTCGAAACGCCGGTTTTGGACGGATCGAAGTCTGCTCCTATCCGCCGCACCTCGATTACCACGACCAAGCGGGAGTTCGCGAAGCCGCCAAGCGTCTCGACGATTTGGGACTGGAGGCCTATTCCTTCCACGCTCCCTTCGCCGAGGGCATCGACATTACATCTCCGAACCAACAGCAGCGGCAGGTGGCACGGGACGAGTTGATGCGAGCCTCCGATGCCGCCGCGGAGCTCGACGTCCGGCACTTCGTGATCCACCCCGGGCCTGAGAAAAGCGGACTGCCCCCGAGCGATCGCGTCGAGCGAATGTACAACGCGGTCGGAGTCCTGGAAGAAGTCTCGCGCAACTGCCGCCGGCAAGGCATGGCCCTCGTGCTGGAAAACATGCTCCCCCACTTGTTCTCCGGTCACGTCCGCGAGCTGCTGTGGATCCTCGGCGCCCTCGAAGAGACCAACGTCGGGATCTGCCTCGATACCGGCCACGCCCATCTCTCAGGCGACCTGCGAACCGTCGCTCATAAACTCTCGGGACACCTGTGGATGGTTCACGCCAGCGACAACCGGGGCAAGTACGACGACCACCTGCCGCCGGGCGACGGAGAAATCCGTTGGGACGCGCTCCTTCGACAGCTTCACAGCACCGGTTTTTCGGGCACCCTGATTCTGGAGATCGCAGGCGACGGCGACGCCCAGCACATCTTGGAAGGCGCCCGCCGGGCCCGGCGGTTCCTCCGCCGCATCGCCCGCGGGATCGGCCTGGAACAAGCCCCCGGAACGCTTCCCGGTTCATGAAGCTTCGTCCTGCCCAGAGTCGCCTTTCGCTCCGCGAAAGTAGCGTTCGCAAAGTCGCCTTTCGCTCCGCGAAAGTAGCGCTCGCAAAGTCTTAACCTTTCATTTCCCGATAGCCCTGAGGAACCGCTACTCTCGCGGAGCGAAAGGCAACGAAGGGTTATTCCGGCGCGGGTTCGGTCGACTCATAGAACCAGCCGACCGGCAGCGAGTGGAACCGCGCGGAGTATTGGCTGGATCCTGCGTCCTGATCCCAATAACTCATTACGGCTCGCCCGCCGACGAACGTCAGGCTCGTGTAGGCGTACGTGCGATCGCCGCGGCTCTGCAGGTTGCGAAGATGCTGCCATGATTTTCCCTCGTCCGAGGAAATCGCAGCGGTGAGCGGAGTGCGACGTCCCCCGTGCCCTTGGTCGGGATCATAGGTGTTGTTCCAGATCAACAGCAGATCGCCGGTCGCCGGCACGCGGCGGAGAGTGGCGGGTGCTTCCGGGGCTTGGAGCGGCAACGCGAATGGCTCGCTCCACGTATCCCCTCCGTCGCTCGAGTGGGCTGCGGCGATGATGCCGAGTTGTGTGCGTGCGATCATCATCACTCGACCGTCCCGCAGCTCGACCACTTCCGGCTCCATCGCTCCCCGCTTCGGTTGGTCCATCGAACCGCGGCCGCGACGCCACGTCTTCCCGTTGTCGTCCGAGAGCAGGCAGAACGAAACGAAGTGGTTCGACTTCGCCACGTCTTCGGTAAACGCGACCGGTCCCAGCAGCCGGCCGCTCGACAAGCGGGTGACCCGGTCGTTGTTCATCACGTGGTAGCCCGGCTCCTGGTTGACCTTGATCGGCTCCCCAAACGTCTTCGCTTCGTCTTCCGAAATGCGGAGGTACAGGTCGAGCGAACTCTTGCTATTTTTCACCAGGTAAAACATTCCGATCGGGCTGTCCCACTGATTCGGCGACCCCAAGCGACGGAGCGTGGCGCTCATTACGTTCATTTCGCCAACGTTTTCCTGCAACACGCGGGGAGCCGTCCAGGTGCGTCCGCCATCCTGCGACTGGCGACTGACAATTTTTGCTTTGGCAAAGTCGCTTCCATCGCCTTCAAACCGCGTGATTGCGAACAGCAGCGTGCCATCGGCCAGTTCGATGATCGATCCCTCGGTATTGCGAGGGTGCATCTCGTTCGCCTCGAAGATCAAATAACTCACCTCCGCATCTCGATCCACCGGCGGCTGTTGCAGTTCGAGCAGCGTTTGCGCCGCGCGGATGCGCGCATCGAGCTCCGGATCGTCGAGTTGCTCGACGAGCCGAGGCGCCAGCGAAGTCGCCCGGGCATCGCCAGCAAAAGTCGCCGCATAAGTGCGAATCGCCGCGTCCTCGGAGCTGAGATTTTCCGCCAGGGCATGCAGTCCCTCCGGATCGCCGAGCGCGGCCAGCGAATGCTCGATGAACGCCCGCGTCAGCGGCGTCTGCGCCCGCCCCAGCGCGGCTTTCAGCCGAGCGATGTCTTCGCTTTCGCCGACGCGGCCGAGCACCCAGGCGGCGATCCGCAAATCGTCGTCGGCTTCCGCATCGAGGGCGGCGCGGATCGTCGCCAGGGCTGCCGCGTTGCCTTGGCGAGCCAGCGCGGCGCTGGCCATCAACCGCAACGCGAGATTCTCCGACTGCTCCATCGCCCCCCGCAGCGCTTTCCCGTCGCCAACCTGGTCGACTTTGAAAAGACTCTCCGCCGCATGCGTGCGACCGCTCGATTCGGTGTCGGCGAGCGTCTCCAGCAAGACCCGCGTGTACCGTACTTCGCCAGCTCGCACCAATTCGCGAGCCAGGCCGCAGCGGCGTTGGGCGTCCGTTTCAGCGGCCAGTCGTTCCGCCAGCCCGTTCAGCAGCGACTCTCCGTGGCCACCTCGCGTGAGTCCTTCGGCAGCGTGCATCGCGGGCCAAAACTGGTCGCTTGCGAGTCCCTCGCGGAGGATCTCCAAACAACGCTGCTCCACCTCTTCCGGCAACGCGATCTGCTGCCACTCGCCGGTCTGTTCCATCTCGGACGAAGTCGGCCGCAGGACTTCGCGGAGGGCCGACTTGATCGCTTCCTCGCTGCCCGGGCCGGCCCACCGCCATCCGTGATTGAAGCCCTCGGCAAAAGCCAAAGCGGTTGGGACGTAACCGGGCCAGCATTCGCCGTATCCGATCGCCATCACGAACGAGTCGGGGCGCATCTGCTGGGCCATCACCTGATAGCCGACAAAAGCCTCGCCCGGCAGCAACACGATCTGTGCGAATCCGAAATCGACGCAGGGAAGATCGATCTTCTGCCCGGCGGCGATCCGCGCCCGGCTGCTCAGTCCCATCGCAGCGAGGATCCGCTCGGAGATCTCCTGCTCGTCGTCTTCCAAAATCTTGCGTAGCGACTGCTCGGTGAATTCCTCGCCTTCGTGAAAGGGCAAATCGAAGGTCGCGTTGCGAAAGCGGAGCTGTTCGACCGGATGTTTTTCGGTCGCCTCCCAGGCTCGGGCCATCGCTTCCCGCAAGCGGTCGGCCAGCATCCGGCGGCTGTCGCTCGTCCCCTCGTTGTACTTTCCTGCCACCACGTCACCGCTGCAGCCCGAGAGGTAGATTTGCGGCACGCCCGATTCCCGGCGGCGCTCCTCCCGCGCGATTCCGACGAAGTCGTAACTGACGCCCCCCCGCCCGTAATAACTCATCGGATGCACGGCGTAGTGGTTCACCGCCAGCAGCGGTTCATCGTCGCTCCAAAAGCTGAGCGTCTTGAGCATCGGATCGATCAGCCCCTCCGGCGCGTCGGCCTGGAACGGATTCGTGCCGCCGCTGCTGTACCGGCCATGGTCGACGCGCCCATCGAGATGCTCGAGGCGGCGGTTCGATGCGACTTTAATGACGCGGCTTTGGCCGACGCCGACATGGGTCACTCGCTTGGCCGTCGCCAATGAATTGCGGACGGCCTGCGAAACTCGCTCGAGACAATCCTGATGGAAGGCTCGGTCGTACAACTCGCCTTCAAGTCCCACTTCGTCGAGCAGTTGCTGAGCACCGCTGTCGATCACCGGGGCGTCGTGCTGGTGCAAGCTGCTGACCAGGACGCGTTCCCGCGAAGTTCCCGCCGCTTCGGCCAAGGCTTCCCGCCAAGCATCGTAGGCACCGTTGCGGATCTCGCACCAGTCAAACGCCGCGAGCACGATCGGTTGCCCTTCGCCGAGCAACACAAACCCGTGGACCTGCAGCGGATCGACGATTTTTGAAGCTTTGGCCGGGAGGATTCCCATACAGCGGTGACCGAGCGGAATCGTCACGTCGGCCGAGAACCGCGCCAAGCGAATCTCGCCGGCAGCGGCCGGTTCCGGAGACTGAGCCGCCGCGATGGATCCCCCCGTGAAGAGCGTTCCCAGGGCGATCGTCCCCAGCGCGATGACGAAACCCGAAGCGGCCAACGCGGCAAACAACGCGGTGGCCCCTAAACGATGAGCGAAGTGCAGCACGGCGGAATCCTCTGAGCAGTTCGGCGGAAGAGCTTCGATGCGATACAATCGTAGCCGATCGTGTGCACCTCCACCGGCAGCGAACGCGTCGCGACTTACAAATCGCCGCTCGCCCCCAGCGGGACGTGCCGAGGCTTCCCTCACAACCCTTTCGACAGGACTCCCACGGGTGAAAACGATGATTGCCAACGTGGATACCGGGCTGCTTCCCGAGGTTCAAGCGTTTCTCGACGGCAGCCCCTTGGCCAGCTTCGTCGGCGGCGAGAACGTGGAGTCGAGCGACGGCAGCACCTTCGCCACCTACGACCCGGGATCGATGAACAAGCTGGCCGATGTCGCCGAACTGCAAGCGGCCGACGTCGCTCGCGCCGTCGACGTGGCTGATGAAGCCTTTCGCACGGGCCCGTGGGCGAAGCTGCCTCCGAACGAGCGGAGCGCGCTGCTGCATCGCTTGGCCGACGAAGTCGAGAAACGGTTGCCGATCATCGCTCAGATCGAAGCCCTCGATGCAGGCAAGATCGAAGCCCAGGCGCAAGGGGACGTGCAGAATTTCATCGCCACGATGCGGTACTACGCCGATCTCGCCCAACACGTCAATCGCCGCACGACGCTGGCGGTCAAAGGGCACGAAGCCTGGACGGTCCGGCACCCCTGGGGACCGTGCGGATTTATCTTCCCCTGGAACTTTCCCTTGCTGCTGGTCGGCTGGGGAATCTCGCCAGCCTTGGCGGCGGGCAACACGGTGGTGATCAAGCCGGCCGAAGATACTCCCCTGTCGACGCTCTATTTAGCGCGGCTGGCAAAGGAAGTCGGGATTCCCGATGGGGTGATCAACGTCGTCACCGGGACCGGACCGGGTGCCGGCGCCGCACTCTCGTCAAATCCCAACATCAAGCGGATGTCGTTCACCGGCTCGCCGGAAGTCGGGCGGCTGGTCGCCGAGTCGTGCGGCCGCAACCTCGTTCCGGTCAAACTCGAACTCGGTGGCAAAGGCGCCGCCGTGGTGTTCGAGGACGTCGACATTGCGCAGACGGCCGAAAGGTTGGTCGGTGCGATCACCTTCCACACCGGCCAGGTCTGCTGCGATGCGACGCGGTGGTTGGTGCACAAGAACATCTACGACCGGTTCGTCAGCGAATGCGTCAATCGGCTCAAGGCCGTCCGCATCGGATACCAATTGAACGATGCGAGCCAGATGGGTCCGGTCGTCAGCCAGAAACAGCGCGAGCGCGTGCTGGGCTATCTCGAGCGAGGGCAATCCGAAGGAGCCGAGTGCTTGCTCGAAGGGGGCGCGGCTTCGGTCGATGGCTTCTCCGGCCACTACGTCAAACCGGCCCTGCTCGCCGGCTCGCTCGACAACGTGGCGGCCCGCGAGGAGATCTTTGGACCGGTCGCTTACCTGGCCCCGTTCAGCAGCGAAGACGAAGCGATCGAGCTGACCAATCGCACCGACTACGGGCTGGCCAACAGCGTCTGGTCGTCCGACCTCGGCCGCGCCGCGCGAGTGGCCGAAGCACTCTGCGCGGGCAACAGCTGGATCAACGCCCACAATGTCTTCGCTCAAGGCGTCCCCTATGCAGGGATCAACAAGAGCGGCATGGGCGGAGGCGTGCTCTCGGTCGAGACGCTGTTCGACTACTACCGCAGCCTCTCGGTCGTCCGCCCGCTGTAGCGCTATCAAGCCGCAGCCGCTGGGCGCCAGGCTCTGTCAGAAAACCCTGAGCCGACGGCGCTAGCCGCGGGTGCTGCAGCGGAAATTCCGGGGCTGCGAGGCCCGAGGCTAGCGCCTACGGCTCAGAAGACTGAAGCCACTCGGTTTTAGCCCTGGGTTCTCCAAAACGCAGCGGAAACCGGACGCTAGCGCGTGGCGGCTGATGGATCTGGGTTAGTGCTGTCGGCTCAAAAGCTGACGGCACTAGCCCCACGGCGGCCGTTGACCGGCCGCCGTCGCACCCGGAGTCTCCCTCCGCTCAAACCCAGCTCGGTTCCCAGCCCTTGCGGTACGGCTTGCTGAGGAATTTCTGCGCGGCGTCGGAGTTGGCGATCCGCAGCTGGGCCGAATCCCACTGGAGCGTCTCACCCGGGAACCGGATCCCGATCGTGCCGAGCAGCACGGCTTCGGTCAGCGGCCCCGAATAATCGAACGCCGATGTGGTCGTGTCCGCACCTCGGCAGGCGTCGGCCCACTGCACGTAGTGATCGACCGCTTCGACTTTCGGCTGCTCGGACTCCGGATACTTATCTTCCGGGAACAACTTGGGCATCGCGACGTGCGGGATCACCAGCGAGCCCTTTTCGCCCACCAAGACCGAACCGGCCTGGGGCAGGTCGTACGAAGCCGGTACATCTCCCAAGACTTCGCGGGGCGGTTTCACACCGACTCCGTCGTACCAGGTGACGTTGATCGTCTCGCCCGCCGTTCGCTCGGTGCCGGGGAAGACGTAGCGGACGGTCGCCGCATCGGTCCAGGTTTCCGGCTTCAGCGGCGGTGCCTCGGCAACCAGCTGCGTCGGCGCGGTCAACTCGAGCGACTTGAAGACCGGATCGAGGATGTGACAACCGAAGTCGCCGAGCTGACCCGTTCCGTAATCCTGCCAACCGCGCCACGCGAACGGATGGTACAGGTCCTCCTTGTAGGGACGCTCCGGGGCCACGCCTTGCCAGAGCTCCCAGTTGACGTGCGAGGGAACGGGATCGGAGCCTTCGGGACGCTCGATGTGGCGAGGCCAGGCGGGAGTCCCGCTCTGCCACGAGTGGACTTCTTTGACTTTACCGATCAACCCCGAGTGAACCATCTCGACCGCAGTGCGATACGCCGAATGCGACTGGATCTGGTTGCCCATCTGAGTGACGACGTTATTCTTCTTGGCCGCCAGCTGCATCTGCCGCGCTTCATACACGGTGTGCGTCAGCGGCTTTTGGCAGAACACGTGCTTGCCCTGCTGCATCGCCACCAGCGCGACCGGTGCGTGCATGAAGTCGGGGGTCGACACGATCACCGCGTCGATCTCCTTCGACTCATCCATCAGCTTCCGCCAATCGGCGTACTGCTTCGCTTCCGGATACTTTTCGGCGGCCCGGCCCAAGTGCGGCTTCGAGCTGTCGATGTCGCAGAGCGCCGCGACGCGGACCGCGGGGCTGGCTGCCACGCCGAGCAAATCGCTCCAGCCTTTTCCGCCCGTTCCCACGCTCGCCACACTCAATCGTTCATTCGCACCAAAGACTCGGGAATAGCTTCCCGCCGAGAGAGCGATCGCGGCGCTGGCGAGCCCTAGCTGCTTGCCGAATTGGCGACGTGTGGTCAGGCGGGAAGGAGTGGGGCGGGGGGACATAAAATCCTCGAAGACGGGGGTATCGGAATCATTCACACGAAACGGGGCGCCGCGGTTCGGAGCGGCCGAACGATTCTAACCCGCCCCAGCGAGCCGATCGAGCACGTTCTTAGTGATCTGCTCGACCACCGGATCTTCGCCGCGGAGCCCGTGGGCCCAGTCGGTCGACCCACAGGTAAAAACCGTACCGCCGCGCGTGTAGAGCCCCATCACGGCCGCACCGACGCGATCCTTGGGAAATCGCTCGTACCACACGCTGTCCCCCGGAGCCCAGCGTGCCGGGCAGGTGCCGAGGATCTCAAAGGAGTCGGGGGTCCCATCGCGCCCGGTGGGAACTGGCAATCCATCCCGGAGTTCGAACTCGCAACCGTCGCATTCATAACCCACGATCGAGTCCTCACCGCCGAAGCGATCCTCGAGTTTCAGATTCGTTCCCTCGAACACCCAGTGCTCGGGGCGATGAACCTCGTAGGACGCAGGCCCATCCATGAACTGGCCGTGGCTGCGGTGGTATCCTCCCCACAAGAACCCCACTCCGGTCAACTGGTTTTCGGGCCGCTCGAGCAGATGATGGCTCCAGAGCGTGCTGAGGGTTGACTGGTCTGCTTCGCGGTAGATTGGGTCGACATTATACGACTGCTTATAACACACCAGCGCCCGTCCCTCCTCCTCGCTCCGCACTTGCCAGCAACAAGTATTGCCACTGAAGAAGGCAACGTTTCCGCCGCCCCCAATAAACTGTTCCAAGTGATCCCGCATCGGCTTGGACCAGTACTCATCATGCCCCACGCTGAGCACGAGCCGATAATGCTGTAGCAATTCGGGCCGAAACTCGAGATCGCTGTTCACGGCGTAGTCGAGCGCGTACCCATTCTTCTCAGCCCAGCGAACAAAAGCGGCTTCCCAGTTATAAAATTGGCTACTGAGGGGTCGATTGAACGATACTCGATTCCCTTGCAACCCGTTGCGGCCGTGGTAGGCGTAGAGGCTGTGTCCGCCCCAGTTGGTGTAAGCGTTATAAGTATTCGTCGAAAGCTGCAGCAGGATCTTCGAGTTTCTTCCGGGGTTTGCCGCCCGCACGACGAAGAACAAACTCCCCTCGGCCGTCCGCCGATTGCGGGCGACAAACGGCCCACCACCATCTTCCGCCTTCAGCGTCACCTGGTAATAACCGCTTTGCCAATCCGCAGGGATCTGGAAACGAAATCCCGCGGGCCATCCGCAACCGTGCGAAGAGGCGTTGTCGGGAATCGGATGCGCGCTACCGGCAATCTCCGACTTCTCCAACACACGTTGGTCGGTTCCACCGATCCGATCGACCGTGATCGAGTACTTTGCCGCCGTCGTCGAGACGTGCAGCGCCACTTCATCCCCAGGGGCGTAGCTGAGCTGATCCGAATAGCCTTCGATGAACAGCGATGGCGGCGGCGTCTGCTGGGCCTGAACCAAAGCGGGCGTGGCCCAGGAAGCGATGGCAATAAAAACGCTGGCGATCCACGGGAAAGGCTGCCACAGTCGCATCGAGGTTCTCCGCGTATCGAGGAAATGGCCAGCGAAAAATGCTGCCGATTAAAGTCGCTGCCGATTATAGACACCCGCAGCTCCCCCCGCGGACTTCCCGCCGGCGTTATCATGGCCGAGCGATCAACCGCAAGCGGATGAAGGAGCGGTTTAGCCGCCACGCGCTAGCGTCCGGTTCCCACCGCGTTTTCGGGAACCGGGGGCTAGCGCCCGGCGGCTGATGAGATGAAGCCCCGCGGCTCCCGGGTTAAACCAATACACCGCGCACGACCGAGGCCCCCATGCTCGAAACACTCACGCAAGAAGTCCTCGAAACGCTCGCGGATTTGGTTCGGATCAACAGCGTCAATCCGAACTACGAGGGAGGCGTTCCCGAGGCGGAGATGGCCGACTACATCGAGTCCTACTTCGCCTCGCGGGGTATCGAGACTTGGCGGCAGAGCGTGTTTCCGGATCGGCCCAACGTGATCGCCCGAGTTCCCGGCCGCGATTCGCAGCGGCGGATCGTCTTCGAAGCTCACATGGATACGGTTTCGGTCAGCGGGATGACGATTCCTCCTTGGACACCGGAGATCCGCGACGGGCGGATGTACGGCCGGGGAGCCTGCGATACCAAAGGCGGCATGGCCGCGATGATGCACGCGCTCGCCTCGCTCCACGCCGACGCTCTGACGCCTCCCTGCGACGTCTGGTTTGCCGCGACGATCGACGAAGAGTACTCCTACCGCGGGGTTGTCGCCCTTTGCAAAGAGTTGTCGGCCGATGCGGCCGTGATTGCCGAGCCGACGCTCTTGCAACCGGTCGTCGCCAGCAAAGGGCTCGTCCGCTGGCAGATCGAATCGCGGGGCCGCTCGGCCCATTCGGCGAAACCGCACCTGGGGGTCAATGCGATCGAGCACATGGCGCATCTGATCGTCGCTCTCGAGCAGGACACGCTCCGGCTCAGCGAGCAGCCCCATCCGCTCCTCGGTCCAGCGACTTGCAACGTCGGCGTGGTCCGCGGCGGCGTGCAGATCAATTTTGTCCCAGATCGGTGCGTGATCGAAATCGACCGACGGATGCTCCCGGGCGAGACGTGCGAGTCGGTGCTGAACCATTACCAACGCCTGGTCGATTCGGTGGTCGCCCAGCACCCGGGGATGGAGGCCGTGATGCATCCACCGATGCTGACGGACGTCCCCCTGGAGACCCGCCCCGATTCCCAAGCAGCGCGGCAGATCGCTCGGATCCTTGAGGAGATGCAACTCGATCCCACGCTGATCGGCGTCCCCTTCTGTAGCGACGCCAGCAAGTTCGGAGCGATCGGAATTCCGAGTATCATCTTTGGACCGGGCAGCATCGATCAGGCGCACGCCGCGGTCGAATACATCGACTGCGACCAAGTCCAAAAGGCGGCCGCGGTCTACCGTCGTTTCATGCTCGAGTTCAATTAAATCTCCCACGCCCTGTCCTTCGGAGGTTCGTGATGTCCCTGAATGCAAAACCTGCTGCGGCAAACTCGACTTCCATGCCAGCTCCCACGGCCCATCGCCTCTCGCGGCGAGAGTTTCAATCGCTCGCCCTGGCTGGGGCGACCGCGCTCGCCCTTCCCGCCGCCTCGGCTCGAGCATTGCCGGCCGCCGAAGAGGCAGGGTCCCCCGGCTGGATTGACGCCCACGTGCATGTTTGGACGCCGGACACCGACCGTTATCCGATCTCATCGAATTTCAAGGTCAGCGACATGCAGCCTCCGAGCTTTACGCCGGAGCAATTGTTTGCCCACTGCAAACCGCAGGGGGTCGACCGGATCGTGCTGATCCAGATGAGCTTTTATGAGTTCGACAACAATTACATGTTGGACACGATGGCTGCCCACCCCGGCACTTTCTCCGGTGTTGGGATCGTCGATAGCAAGGCTGCCGACGTGGCGGCGAAGATCAAAACGCTGGCGTCCAAGGGAGTCCGGGGGCTGCGCATTCATCCCAAACCAGGCGAAGCGGCCGAATGGATCCGAGACGAGGGTATGGCCACGCTCTGGAAGACGGCCCGAGAGAATGGGGTGGCGGTCTGCCCGCTGATCAATCCCAGCGACCTGCCGCACGTCGACGCGATGTGTGCGAAATTCCCCGGCACGACGGTGGTTGTCGATCACTTTGCCCGAATCGGAATGACCGGCGAGATCGATCCCGATCAGCTTAGTGCACTTTGTCGTTTAGCTCGCTTCCCGGACGCGCACGTGAAGACCTCCGCCTTCTACGCGCTCGGCAAAAAGGAGCCCCCCTACGTCGATCTGCTGCCGATGATCCGCCGCTTGGCCGACACGTTCGGCCCGGACCGCCTGATGTGGGCCAGCGACTGCCCCTACCAAGTCCAAGGCGAGCATACCTACGCCGCCTCGATCGCGCTGATCCGGGATCACGCCGACTTCCTCTCCAGCGGAGACAAGCAGGCGCTACTGCGAAACACCGCCGAGAAGGTGTTTTTCGCCTAGGCCCTGTCAGACAACCCTGAGCCGACGGCGCTAGCCGCGGGTGCTGCACGGAAATTCCGGGGCTGCGAGGCCCGAGGCTAGCGCCTACGGCTCAACAGAGTGAAATCGCCGGGTTTTCTGAGCCGACGGCGCTAGCCGCGGGTGCTGCACGGAAATTCCGGGGCTGCGAGGCCCGAGGCTAGCGCCTACGGCTCAACAGAGTGAAATCGCCGGGTTTTCTGACAGGGCCTAGCGTGTTAGAGCACCTCCGACAACGGCCGCTCGACGGACTGCGCACGGGTTGGCGGCGGACCAAACAACTCCGTCGAAAGCTCGATCAGTTCGTCATCGAACAGCTGCCAGTAACCATCGTCCTCCGCGAACTCTTGCCACCGGTCAAGGACGCGCATGTGGGAGGCATTGCCGTGGTGTTTCAACCCATCGAAGGAACTTCCTCCTGCCGTATCCGCGACGTCGTTGATTGCGGCGTCGGTGAACCGCAGCCCGAGTTGTTCGGCGATTTGGCGACGATAGTCCGAGCAGGTTACCCACGAGTTAAATAGGATCACCCGCCGAGACGAGGGGAGAAATCGTCGGATGCCCAGGGCCTCCCGCGCGTGCTGCTTCCAGATTTTCATGGCTCGAGCGTGCGGGATGTGGTTCAATCCAAAATGCACCCGGCTGGCGAAAAGGTTAAACGGATCTCGCAGGATCAGCAGGTCCTGCCGCTCGGCCGAGGCCCCCAACCATTCATCGTGCCGAAATTCTACCGCCGCCTTGCGGAGCAGGCCGAGGAAGCAATCCTCATAGCTGTACAGGAGATAGTCCTTCCGGGAAAACTCTCCCAGTCTCTCCGCCTGCAGATTCAACTGCGGAATATTGGTCTCATACGACAATCCGGAGCCCATCGGGCGTGACGATTGGTACGGATTCTGTTTGGGCTCGACGCAGTTGAGAAAGCAAAACTGGCCCTCAAGGTGCGCCAGCAACCAATTGATCACCGCGTGATTGCCGCTGCGGGACATTCCGACGATCCGCCATTCATTCGCATTAACGATTCTAGACATCAATCCTTTTGGGTTTCAGACGTTATGGAACCTTGACCATTCGGCAACACGGGGTTGCAGGTCTCGGTAATCGGCTTCGGCAGTGCGCCGATCGGATTCCTCAATACCGATATCGACGCCATCTCTAAACGGCTCCACTTCTTGCTCGACGCGGGCGTCAATCGGGTCGACATCGCTGTGACCGAAACGTCGGTCAACCTTTGCGACCAGACCAAAATGTACCAGGATTATGCTCGGACCTACACCGAACGACTCGCCCCAATGGGATTGAGCCTGCAGGAGCTGGGCGTGGGCCACTCCGGCATCTCCTCGGCCCCGAGCGAGGCTTGGCCCGACCGTACGTCAGCCTTTCCAGCCTGACATGCTGCATCCCGAAAAGTCAGCCTGGAAAGGCTGACGTACGGGAAGTCCCATAAAAAACGGCGTGCCTGCGAGGTGGAACGCCTCGCCGACACGCCGCGCGAATTCGACTCGATACCGGGGATCGATCGCGGGTCGATTTACTGCGACACCAACTCCAGCTTGAAATCTCCACCCCCTTCTGGAATCTGGATCTTCAGCGGAGTCATCTCGGGCGAGGTGTAGATTGCCGGAATGGTTTTGGGCCCCCCGCGGACGGGCGCCGGAATGCCGAGCGCGACTTCGGGTTCATCTCCCTCCCCCTGTACGGCGATTTCCTCTCCGAGCGGGAACATCGGCTCGTTCACGGTGACGACGTACGATCCGGGCAAGGCGCCATACACATCCTCGGTGGCTCCGGCGGCGACCGCCAGGAGCTCAAAAGCACCATTCTCATCCGTGCTAGCCCCGGCCCCCATCCCGGGCGTGCCGGGCTCGGGAGCAAAAAATACGGTCTTCAGCCCGAGCGGCTTCCCGTCAATCGTGACCACACCTTTTACGGGAACATAGTTTGGACCGGAGGGGCCGCAACCAGTGAGGGCCACGGTTACGGCGAGCAGCGGCAGGAGCAATAAATGCAAGCGGCATTTGGACTTCATCTTCGTTCATTCTCCATGGGGATCGAATTCCCTTGGCCCGGAAGACAACGGAGCGACGCGCCGCCGCCCCACGATTTTCGGCGTCTGCGGATCAGGGCAGCGAAGCGACCTCCCCGTCACCCATGCGACAGAGCCGCTCGAGCAACACCGAGTCGACGGTCTCGGCGACGAAGGTGACCGAGCCGTCCCCCATCGCGAAACCACAACCGCCCGGGTGGAGACTGGCTGCCGCAGCCCACCAAGTGCGGGTGTGTCCGCGGACCGGTTTGTAGGGAGGGCTCTGCCAGGTCGGATGGACCGCCGGCAAATGCCAGAGGTTGATCCCCGGGTTGCTCGTTCCGGGATCGATCCCAATCATCACCCACCCGCGATAAGCCCAAGCGTTGCCGCGACCGTTGACGTGACGGAGAGTGGTCTCGCCTAAGGCAAAGGTGTTGCTCAGACCATCCGTCACATCACCAGGATCGGTGGTGCTGTTCTCACCAAACATCCGCCGGGCCACGCCCGCGGTCCTCCAGTTGTTGCAGATGCTGAAGTCAGAATCGCTGGTGATGAAGTCATAATTCGTGCCAGCCCCAGCCAATCCCGCGGTTCCCGCATCGGGCCCATAGTGAGCACCGACGAGCCAGCCGCTATAAGCATTGCTGTCGGAGGGACAGAGAAAGGTACTGATCACCGTCGATGAGAGCGCAGCATTTCCGTTGGCAATCGGATCTCCCACAATCGTTCCGGTCGTATTCCGGGAAGCGGCGGAACCCAAGATCGCATGGGCTTCTTCGATCACGAATTGATCGTAGATATTCTGCTGCTCAATGTAATTCAGCAGATTGACGAGCCCGTTCGAATTATAGATTTCCGTATCCGCGTTCGCACCGGCGGGGCACATTGCGTACCCCTTGCCGGCTGGCGGATATTTCTTGAACGTCGACTCGTGGTTATGAAGCGCCAGCGCGAGCTGCTTCAGATTGTTTTGGCAACTCATGCGACGCGCCGCTTCGCGGGCCGCTTGCACTGCTGGTAGTAGTAGTCCGACAAGAACTCCAATGATCGCGATCACCACGAGGAGTTCAACAAGCGTGAACCCTCGCCTCCTGGCATAGATCATAACTTTGTCTCCAAGGCTGGAAAGACTGATAAAAAACGTGGCGTATGGTGGATTCGGCGAATCCACGGCCGCCGATGCGCGTGGAGCGATGCTCACGCAACTCGGAAAGAGCGGCTTCGCCGAAAGGCCCAGCGGGAGGAAGAAGCCTCAGGGCTCGCCGCAAGAGCCACTGGCAGATGACGACCCAATGGCACCAAAGTGCGCCGTGGGAAGACAGCCTCGAGGGACGGCGTCGATGGTGATTCTCCCCAAAGCCAGAGACGCAAGAGACGCTTTTCATGACTCGAAACCTCGAGACGGGCGACTTCGGGGAACAGCCGGATCATACCGACAATGGGGGCCCCAGGAAAGCAAAATCAGGGATTTACAACAGAAATATTCCTTTCGCGATGCGAGGTGTGAAACTGAGCGGGCGAGACTCGCACGCCACACGCCTCCCATCCCAGGGACGTGCGGCGTTCCTTATTTTCCCGCTCCCGATTGCATTCGCTGAGCACAGCAATTCCTACAAGTTCACCTTAACGGCGGAGCAAGCCCCGCTGCTGGGGACGTTAGCTTCGCCCTTGCCAACCTTAGGCTCGTGCGGTCCGCGGTCTCCCCACCCTCCATAACGGCGTCTCCGTTCACGCTCTTTGGCCGCCATTTCAAGACCCCAAGAGGCTGGCCCACGACGTATCAGACTCGCGGTCTCGAGCACCATTTTTTTTCCCGACGAATCGCCGGACGCGGTCGAAACGGCTGGAGGAGTCCGGCAAAGCGTGCGGTGCCCCGGAGGACGGAAGAGAGACCCGTGGTCGTTGAGCCGATAAGGTCCCCGTAGCCAAGGTCCTCGCAGCGATCGACTGGACCGTCGATTTCCCCTGCCCCCCACGAATTTGCAGTTCAGGAGCCCGCATGGCATTCCTCAGCGGAAGCATCGCGTTCGAGAGATTTCGCGTCGCCGGTAGCGAAGCCGACACCTTTGGGCCCGAGCACCTTGAGGTGCTCGAACAGTACCGGAGTGGCCAGTTCCAGACCTCCTCGACCGAGAACATCCACGTCGGATTTCTCGCTGGCGGCCACCTCTTCGACCATGCGTTCGACCTGGAAAAGAACGTCATCAACGACGCACTGCACTGCGCCGTGCGGATCGATACCAATCAGATTCCTTCGCCCATCCGCAAGGCTTGGCTGCAGATGGAATTGGCGGCGATCATGAGGGAGAATCCCGATCGGCGACCGACCAAGGCCCAGCGTCAGGAAGCGAAGGACGCAGTCGAGCAACGCTGCGAAGACGAAGCCAAGACGGGCAAGTACCTCCGCATGCAGCAGTCTCCAGTGCTCTGGGATGCCCGCCACCAAATGCTCTACTTCGGCGGCTCCAGCGCCACGGCCGCCGGGCATGCGGCCGACCTATTCGAACGGGCGTTCGAAGTGGAACTGCATCGCGTGACGGTGGGGAAGCTGGCACAGCGATGGGCGGAGGGCGAGAATCAGCTGGCCGCCTTCGACGCCGTCACTCCCTCGAGCTTTCATCCACACCACTCCAACTCGACCTGGGCCTGGCTGGCCGACGCGGAAGGTCTCGATTTTCTCGGCAACGAGTTCCTCCTCTGGCTGTGGTGGTACCTGGAGAGCGAATCCGACACCATCGCTCTGGCCGACGGCTCCGAGGTGACCGCCATGTTCGCCAAGACGCTCACCCTCGAATGCCCGCTGGGCGAAACCGGCAAAGAGGTCATCTCCTCCGAATCGCCGGTGCGGCTTCCCGAGGCGATGGAAGCGATCCGGTCGGGAAAATTGCCTCGCAAGGCGGGCTTAATCCTCGTCCGCGACGGCCAGCAGTACGATCTCGTACTGCAGGCAGAGACGTTCGGGATCGGCGGAGCCAAAGTCCAGGCGGATGAAGATTCCGAAGGCCGTGCGGTCCTCGAGGAGCGGATCGACGCGATTCGCAACTTGAGCGAAACGGTCGACCTCCTGTTCCACGCCTTCTGCCAGCGGCGAATCGGCAACGCGTGGGGCAGCGATCTGGAGCGTCTCCGCGGCTGGCTGCAAAGCGACGCCGCAGAAGTCAAACGCCCCGCGGCGTAGATGGGGAGTACTGAGTCACTCCTCAACCAACGGAGCGGTTTCTTCGGGCGTGGTCGTCCCCGGGGGCAATTCGAGGATGCGGATATTCCGAAAATGGATCTCCGCTCCTTCGGACTCGAGGCAGAGGTAACCTTTTTTGACCGACGAATCGCTCATCCCGTTGACGAATTTCCCGTTCACCGACAGCTTGATCTCCCCATCGACGCAGACCACGTCGTAGACGTTCCACTCACCCTTCCCTTTGCAGCGGTTCTCCACCGATTTGCTCCGAGTCCCACGCGGATTGTCGGGTGTCGCCGTCAGGCCATTCGCTCCGAATAGTTCGCCGTGCACGTAGGCGATCGGCGGCAGGCTGCCATCCTTGAGCTTGTGCTGGTTGACCCAGTCGAGCTCGAGCATCTGGATCTCCATTCCCTTGGGTAATCGCCGCCCCTCGGGCACGGTCCCCTCGCTCCATGCGAACACCCCCGAGTTACCCCCCGCCTCCATGTGACGCCATTCAATGTGGAGCAAAAAATTCTCATACTGGCGGTCCGTCCGCATCACACCGATCGGATGCCCGCTGCACACCAGCAGTCCATCGCGAACGCTCCAGGTATCATCCGCGGTGTTCACGTTGACCCAGCCGGTGAGGTCTTTGCCATTGAACAAGTCCCGCCAACCCGCAGGCTCCTCAGCCGACGCAACACCCGCTCCACAACCGAGCAGAACCACGCTACCGACCAGGATTGCAATCCGGCAGATCCCACTCATAACCGATTCCTTCTCAATACTCATCAACGCCATAGCGCCATCTCTCTCCGAGGTTATGTTTTCGCAGCTTCACCGAGAGCATAATCCATCCGCACCCGTACGTGCCCGGCGAATTCAACCTTTTTGAGCCGTAGTCGGCCGGACTATCCATCAGCCGCCACGCGCTAGCGTCCGGTTCTCCCAGACTCCGCAGAAACCGGACGCTAGCGCGTGGCGGCTGATTTGAAACACGGCTTCGCGGCGTTCCGCGGCAGACCCCGCGGCTATCGGTGTCGATTAGCGGTTCTGCCACGGCGCCAAACCCCGCACCCACTGCACGACTCGTGCGGCTCCCACTCCAGCGGCGGCGTACATCAGCGGGCGAACCGGAACCGTGAATCGGCCTCCGACCGACCAGCTGGCGGCAACGGCAACACTCGCAGCGACGAGGAAACACACCATCAGCCACTGTTCGTCCCGCCGCGGATAGAGCACCAGCCCGACGGCCACGAGCAGCAATAAAAGGATCTCGCGTCGCGATGTTGGCCACCACTCGGTCCGCACCCGAGCGACTATCAGCCGAGGAACCTGCCGCCAATTCTCCGCGAGCCATCGGCCCGCTTCGCGGCGACTCTGCTCGGCCAGCCATTGCTCACGCTCGACCGCCCGGTCCGGCAGCGCGGCGACTGCAGCGGGATCCTCGGGCAGCGGGTTGTACCACAGCCCGCCCCCTTGCAACGCTCGATCGCTGTAAGCCACCGCGAGATTGATTTCACCGTGCAGCCCGAGCGGCTTGAACTCCTCAAGCAGCAGCGAATTCCGCACGGCCCAAGGCGCCACACAAGCGGCGAGCACCACAGCCGTCACCGTCGCGTCGACGAGCCGTCGCCGCCAACCCACTTGCCTGAGCGAATGGGGAACCGGCAGGACCATCGCCAGCAGGAGCACCGGGAGCCATAGCACGAAGGCGGTGCGAAACAGAACCGCCACCCCCAGCGCCCCTCCGATCCCCACAGCCCGTCGCAGCGAAGGCCCCCGGATGTAGTGCAGTTGCAGGACGAACACGACGGTAATCGCCAAGGTCGCGAGCGGTTCCGAGAGAATGTCGCCTGAAATGTAAGGGCGAACGCTGTCGACGATCGTCCCGCAAAACAGCCCCACCACCACGGCGACCAGTCCCGCAGCGCGATACGCACAAACCAAGGTGAGCGAAATTGCCGCCGCCATCGCCGCGCAGTTGAGCAGCCGCACGAGGGCGAACTGGCGGCCGGCCGTCTGGTAAATCGCTGCCATCACCGCGGGCAGACCGGGAGGCCGAAAAGTTGTTGGACCATGCAGCGGATCGGCCAGTCGCTGCTGATAGATTCGGTCCCGCTCCACGTCGGCAGTTGCATGCGATCGCTCGCCGTCGGCCGCGGCCAAATACGGACGCTGAAAATCGGGGTCGCGAAAGTCAAAGGAGAATCCATTCCCTTTGGCGATTTGAACAGCGAGCGCATCGTAATCGAGCGAATCGAATGGCTGCGGTGGAGCACTCAAGCCGTCACGCCGCCCGACCTGAACGGCGAAAAAGAAACACGCCAGGCAAAAGCAGACCACAAACACGGCCCACTCCGCCCAGCGGCTTTGCCGCGAAGTGTCGTCTTCCCGGTTCACGCCCCGATCAGCTTCTTATTGAATCGCCCTTCGTTGATCGTGGGGCGTTCCGGGCGTCCTTTATGGTCGTACGTCAGCTTCATGTTATCGATCCCGAGCAGCCCCAGGATCGACGCGTGGATGTCATGGACGTGCATCTTATCTTCAATCGCATACAACCCGAGCTCATCGGTCGCACCGATCGTCTGTCCCCCCTTCACACCACCGCCCGCCATCATGATCGAGAACCCGGTGGGATTATGGTCGCGGCCATTGGACTTTTCGCTCATTGGTGTGCGGCCAAACTCACCGCCCCAAATCACCAGCGTCTCGTCGAGCAGTCCCCGCTGCTTGAGGTCCTTGATCAATCCGGCAACCGGCTTGTCCATCGACTTGCACAACCGCGAGTGATTCTTCTCGATCGCCGAATGAGAATCCCAGCCGCTGCCGGTACCGCTGTAGAGTTGGATGAAGCGGACGCCCCGCTCGGCCAACCGGCGGGCGAGCAAACAGTTGCGCCCAAACGCTTCGGTTTCTTTCTGGTCCAATCCATATAACTCGCGAGTCGCAGCGGTTTCTCCCGACAACTCAACGGCTTCCGGAGCTCGGGCTTGCATTCGGAACGCGAGCTCATAACTTTCGATCCGGGCGTCGAGCTCAGACTGCTGCGGTCGCATCGAGGCATGCTCGCGATTGAACTGCTGCAACAGGTCGAGTTTCGCACGCTGCCGCTGGCTCGAATAGCCTTCGGGCCAGTTGAGGTTCGCGATCGGCTCGGCGCTGCTGCCGTCGATATGCACTCCCTGGTGCGTCGCCGGCATGAACCCCGATCCCCAGTTTCGCGGACCGTTGACGGGCTTGCGTGAATTGTCGCACATCACGACGAACGAGGGCAGATTTTGATTCCCACTGCCCAATCCATAATTCACCCACGACCCGAGCGAAGGTCGGCCCGCAACGTTGATGCAGGTGTTCATCTGGCAGACGCCACCGGCATGATTGATTCCGTTGGTCCAGCACGATCGAACGACGGCGATGTCGTCCATGCAGGTGGCGATATGGGGAATCCACTCCGACGCCCACAACCCACTCTCGCCGTGCTGTTTCCAGGTCCGCGGAGCGGCGAGCAACGGCGCCCCTTTCTCCCCCATCGCCGTGATCGGCTCCTGAAAGCTCGACGGCAAAGGCTGGCCGGCCAGCTTGTTGAGCAAGGGCTTGGGGTCGACCAAATCGAGATGGCTCGGCCCCCCTTCCAGGAAGCACCAGATCACGCGTTTCGCTTTGGGTGCGAAATGCGGCCCCGGCGTAGGAGATTCTGCGCCTCGCAACTCTTCATGCATCATTGCCTGAAGCGCAAGAGCGCCAAATCCAAATCCCGTCGCCTGCAGGAATTCGCGGCGGGAACCGGGACTCCAGTGGTGCGGCTGGTTCGACTGTCGGCAAAGGCGGGAAGTCATCGGGATCAGCCTCGATCAATCGACGTACAGGAATTCGTTGGAGTTCAGCAGCACATGGCAGAGGTCGACCACGCGGTCCTCGGGAAGCGACTCACCGACGAACGCCAGCGACTGTTCCAACTCGCTCGGCGTCGGCTCGCGACCCCAGCTCAGCCGGAAAGCGGTCTTCAGCATTTCGTGCGGGGAGCCGGCGTGCTCTTGCAGCCGCTCGGCCATCTTCTTCGCCCGGGTGAGCGTCCAGTCGCCATTGAGCATCATCAGCGACTGGATCGGCGTCGTCGTGCGATTGCGTTCGGCAACGCTTTTGAGCCCGTTGGCCACGTCGAACAACTGCAGGAACGTGTCGGGGTTGTTGCGATAGAACTTGACATACAGCGACCGCCGGGGAGCCGCGCCGTCAACGCTCGGGCCGCCGCAGTGATGCTCGAGTTCGCCGCTGGCGATCAACATCGAATCGCGAATCTGTTCCGCGTTGAGCCGCCGCACGGGGAACCGCCAGAGCAGACTCTCGGCTGGATCTTTCACTTGATTCTCCGCCGCCCGGGAATGCAGCGAGGACTGCTGCCAGACGGCCGACATGAGAATCCGCTTGTGCAGTTTCTTGAAGCTCCACCCTTCTTCGACAAACGTGACCGTCAACCAATCGAGCAAGTCGGGGTGGGTCGGAGGGAGCCCGAGGTGACCGAAATCGCTCGCCGTCGGCACGATCCCCTGCCCAAAATGCTGCTGCCAAATGCGGTTGACGATCACCCGCGTGGTCAGCGGGTTGTCCTCCTTGCCGATCCATTCGGCCAGTGCGGTCCGCCGCCCCGACGACTTGAGCTCGTCGATTCTCTGCGGCTCCACCGGCTCGACCACTTCGCTGAGGACCGTCAGAAAGCCGGGTGGGATCGGTTCTTGGTCCGCACTGTCGGGGATCAGGGTCGGCGACAGCGTGCCGGGGAAATCGGCGACCGTCATGAGCCCCGGAAGCGGCTCGGGTTTGAGATGATCGAACTCGGCGAGTTGCTTCTTCAGCTCTTCGTAGCGCGCCTTATCTTCCTTCTTCATCGACTTCAGCGGTCCGCCCCCTTCCTCCTCGAACTGGCGTCCGATCAGGTAGGCCATCTGGTGCTCCCAGCTCGTCCGCTCCTCGACCGGCTTGTGGAAGCAGGCCTGGATATCGAGCGGGAACTTTTCGACGGTCGAGACCCACTTGCGGTCGTAGTAGGGCTTGAGCAGCGCTTCGATTTCCTGTTGCACCTCGGCCGACGCATCGAGCCAAGCCGCGTGCTGCCGTTCGTACGCAGCCAGTTCCTCCTCGGTCGCCATCGGCACATCGTCGCGCCAAATCAGCGGCTCGAAGAACGCGCGAAGCTGAAAATAATCTTTCTGCAAAATCGGATCGAACTTGTGATCGTGGCAGCGAGCACAGGCCATCCCCATCCCAATAAACACGTCCGCCGTGACGTCGGTGATCTCGTTGATCGAATCGTCCCACAGCGAGCGGGCGTCGCGCTGGTTGTATTCATAAATCCCCAGCCGCAAATAACCGGTCGCGGCGAGCGCCTCGGGATCGGGGCCCGGAATCTCGTCACCGGCCAACTGCTCGCGAACGAACTGCGGGTACGGCTTGTCGTCGTTGAACGAGCGGACGACGTAATCGCGATAGCGCCAGATGTGGGGCCGGTAAGCATCCTGGTTCCAACCGTCCGACTCGGCGTAGCGGACCAAGTCCAACCAGTATCGCCCCCAGTGCTCGCCATACCGGTGGTCCTCGAGCAAACGGTCGATCAACCGCTCCCAGGCGTCGGGGGACTCGTCCGCCACGAAGTGAGCCAGCTCCTCCGGCGTCGGCGGCAGGCCGATCAAGTCGTAATAGACCCGCCGGACCAGCTGCTCTTTCGCAGCCTGCGGGGCGGGCTCGATTCCTTCACTCACGAGCCGATCGTAGATGAAGCGGTCGATCTCGGTCCGCGACCACGAATCCTCTTCCGGCGCAGGGACTTCGGGGCGACGCAGCGGCTGGAAAGCCCACCACTGGCGGTCGGACTCGGAAATCACCCCCGAGACTTCGCGGACCGCCTCTCCGTGCTCAGGCCACACCGCTCCGGCGGCGATCCAGTCGACGAAGCGAGCGACATCTTCCTCGGGCAGCGGGGCCGACGGCGGCATCTCGAAGGATTCATAACGCACCGCCTCGACGAGCAGGCTTTCCGCGACTTCGCCCGCCACGACCGCCGGTCCACTGTCGCCCCCTTTGAGCATCGCTTCGAGCGAATCAAGCCGCAGCCCACCTTCCTGTTTCTCCGGGCCGTGGCATTTCACGCATTTCCCGGCCAGCAACGGACGCACGTACTGCTCAAAGTACTTTCCTCCATCGGTCTCGGCCCGAGCGGCGGTCGACGTGCAGCAGAGAGCGGCAATGATGGCCAGAAAGGAGCCAGTGCGGCGCATTGCGAGCCTCGTTGGAGGGAGTGTAGGCGGGAGCTCCCATGGTACCCCATCTCGCGGGGCACTGCACGCAAGTCCCAACTAGACTTGCAGCCGGTCTGTGATGCTAAATTGGGCTCTCTGCGTTGTCCTTCCCGCCACTCCCTCGCCGTTTGGAGTTTTTTCGATGGCCTTTTCGCTCGATCGCCGCGGCTTTCTCAAAGCCGGTGCCGCCCTGGCTTCCACCACGCTCGTCCCGGTCCGTGGACGGGCCGCTTCCCCGAACGGCCGGCTTCGGACGGCGCACATCGGCGTCGGCGGAATGGGCGGAGCCGACCTCCGCTCGATTGCCTCGCACCCGCAAGTCGAAGTCGCGGTCCTCTGCGACGTCGATCAAACCCGCTTGGCCGCGGCCCACGAGCAGCATCCCGGCGCCAAGACGTTCCAAGATTACCGCGAGATGTTCTCCGCCCTGGGCGACTCGTTCGATGCCGTGGTCGTCTCCACTCCGGACCATACGCATGCCCCGGCAGCGATGATGGCGCTACAGCACGACAAACCGGTTTACTGCCAAAAGCCACTCACGCACGAAGTTTTTGAAGCTCGGCAACTGCGGAAAGTCGCCGCCCAAAAGGGCGTCCCCACGCAGATGGGCATCCAGGTTCACTCGAGTGCCCCCTATCGCCGCGCGGTCAAAATGATCCAAAGCGGCGTGATCGGCAAAGTCAGCCAGGTTCACGCGTGGTCGAACAAAAACTGGGGCTACGACGGACCCGCGTTCACCACGAGCGCGGCGCCGCCGGAAACGCTTGCCTGGAATCTGTGGCTCGGCGTCTGCGACGAGCGACCCTACGTGCCCGAGGTCTACCACCCTGGCCAGTGGCGGAAGCTGATCGACTTCGGCACCGGCACGCTCGGCGACATGGGAGTCCACATCTTCGACACGCCCTACGATGCACTCCAGCTGACCGCTCCCCGCTGGGCCAAGACGACCTGCCGCCCGCCGACCGGCGTCGGACACCCGACGCAAAACATCGTGGAGTACGAATTCCCCGGAACCGCCCAGACCACCGATACACTTCGCTGGACGTGGTACGACGGCGACTTCGCACCGCCAAAGAGCGAGCAGCTGCAGCTTCCCGAAGGACTCCAGCTCCCCGGCCAAGGCTCGCTGTTCGTCGGCGAAGGGGGCTACATGTTGCTGCCCCACGTCGGCGAACCGCAACTGTTCCCCGAAAAGCAGTTCCGCGATTACCAGCCGCCGGAGGTCGAAGTGGTTAGCCACTACCACCAGTGGGTCGATGCCTGCCGAGGCGAAGCGAAGACGAGCGCGGGATTCGATTACGCCGGACCGTTGACCGAAGCCCTATTGCTGGGAGTCGTCGCCAACCGCTTCCCCGAAAAACAGCTCGAGTGGGATGCCGAGCAACTGCAGGTCACGAACCTCCCCGAAGCGAACGAGCTGCTCCGCCGCAAGTATCGCGAGGAGTTTCAGGTCGCCGGGCTCTGAAAGCGGGCCCTGACCGTTGCCCGATCACCGCAAGCACCGCGGACCGCACCCGGAGGACTCGCGGCTGTTCCGCAGTGAGAATTTGCCGGCCCTGCGGATGGCGACCCGCGACCTGAGCTGGTTGCTCAGCCACGGTTATGCCCCCAGCTCGAGTCTGAAGCTGGTCGGCGACCGCTACGCGTTGGACTCGCGCCAACGCGTGGCGGTGGCCCGCTGCGCCTGCGGCGACGCGGCGCTCGAACGGCGCCAGCGGCATCGCGTCGAGCCGCCCGCGATTCGCGGCGCGGCGCTCTCGATCGATGGCTTCAATGTGCTGACAACGATCGAAGCAGCGCTCGCCGGTGGCCTGATCCTCAAAGCTCGCGACGGCTGCTACCGCGACATGGCCAGTATGCACGGCAACTACCGCACGGTGACCGAGACGCGACGCGCGATCGAGATTCTCGGCGTCACGCTCGCTGCACTCGAAGCCCGACCTTGCCTGTGGCTGCTCGACCAGCCCGTCTCCAACAGCGGGAGGCTCAAAACGCTGCTTCGAGAATTCGGTGAAGCGGCGGGCTGGGATTGGCAGATCGAACTGGTCCCGGATCCCGATCCCGTGCTGATCGGCAGCGACCAGATTGTCGCCTCCTCCGACAGTCAAATCGTCGACCGCACCGAGCGATGGTTCAACCTGGTCCAAATCGTGCTTGACACCCACCTGCCCGACGCCTGGCGAGTCGACCTCGCAACCTGAGCCAGCGCCAGCATCGCCTTTTGCAGCGATCGCTCCCCACGCCCCGCCCCGGCAGCGAATCAGACCGGCGACCCTGCGGGAAGCCGCCCGACGCGGAACGTGCTGTAGCGGGCCTGCACAAAGCAGAAGATGCCGTAGCAAAACAAACCGATCCCAACGGCGAACAGAATCCACTGGCCGTAGGGCTGCCGAGCGAGAACGTCGAGCGCCTCGCCGGTTCCCTTCACTTTGTTCGGGTCGAGCGTCCGGGCTGCGAGGACCAGGAAGAAACCGATAATCCCAAAGGTGATCCCGCGGGCGATCAGACCCAAGCGGCCGGAATATTTGGCGACCTTTCGCTGCGTCTCGCTCATTCCCCCCGCATTGTACTTGTCCATGAACTTATCGGCCGCCCCTTGGTAGATCTGGTACAAGCCAAAGCCTGCAACGGCCAAACCGATCGCTCCCAAAACCCACTTTCCGCCCGGCACCGAGAGCAGCCATCCGACCGTGTCTTGAGTCTGACCCGAACCGCCACCCCCACCCCCGGCTGGCGAGCCCGTTGCCGGCGAGACGGTCCAGGCGAGCATCCCATAAGCAATGCCGCTGATCACGTAGCCAATGCGGGTTGCGATCCCTTTCGCATCGGTCCCTTTGCCATCCGGATCGGTAATGGCCTCAACGATTCGCCAGACGCAGTAACCAAGCAGGCCGATCGTCACCAGCCACAGCAGAAACGTTCCAAACGGCTGTTGGGCAAGCTCCGAAATCGCCCCCTCGGAGTCGGTCGTGCGGCCTCCGGCTCCCCACCCCGCCGCCGCAGCCATGCCGCCAATGAGCAGGTACACGACCCCTTTGGTCAGGTACCCCGCTCGACCGGCGTATTCAATCCATTTGCGGCCATGCTCGGCGATCTCGCCGGTCGAAGGGGTGCGTGCGGTTCGAGCGACTTGCTGAGACATGTTTGGGTACCCCCACGCCCGCCGGAGTTGAAGAAGTGGTACCAGCGGCGGTGACATCACCAGCACCAGCCAAATTCGGAAGGCAAACGGCATGCCAGCAAGTGGAGTCGAGCCAACTCGCTGTCAGAGCCGGGGCGCCTACTCTTCTGCCTTCCCCTCCGTTTGCGTCCCCCCTGCCGGCCGCGTCGGGCGGGGCTGATTCTTCCATCCCCCTCGAGTCGCCGATTCTTTGCGTCGAGGTCGACGACGTCGACCGTCTGCACGCCATCGATCCAGTGCTGATGATGATTGCCGCGGACGACCACCCGATACTGATGCCACGGCTCGGCCGGAAACGCGTCCGCCTGCGCGACCAGGGCCGACAAGCAACAGACGAAAAACATCCCAAACCTGCGCATCCCAACACCTTTCAAAGAACCGGCTCAAGCATTTTGTCCAGCGAGCGCCAGCACGCTCCGGCAAGGACGCGAGCATCGCTGCCGCCAGCGACGCTCGACGCCGGTTACAATCAATCGCCGACGACAATCCACACCGAGGGCATGGCAACACGGGCGATCTTGCAGCGATCCTCCACCGCGATCCTCCACAGCGATTCAGGAGCACTCACATCATGACCGACATCTCGAAACCCAGTGCGGAAAGACAGAGCGTGCAACGGCGGGCGTTTCTCCAGGCATCCGCCGCGGCCTCGCTCGTCGGCCTTGCCGGTTCCGAAAAAGCGCGCGCGGCACGACCGGCCGAGGAAACGGCTCCCGCCGACGTCTCCGCCCTCACCGAACGATTGAATCCCGCCATCCAACAAGCCCGAGAAGCGGCTCTCAACATTCTCAAACCGTCGCCCGCGGAACTCGAGCGAGGACTACGGCTGCACGCTGAATCGATTGTCTTTGATTCTTACGGTTTCTCACCACGGGCGGCTGTCGACGGGGACGCACTCGCCGCGGCGATCGAAGCCGGAGCGTCAAGTATTGAGATATCCGATCTCCGCGAAGAGATGACGATGACGCGGACGGTCACCGACCCGGTCGAAGAACAGGAGTACCGGGCGGCCTGGCGAGCCTCGGGCGTGACCTGCATTTTTCAAAATGCGGGCGAAGAAGGACAAGATCCGCTGCGGTTGATCAAACGGCTCGCACGCTTCACCTATGCGACCGATATGCTGCGGGGATTCGTCTCCAAGGCAGCCGTCCCCGAAGACATTGAAACCGCCAAGCGCGAAGGCCGTCACTGTTTATATTTCACCGGCAACGGCGTTCCGCTCACTCAGCAGTGGGTGTCGGTTCCCGACGAACTCCGCTATCTCCGCGTGTTCTATCAACTCGGCATCCGCATGATGCACTTGACCTATCAACGCCGCAACATGATCGGCGATGGATCGGGAGAAAAGTCCGATGCGGGTCTTAGCGATTTTGGTCGTGCAGTGGTTGCGGAGATGAACCGCGTCGGCGTGATTCCCGACTGCGCCCATTCGGGCTGGCAGACCAGTCTCGAGTCGGCACAAGTCTCGGAGAAACCGGCGGTCGCCAGCCACACGGTCTGCGCGGCGCTCGACTCGAACCCGCACGCCCGCAGTAAGCCCGACGAAGTGATTCGCGCGATCGCCGATACCGGAGGTTTTGTTGGCATCTGCTGCATTCCCCGGTATCTCCGAGGCAGCGGCGACATCGCGATGCTGCTGAACCACATCGACCATGTGGTAAAGAAGTTCGGCATCGATTACGTCGCGATCGGCACCGACATCGCCTACTCCTCGCAAAATAGCTCGGCTGAGAGCAAGAAGGTGCCGCGGCTGCCGCGACGGCGAGAAGAGTTCCGCATGCTCTGGCCGGCCGACAGCTTCCAAACGACGCGAGAGATGACCGACAGTCTCTCCTGGACCAATTGGCCCCTCTATACCGTGGGCTTGGTGCAACGCGGTTACTCGGATGAGGAGATTCGCAAGATCATCGGCGGAAACGTGATGCGAGTCGCCCGCGAAACCATGGACCGCGCTTCTTAGATCAGCGGCGGCGAAGCGGCGGGAAGAGCATCCGGCCGGATTCCGGAGGCGCACCCAGATTTATCCACCCCCCACAGTGATTGTGGTATGCTGCGGGTCCCACCCCCGCCTCTCGCGAAGCAGCCCTAGCCGTGAATCATTCCGCCTACGCTGTCGCCTGCACGCTCGTCCTGCTGATCCCAGGGGCTCCGCCGGCGGTCCAGGCCAAACCCGTCTCGCCTGAGGATCGGACTTTTTTCGAGACCCGGATTCGCCCGGTCCTGGTCGAACACTGCTACGAATGCCATGCGGCCGATTCTGCGGATCTTGGTGGCGGGCTGCGACTCGATAGCCACGACGCAATCCGCCGCGGAGGCCAGACCGGTTCGGTGTTGGTAGCGGGCGAGCCAGCGGACAGCCTGCTGATTCAGGCCCTTCGCTACGAGGGGCCGGAAATGCCACCCGAGCAGCCGCTACCGGAGTCGGTGATTCGAGATTTCGAAGTCTGGGTTGAGCGCGGTGCTCCCGATCCGCGGACCGAGGAACCGCCGCCGAAGACTGCCGAACCGCAGGAGGAAGTGCTCTGGTCGCTCGAGCCTCTCGAGGAGCCGCCGCTGCCGAAAGTGGCGCGAACCAATTGGCCGCGCGACCGCATCGATCACTTCGTCCTCGCGCGGATCGAAGCGGCGGGACTCTCCCCCACGCGTGACGCCGATCCGCGGACGCTAGCCCGACGTCTGCATTACGACTTGATCGGTTTGCCTCCCTCGCTCGAGGCGATCGAAACGTTCGTCGCGGCAAGCGAGCGTGACGGTGCCGCGGCGGTCGAGCGGTTGGTAGATCGCTTGCTCGCCAGCCCTCAGTTCGGCGTCCGCTGGGGTCGGCATTGGCTGGACGTGGCCCGCTATGGTGAATCGAACGGCAATGACGGGCTCGGCCGCAATCCGACGTTTCCCCATGCTTGGAGATATCGCGACTATGTGATCGACGCTTTCAACCGCGACACTCCTTACGACCAATTTCTCACTGAACAGATCGCCGGGGATTTGCTCGCCGCCGACTCGCCCGAGCAGCGGGACCGCCAACTTGTCGCGACCGGCTTCCTCGCCCTCACCGCCAAACCGGCGAAGGCGATGAATGAGAATTTCGCCATGGATGTCGTAGCGGATCAGATCGATGTGATCGGCCGCGGGGTGATGGGAATCAGCGTCGCCTGCGCGCGATGCCATGATCATAAGTTTGATCCGATCCCCATGCGTGACTACTACGCGCTAGCTGGACTTTTCACCAGTACCGACACGCTTTGGGGTGTCGCCGCTCACGAAGGCTTGACGGCACCTCCGACCGACGTCCATGTGCTGCAGGCTGCTCCGACCGTGCTCCCGCCACCGGATTTTGTCGAGACCGTCCTCGTCCTCGATTCGAACACCGGCGAACCTCGACCGATTCCTAAATCGAAGTGGGCTCCAGGCACTCCCTTGGCCATGGGCGTGCGGGACCGCAAAGAGGTCGCGGACTGCAAAATCAACATCAACGGAGAATCGAAAAAACTGGGCGATGCCATTCCGCGAGGCTTTCTGTCGGCGGTCTCCCTCGAGCAAACCAGCCCCATCACGGTCGATCCGCAGCAGAGCGGCCGTCTGCAGTTAGCCCAGTGGCTGACGCACCCCACGCATCCGCTGACCTCCCGCGTCATGGTCAATCGAGTCTGGATGCACCTCTTTGGCGAAGGGCTGGTTCGGACTCCCGACGATTTTGGGAAGTACGGCGAAGCTCCCACCCACCCCGAGTTGCTCGACCATCTCGCGCTCCGCTTCGTCGATTCAGGATGGTCGATCAAACGGTTGATTCGAACGATCGTGCTCAGCCGGACCTACCAGTTGAGCAGCTCGACCTCCGACGAGCTGGTCAGAACCGACGGGGCGAATCGGCTGCTGGCCCGCCACAACTACCGGCGGCTGGATGCCGAAGCACTGCGGGACAGCATGTTGCAGGTCAGCGACCAACTCGATCTGCGGCCTGCGGACGGCTCGATCATCCGCCACCGCGACATCTTGGTGAACCTGGCCGGCAACCTCCATCAACCGAGCAACCTGCGAAGCGTCTATCTGTGCTACCTGCGGAGTTCGCCTCCCCCAGAGCTGGCCGCGTTCGACCTTCCCGAATTTACCTCAGTGACCGGACGACGCGACACGAGCACCGTGCCGGGACAAGCCCTGCATCTCTACAACAGCTCGTTTGTAATCGCCCAAGCCAATAGCCTCGCTCGGTGCGTCCTGCGTGAAGCCGAAGGCGAGGAGCCGCGGGTCCGCGCTGCCTTCCGCCGCGCCCTGGGCCGCGAGCCGGCCGAAACCGAACGGACCGCAGCGAAGCGTCTCCTCCACTCCATGACCGGCCCCCCCGCGGCGGCTCACACCGACGCCGTGCAAGCTGGCGCGCAAGCTGACTCGCAAGACAAAGTCCGCCCCTGGGCCAGCCTCTGCCAAGCGTTGCTGATCACCAATGAATTCCGTTACGTCGACTAAGTAGGACCAAACCATGCCTTTCTCACGACGCAATATGCTGCGGTCCACGGCCTGTGGTTTCGGCTACTTGGCGTTGCAGGGGCTATGCGGATCGCAAGCAGCCGCGGCGGTCGGGCCTAGCTTGGTCGAGCGGAAACCCGTGCTGGCGCCACGGGCCAAGCGGGTGATTTTCCTCTGTATGAGCGGCGGCCCCGCTCAGATGGATACGTTCGATTACAAACCTCAAACCGGCAACAAAAAGCATCCTGGCTCGGTCTTCCAATTCCAACAGCACGGCGAGAGTGGATTGTGGGTTTCCGAGCTGTTCCCGGAAACGGCAAAGTTTGCGGACGACCTCTGCGTCATCAATGGCATGCACGCCGATACCGGCATCCATGCTCAGTCCTTCTTACAACTGCACACCGGCGACCGCTTGCGGGAACGACCAAGCCTCGGATCGTGGATCACCTATGGGCTTGGAACCGAGAACCAAAATCTGCCCGGCTTCATCAGTCTCAATACTTCGAAGAGCTCGATCTATTCGAGCGCCTTCCTCCCCTCGATCTACAACGGGACGCCGATCGGAGTGAACGGCGAAGACATGGCGGAAGCGACGATCCGCAATGTTTCAGGGACGCAGCTCAGCTTAACCGAGCAGCGGAGTCAGCTCGATTTCGTACAGCTAATGAATCGCCAGCACGCCCTACAGCGGCCGGGCGACGAGAATTTAGAGAGCGTCATCGAATCGATGGAACTCGGCTTTCGAATGCAAGCCGAAGCGCCCGAGTTGCTCGACATCAACCGCGAAACGCAGGAGACGCTCGAGCGTTATCAAGTCGGTAAACATACCTCGTCGGTCGGCACCTGTCGCGTCTCCGATTTCGGACGCCAGTGCCTGCTCGCGAGGCGTTTTTCGGAAGCCGGAGTGCGGTTCATCGAAGTCAATCACGGCAGCTGGGACCAGCACAAGAATCATCGCCGCGATCTCCAAGCGAACTGCGAATTCACCGATGCGCCGATCGCGGCACTCCTCGGTGATCTCAAACAGCGCGGACTGCTCGATGAGACGCTGGTGATTTGGGGCGGTGAATTTGGTCGCCCCGGTCTCACACCTGACGACGGCAAGGACGAAACGGGCCACAACGCGCGGGGCTTCACCTTCTGGATGGCCGGGGGAGGCGTCAAGCAAGGCTATGTCCACGGCAAGACGAATGAGACCGGTTCCCAAGCGGTCGAAGGGAAAGTCCATTTCCGCGATCTCCACGCCACCATCCTGCACCTGCTCGGACTTCCCCCGGACGATTTGACTTACTGGTACGCCGGCCGCGAGCACCGCTTGACCGGTCCCGAAGGGGGAAAAGTGGTGCATGAGCTGTTTGCCTGACCCAGGACGATCGATGCCAGCGAGCGACCGGCGTTTTCTCCGGCTCTCTTTTCGCCAAATGCTGGATTCGTCTCGGGGGCAGGGCTAGAATGCACCCCCAATTTGGAACCCGGCAATCCCGCTCGGCCCCCAGAGGTACGCGATGCGCGCTACAAACCGGCTCATGCGATCACGTCGACTGCTCCGCTTGTGTTGCGGAGGACTCCTCTGCAGCTCGATCGTCCTCTCAGCCGTCGCGGCCCGCGGTGATGACTGGCCTCAGTTCCGAGGTCCGAACTGCACCGGCATCTCCCAAGACGACGAACCCTTGCCGGTCCATTTCTCGGACTCCGAGAACGTGGCTTGGCAGCATCCAGTGGGCGATGGCGTGGGAGGCGCGGTCGTCGCGGCCGGGCGCGTGTTCGTCAACGGGATGACCGACGAGCAGACGGTCAGCCTGTTTGCCTTTGATCTGAAGTCCGGAAAAAAGCTCTGGCAGCGCGATTGGGCGACCGGCAAACTTCCCGAGGTCCATGCGACCAATAGCCAAGCGAGCACAACGCCTGCGGCGGATGCCGAGCGTGTCTACTTTTACTTCCCCTCGCTCGGTTTGCTGACCGTCGACGCCGAGACGGGCGAAGACATCTGGCACCAAGAACTGCCCGTGCCTTTTTTCGTCTTCAAGTGGGGTGCCGGCATGTCGCCGGTCCTCTACGACGACCTGGTACTCTTCTGCCAGGATGACGATCTCTATCCCGCTTTCTACGCGTTCGATCGCAAGACGGGAAAACTGCGCTGGAAGGACACCCGAGATGACATGGCGGTTAATTACTCACACCCGGTCATCTGCACCGTTGACGGACGCGACGATATTGTCGTCGCCGGTACCGGGATGTTGATTGGTTACGACCCGGAAACAGGCGAGCGACGTTGGCACGCGAAAGCGCTGCTGCGCAACATCAAGACGACGCCCGTGTGCAGCGACGGAGTCATCTACATTTCGGTGCAGAGCGGAGGGATTGCCAACCAGTGGCTCGCCTCGGTCGACAACGCCGAAACCGGCCACCCCGACGGCAAGCTGACCAAAGACGAAGTGCGGGCATTCATGGGAGACAATCCAATTCCCGAGGCGTTCTTTCGCAAAACGTTTGATCGCGGCGATCTCAATGGCGACGGAGCTCTCGAAGGACGCGAACTCGATCTCGCTTTCCTGCATCCCGACAATTTTGCCGGAGCGACGTACGATACGCCGAAGGAGAACGCAGCGCACGAGTACGTGCTGGCAGTCCGGGGCGGCGGTGAAGGGGACGTCACCGATTCCCACGTCCTGTGGCGCAATCCGACGCGGCATACCGACCACATCGTCTCGCCCTACGTCTCCGATGGACGCATGCTGCTGATCAAAGAGGGAGGCATCAGCACGGTCTTCGACACTGAACAGGGAGAACCGCTCCGCGGTGCCAAACGCGTCGGACGCGGCGGAAACTACTTTGCTTCGCCTGTCTCGGGGGACGGCAAGATCTACATCGCCAGCCAGAACGGTAAAGTCGTCGTCCTCCGCGATCACGCCGACTTTGAACAGTTGGCAACCAACGACATGGGCGAAAGCATCATCGCCACTCCCGCGATCTCCGATGGCAATCTGCTGATCCGCACCCGCACGAAATTGGTTTGCGTCGCCCAGCCTCAGTGACTTGCGAACCAGTCGACGAGCGACCAGCGCAGCCGGGCTCGCTTCTTATCGATGGCTTTGTTGAGCTTCGTCGCAAGCCGCTGATTCTCTTTCTCCACCAAGCGATCGCGGAATACGTCCTCGAGAAAGTCGCCGAGCTCCTCGGCGACATCCCCTCCAATCTTGCTGATCCGGTCGACTTCAAACCGCTCGATCGCGAGCTCCGCCATCTCCACCCGCGGGTCGACGGTCAGCGCCGGAGGAACTTCGCTGTAATCGGCGTAGAAACCGACGGTGGTGGTGCTCCGCAAGCGGACCCGCAGATCTCCCTCGACGCTGACGCTGTACCACTGTACGCCCAGGTTCCAACGCTCCACTCGCGCGACAAATGCCATCGGAGCCGTGATCGTCGCCTCGATTTGCCAACGGCCATCGGGCGATTGATGGACACGGTCGATTACGATCTCGACCGCCGGCCCTCCTTGCTCCGCGGCGGGAAGGCTCAACTGGTAGCGTGCCCAGCGACCATGGCGGAGTTCCCGAAACCGCCGATTGGTCTTCAGCTTCAAGCCGTCGAAGCGGACCTTGACGCCGGCCCAAACCTTTTTCGTTTCGCCCCAGTCCTTGTCCCCTTCGTAGACCCGGGGCAACTGAGTGACCGCCCACGCGGCAAGCGACTGGACCGACGATGTCGCTTCTTCGGAAGTGAGCTCTAACGCCGAACCGGTCTGAGGCGGCAACGGCGTTTCTGTCACCGGGGGCTCGGCTGCCCAAACGCCCGCACCGGGCGTGGCTCCCACCGCGAGCGCCGCTGCCCAAGCGAGCAGGACTCCCCCCACCGCGAGCCGCACTCCCTGCGGCACGCGCGTCGAGACCGCACGCGGGGGTGCGGAAATCAGCGATAGACGACGCAGAAGTAAACGCCGTCGCGGCCGGTCGCCATCGCCGCTCCGGCCACCGTCATGCGGGGATCGCTGGTATAGCAAGCCGACACTCCCGACGGCGAGAACGAACTCGACCAACCGACGCCTTCGTAGCGCCCAGGCGAGAACGACCCCGGAGGATGGTTCTTGTTTCCCGTGGCGGCCATCTGCTGGGCCCGCCGCTGAGCAACCGCCTGCAACTGGGGATCGTATCGCAGGCTCGCCAGCCCTTGTCGAGCCCGTTGCGAGTTGAGGGCTGCCAGCACATTGCCCGCTCCCCCCTGCGATCCGCTAACCACGTGTGCCGAAGTCGAGTCAGCCACACGCGCCGTGACCACGCGCCTCGGGCTGGTCGTCGCCGGAACCCCCGTCGCGTGACTGACCGCGCCGTGGATCACCGTCCCCGACGAGACCGAGCCACAACCCGATCCACTGCCACACCCTTGCCCCGAGTAGCCAGGGCTCGAGTAGCCAGGGCTCGAATAGCCAGGGCTCGAGTAGCCAGGGCTCGAGTAGCTGGGCATCGAAGTCCGATAAACCCGGCTCCCACCGTGGTAACCCCGCTGATAACCCCGTGTCCCACACGAGCCACGGGAGATCGTCCCACACGAGCCACCGGAGATCGTCCCACACGAGCCACCGGAGATCACCCTGCCCGAGTAGGGCGAACTCGAAATCACGCGGGATCCCGAGACGACCGGGGAGCTCGAAATCACGCGGGCTCCCGATGAACCATTTCCACAGCTGGTGCAGCCCGAGCCCACCGGCATCGAGACCACTCCCTGGGCCGACAGCGTCGAAGCTGGGGCGGCAAGGAAGACCGTCGAAAGTGCCGCCGCTAAAGCCGTAGCTGAACGAACCAATGTACGTCTCCATCTTCAGGTACGAAACGAACCACTCTGGGGGCGGCCAAAGCCCGACGCGGGCCTGCCGCAACACACTGGAACACCGGCCTCCGCCAGCCTCCAGTCCCCAAAACGCCCAGCAAGATGGTGTTTTTTCTCTCCAGGTAAAGGGGCTAACCGGCTTTATCCCGAAACGCCCCAACTTAGGAAATCCTGGCACGACCCTAACTCAAACAACGACCCGAGTTACGCAAAACCCGTAATCCGCAACTTCCATCGTCGGAAAGCCGAAGCGCGGCGGCAGTGCGTTAAACTGGGCAACTTGCCTGGCTGGTCTCCGGGGTTTGCTCGAGACGGCTTTCCGTCAGAAAACCTGGCGATTCCAATCCCTTGAGCCGTAGGCGCTAGCCTCGGGCCTCGCAGCCCAGGGATTGCCACTGCAACACCCGCGGCTAGCGCCGTCGGCTCACCCGCGGCTAGCGCCGTCGGCTCTGGCTTTTCCGGCAGAGCCTACTGCTGCCAGTACATCGATTCGCGGGGGCCGCGATACGCGACCGCCATCTCGGGCGTGGCATACCGCTTTTCTCCAGCGGCTAACGATTCGACGCCGCCGATCACCATCCCCGAGGTCAGCAGCGTGCGGGCAATCGGATAGGGCGTCGAGCCGCGGAGAATCATCTGCTCGATGTGCTGGATCAGCGGAGTAAAGAAGTCGGCCGTCGTGGCGCTGCTGCCCGGCATGGGGAGCATGAACTGGCAGCCGATGATTTCCCCATTGTCGGCGCGCATCCCCGCGTAGTTGAAATCGCGGATGCCGGTCAAGAAGATGGTGGTCCGAAAGCCGTCGAGATGTTCGACAAAATAGGCGGTCGTGTTGGGCAGCGCACGGCGAGCCCACTCGATCGTGATCGGAGCGGTCGGATAGCCGGTTTCCACTGGCAGATTGTGGCTGCGGCACAGCGCCGAGACGAACAGCTTGCTCGTCGCTTCGCGCTGCGCGAGCAACTCCCAGCACCGCTCGTTCGTCACCGCATGCACCGAGCGTATCCCCACTTCCCCTCCCTGCCGCCGCTCCGACATGCACTGAGCGGTTTCCAGAGCGTGAAAGTCGTAGCTGTCCACGCCTCCGTAGGCGACGCACACACTCTCCTTGAGCGGCGTGTCGTAGGGCAGGTCGAACGCCGGCAGCCGCCAGGTAACCGGGAGTGACGACCCGGCGTAGAAGGGGAAGCCGAGACGCTCTGCGTCCTCCACCATCTCCACGCACTCCGCCCACTCGGTGGAGAGATGTTTGTCGTTGAACACGGGTACGCTTCGCCCACTCGCTTCAAAAACCTTGACCACCTCCTTGAACCAGGCATAGCGAGGATAACGAGTCTGGCCTTTGGCGTTCATCGGGTAATCGCCATGCTCGCCGATCAGGATGACGCCATCGACCGCCAGTTCTTCTCCGCCGAGCGTGAGCGCCTCGGCGACCGTCGGAAACCGCTTCAGACCGTATTTGGCAATCCGTTGGCGGCCGATGTCGTTCTCGGGAAACTGATCGAGGAAGACGGAGGCCACCTCCAGTTTTGGCTCGACCCATCGTCCGCCGCTGGCGTAGCCCATCGCGAGCCGATCGAGAAAATGCTGGGCATGCGAATGGCGGAACGCGCAGGTTCCGAGAAAGGCGATTTTCTTTCTCGAACCCGGTGCCCCTGCGGCCTCGGACTCCCCCGCGGCCACAGATCCGAATAGCGCCGGAGCCGCAACCCCACCAGCCAGGGCACTGACAAAGTCTCTGCGCGTAATCATCCGCTTAACCCTCCCAAGAACGGCCGTCCCATTTCAACATGCGTTCGATCAAACGTTCGACATCGTCGCTGAAGGTGACTAGCAAGTGCTCCCCTTTCTCCGCCGACGCCAGTTGGGGCCAGCCGATATGCCCCGCCTCGGAGCGTTCCTGCGTCACCCAACCGCGCGTCGCAGGAAGAAAGGAGTCGCCTGGCGGAACGGCTCTCACCGCGCGGTAATCGCCGACCAACCTGGGCGAGATTCGGAGCATCATCGACGTCTCCCACTCGCAGGCGTGTCCCATTTCCTTTTGCTGGATCTCGGGCATCGTTTCCCACGGTCGTCCGCCGAGAGACCAGTAGGTCGTAAACAGCAGAAGAAGGTCGCCGCGGCTGCGATATCGCTGGCGAACTTCAAACACCGCCTGCTTGCCCGGCACGTCATTGCCCCCGTGACCGTTCAACATCAACAGCCGCTGAAAGCCATGGCCGATCAGGTTGTCGAGCAAACTCACCAGCAGGTCGAGATACACGCGAGGCTCACACGAGAGAGTCCCGGCAAAGTCGAGATGGTGATGCGAATTACCCAACCACATCAACGGCGCTACCAAGACTTGCTCGGAGGCCCGTTGTTCCACGCGGCGAACGATCTCGCCGAGCAACATGCTGTCGGTGTACAGCGGCATGTGGTGCCCATGCTGTTCGACGGCGGCGATCGGGATGATCACCGGCGTCTCTCGGGGCAGGGCGCGGACAGCGGGCCAGGCCAATTCTTGCAGCAGCATCGAAGGGTGATCGCCTGAGTGGGTGGGTTACTTGGGAGCCGCCGTTTCCTGCGGTTTGCTCGAGCGTGAGCCGCGGTTCCAGAACGTCTTTTCATCGGGCAGCGGACCAGCCAGCGGAGGCGTTTCGAAGTACCGCCCGTCATCGACGAGCCGCGGGTCGCCCGTCTGCCGCAGCTCGTCCATCAACCGTTCCCCTAGCCCCGCCTTGACCTCCGCATAAGCGGGTTCGTCAGCCACATTCGTCGTCTCGTGCGGATCCTTATTCAAGTCGTACAGCTCGTACTTGGGCCGCTTGCCATAAACCCAATCGTAGTGCGACTTCCACTCGGCCGAGTTCCGTTGGCCTACCAACCATGCCTTGGTCGGTCCCGCGTCTTCATCCGGATAGGTAACCCGCGTCGTTTTGGTGATCTCTTCGGCAGTCGGCGGATCTTCGCCGTCGAGCCGATACGGATCGCCGAGCGGCCACCGATCCGGCCGGAAGTTCACGATCAGCACGTGATCGGCGGTGCGAATGGCTCGCTGAGGATAAGGGCTGTAATCTGCGCGAGCAATTTCCACATGCCGCTCGCGTCCGGTCACCACCCAAGTTCGCGCGGGATCGACCAGTCCGTTTTCCTTCGACTTCAGAACCGGCCACAAGCTGCGTCCGGTCATCACATCGGGGACCGCCACACCGCCCGCTTCGAGAAACGTGGGTGCAAGATCCGGAAGGTTGACAAAGTCGTCGACCACTCGACCTCCCTCGACCCCGGGCCCGGTGATCGCCAGCGCCACGCCCGTGCCGAAACCATACAGATTGCACTTGCCATGCGGGAATCCGGGTGCACCGTGGTCCCCGCTAATCACGATCAGCGTACTCTCACGCTCTCCCCTTTTCTCCAGCTCGTCCAGCAGCACGCCGATCCCAGCATCCCAAGCAGCGATCTCGCCGAAATAATCTGCCAGGTCCTCGCGGACCTCCGGCACATCGGGCAGGTAGGGCGGCATCTTGCCCTTCAGCGAGTCGGGATCGATGCCCCACAACTCTTTGCCGCTGCCGGCAACCCAGGTACGGTGAACGTTGGTCGGACCAAACCAGTAGCAAAACGGCTTTCCTGCTTCGCGTGCCTCGAGAAAATTGCTGAAGTTCGTGCGAATTTCGTCGTACAGGGCTTGCTTTGCCTCGTCGATCGATTCGCCGCGTTCGGTTTGCTTCACGACGTTCTGCGAGAACTGGTTAAATCGCCCCCCCGCATCTTGATACGAATACTGCTGGCCTCCATACGGCGCATCGGAAGGGGTTCCGGGTCCCCAGACTTTATAGGTTTTGCCAATGTGATACCCGGCGTCTCGGAGCAGCAAAGGATAGGACGGAATCGATTCGTCCCAAACCGCGCCGCGGAGAATCGCGCCCCGGCCGGTCCGCCAGAAGTATTGACCTGAGAGCAGGGAACTGCGGCAAGGGGTGCACGATGGAGCGTTGACGTGGGCGTTGCGAAACAGGACGCCTTCTCGTGCGACACGATCGAAATGGGGCGTTTGCACCACCTGATTGATGCCACCCTTCCCGTCCGCTTCCGCCTCACCGTCAACCTCTGCATAGATGCTCGCGTGTCGCCCCCAGTCGTCGGCGAACAGAAATAGAATATTAGGATTCTCTGACTCGTTACCGAATGTCGTGGACGCTGGCAGAACCACCGTCAAAAGGAACAACCCGAAAACAGCTAATAACTTCATGCAATACGCTCGTAATGGAATCAGGAAATGTGTCGCCAGGTTTGAACCAGGTGTGTTGCATGCTCAACCCACCCCCCTCTGCGATCCGCCGGATCACGTCTGCGATCCGCCGGATCAGGGGAGCGAGTTGGGATGATTGCAGCGCAGCGCTCCGCGGCTTCCACCGGCTCGAGTGGAGGCAGTCCGAAGTGTTCAGGCAACTTTAAGTGGAGGGGCATCCGCACAACCCACGGTGGCAATCAAGCGGGTGAAGGGAGTCAGCAGGCCAGTAGCCGCACCGCGTTTTCAGAAAGCAGAGAGCCGATCTGCTCACGGTCCAACTCGGACTCGTCGAATTTGATCAGCGACGACTCCATGACCAGGAAGGGAGCGTGCGAACCATGAAGCACCCGCTGCGGCGAGGCGGTCCGCATCAGGCGAGCGATTCCGTCGGCTCCTTCGACGCGGGCGGTGTCAAACACGATCTGCGGTGTTTTCGCCAACTGAGCCGCGAGAGTGCCGGCGGGACGATAGTTGAGCAGCATCACCTTGGCATCCTCAAACGATGCCAAGATGCGTGGCAAAGGCTCGAGATTCACATCAGGCACTTGCAGTAAGGGGTGCTGCGTGCGGCGATCTTCAAGTGCGACCACGATCTGAACCAGCAAACCTCGCTTGGTCGCCGATGCCAACAGCGAGATGAAGCGGGAATCATCGAGCGTGTATCCGTGGTAGCTCGGGTACAGTCGCACTCCGGGCATCGCATGGCTCCCATGACACTTCCGTAAATCGTCTTCCCATCCCGGAAGAGCCGGATTCACGGTTCCCATGGGAACCAACATTCCTTGCGGCGCTTCGCGGCAAGCTTTGACCAGCCGCTCATTGACGCCGCCGAGGTCGCGATGCAGCACGCCTTCGTAGCTGCCGGCCCAGGCCTGCTTGATCCCCAGCGACTGCAGTTTGTTCACGAGCGCCTCGGTCGTGCTGCAGGGGAGCTGGCGAAAGGGCCACTGAAAGAGGTGGACGTTGGTGTCGACAATCCCCCTGGGTCGCGCTGATCCGCTGCCGTCCCCGCTCGATAACGGAACGGCATCCGCTGAGCGCACGGGTTCCGAGGCCACCGCAAGCGTTCCCGCCGTAGCGGATGCAAGAGCGCCCCTTAAAAGTTCGCGACGGTCCAATCCCATCGGGGTTCCTACTCTACATTGCTAGGCGAAAAGTTCTGAAACGACGCGTGGCTCCTTGACCCCGGTCAGCCGCTGGTCCAGTCCGTTGCGAAGCGTTTTTGATGCTCCGCAGATCGATCGCGTCCCCCGCGGGGTGCTGTGAGCGGATCGCTCCCGGTCCCCAAGATCGCTGCAGCCGCCAGCAAACCGCGCAGCGAGATGGCCGTCGAAGGCGCGAGCCGGGCGAGCATGATTTTCCCCCTACGGGCGGGAGGGGACAGCGGGCGGGAGGGGACAGCGGGCGGGTGCGGACTGCGGGCGGGAGGGGACTGCTGGAAGTCGGCGGGACTTGCCCAGCATGGCATCCCGGAGCGCGCGATTCAAGTCAGCGAAAGGCTTTCCTGGCCCTTCGAAAGGCTTTCTGGTCCTTCGAAAGGCTTTCTGGTCCTTCGCGCTCACTGACGCGAGCACGAACCGAGCAGGAAATTATTTCCAGCGAGACCACCGCTCCGACGGCAGCGATTATAAAACCACCTCTCTGGAGCGTCCGTTATACTTCGCTCCACCGGGCCGCGCCCTCCCTCCGTTCCTTCCCCGACCCTGCCCCCCCCGAGGAAATGACTCCGATGGAACCCACCTCACGATCGAAGGTTTGGCAATGGTGGGTGGCCGGGCTGTTGCTCCTGGCGACGATGATCAACTACATGGATCGCCAGACGCTCTCGAATCTAGCTGTTCGCATCACTCAACAATTCGATCTGAGCAACGAGCAATATGGCGATATGGAGTTCGTCTTTGGGATCGCGTTTGCGGTCGGCTCGCTGTTTTTTGGGATCATTGCCGACCGGGTCCCAGTCCGTTTGCTTTACCCGGCAATTCTCGTGGCTTGGTCGGCGGTTGGATTCGCTACCGGTTTGGCTCGCGGATACACATCGCTGTTGGTTTGTCGCTGCTTATTAGGATTTTTTGAAGCGGGGCACTGGCCGTGCGCCTTGATCGTCACCCAGGCGGTGATGTCTCGGGGCAATCGCGTCATGGGCAACAGCATCTTGCAAAGCGGCGCGTCGCTCGGCGCAATCCTCACTCCGATTGTGATCCGGTTGATGATCGGCGACAGCACCGAGCCCGATGCATGGCGGACGCCGTTTTTCGTCATCGGTGGTATCGGCGTGGCTTGGGCCTTTGTATGGCTGGCGGTCATCCGACGGGGCGATTTGCAGCGACAAGATTCCGCTGAGCCAGCCGCTTCGCAGAACGAAGCTTCCAGCCGCAGCTCCGAGCCGCACGATTCTGACCGTCACGCCCCGGGGAGATGGATCTGGACGCTGCTCACCGATCGCCGTTTCTGGGCGCTGACGTGTATGGTGATCGCCATCAACACCTCTTGGCAGTTAATCCGCGCGTGGTTGCCCAAATTCTTGCAAGAAGGACGAGGCTATTCCGAGGCCGAAGCGCTCTACTTCAATTCGACCTACTTTATTTTCACCGACGTCGGCTGCATCGCCGCCGGGGTGGTCGCGATGTGGCTGGTCCGTCGCGGGTTGCGGGTCCATACCAGCCGCGTGTTGGTCTATCTTGGGTGTTCGCTGCTGGCCGGGCTCACGACGCTGGCCGCAGTGCTGCCTCAAGGCTGGCCCCTGCTGGCAACGCTGTTGTGCGTCGCGGCGGGCACTCTCGGCGTCTTCCCCTGCTATTATTCGTTCACGCAGGAGGTCAGCGTCACCCACATGGGACGGCTGACTGGAATGCTCTCCTTTATCGGCTGGCTTGCCTCATCGCCGACGCAAAAGTTGTTCGGCTACGTCGTCGACCAGACGGGTTCATACGACTTCAACCTCGCCATCCTCGGTTGGTCCCCGCTGCTCGGCCTTATCCTTTTCTTGGTGCTTTGGCCGCGGCATACCAGCGACGATGCCGATGCGGCGCTGCCTAACGTCTGAGGCTAGCGCTCCCGCCCGCGGAGGTGGATTGGCCCGCCTGCTGTGGCTACACTGCCTCCGCGATCCGCTGTCGCTTCCCCAGTTCATCGCCGACCTCAAATCGGGGCAACCGGCCGAGGAGGCATTGATGCTCAACTACGGCCTCACGTACGAACTGCTCGCCGCTCAATTCGGAGCTTCCTTCGGCATTCCCGGAGTCCAGCCGTAGGACCGGATTGCGTGGTGACATTTCTCGTTTCGGGCGTTCATTAAGTAACCGTCCGGCCCACTTTCACGGCTGGCTCCGACGCACGGCTGGCTCCTATGCACTGCGGGCCCCGTCGAGTGCCGGAACGCGTGCGACCTTCGGCACGCAGAGCTGTCGCTTCCGATTAAACTGGGCCTCTTCTCCTCTGAGTTCGAGTTTCTCAACTCCTCGTCGCTTTCCCTGGCAAACCGAATTTCGATGGCCACTTACTTCAAAATTCCCTGCCCCGAATGTGGCAAGTCGCTGAAAGTTTCCGAGAATCTTTGCGGCAAGAGCCGAGCCTGTCCCTACTGCCGCGCCACAGTCCGGATTCCCGACGCCCCTCCGGCGGAGGCGTTCGAGCCGGAAGTGGTGGTGCCGAATCTGCAGATTGAAGAGCGTCCTGCGTCCGGCCGCCCAGCGCCGCGCGTGGCCGCCAAAGCCGCCACGCCCAAAAAACCGCACGTCGTCCAGCATCAACGGGCCAAGAAAAGCTGGTTCAGTTCGTCGAGCGATTCGGCCAGCAGCGACGTCAGCCTCGTCCTCTCAGGGCTGATCGCGGCCGGCGTGTCGGTCGTCTGGTTCGCCCTCCTCTACCCCGTCCGCGAGACCTACTTTGGAGCCCTGTTCTGGGACCGCGGTCCGGTTCCCTTTCCGACCACGTTCCTGATGTTCTGGGCGCTGGCGATCCTGGGGCTGAAGTGGCTGCGTTTGAAGCAGCAGCGGGACGCGATGTTGCTCGACGTTCTACCGACGGAAGTCTCTCGCGAGATCACGCTCGATTCGATCGACGGATTCATCGATCATATCAACCAACTTCCGGCGGACAGCAGCGATAGTTTTCTGATCAATCGTGTCGTCCGCGGCATCGAACATTTTCGCGTCCGCAAAAGCGCCGCCGAAACGGTCACGATGATGGAGTCGCAGTCGGAAATTGACGCCAACAACGTCGCCGGCAGTTATACAATTCTCAAAGTCTTCATCTGGTCGCTCCCAATTTTGGGGTTCATCGGGACGGTGATGGGCGTCAGCGACGCGGTCGCCAGCTTGGCCGGAAGCCTCAGCAGCGGCGGCAGCATGGACGCGATGAAAGGGGCGCTGCAGCAGGTTTTCGCTGGCCTCGGTACCGCATTCGACACGACGCTCCTGGCGTTGATCATGAGCATGCTGGTCAAGATCCCCGCCTCGGCACTGCAGAAGGGGGAAGAAGACGTCATCACCAAAGTCGATGAGTACTGCAACGAGAATTTACTCCGACGGTTGAACGATGGCCGCGAGGGTGGGGCCGAACGCGGTGCCGCGGCTGGCGGTGATACGCAGGTCTTTCGCGAAGCGGTCGAACAAGCCCTGGGGACGCAGCACGCCGAAATGGAGCGGTGGCTCAGCAAGCTCGATGCAATCGGCGGGCGACTGACCGATCAAGTCTCCAAAGGGTGGGATCGAGTCAACGAGCGGATTGAACAGCAGCAGCAACAGCATGTTGCGGTCCTGCACAAACAGCAACTCGATCAGCAGGCGCGACTCCAGGCACAGCTCGATCAAATGGCCAACGCCGCGGAGAAGATCCAGGCCAGCCTCACCCAGTTGGCCGAGCGAACCTCGAACCTGCAATCGCAGGTCAACGAGACGTTTGAAAAGACCAACGGCGTGCTCGCCGACCATTTAGCCGGCGTCCAACTCGGCTTAGCTGGCCTCAGTGGAGTGCTGGAAAAAATCGGCGACCAACAAGTGGTTGTGCAGCAGATCGAAGCCTCGCCGGAACGGTCGCGGCCGTGGTTCGGGCGGAATCGGCGGACCGCTGGCAAGCAGAACGGAAGCAAAATCTGATGGGAAAGCGACGCCGCAATGCGGATGACGACATTTCGTTGTTCCCCTTCCTCAGCATCATCGCCTCGGTCATCGGAGTGCTGACGATGATGATCGCTACGCTTGCGCTGGCCGAAACCGACACGCCCGATGTGGCGCAGATCGAACGGTTCGAAGCGCTGCAGAAAGAGCTCAAACAGACCGACGAGCAAATCGAGGAGCTCCGCCGCCAAATCGCCATCTCCGATTCCTCGTCTCTCAAACTGCGGGAACAGAAAAAGCTGCTCGACGTGACCTTGCAAGAACTCCAAGAGATGCTGATTCAGCTCGAGGAGGTGGAAAAGGAACTCGCTGAACAGCAACAGGTCGAGATCGTGATTCCGCCGATCGACGAGGAGGCTCGCGAAACGGCGGCCGACATGCAGGCCCAAGCGACGGCGCTCGAAGAGGAGCTCGCCCAGCTCGAGAAGGAGCTCGCCGAGAGGAAAGAAAAGAGCGAAGCGAACGTGACCGTCCTACCCCAGGGCAGCGGTTTGAACTTCGTCCCCCATTTTGTCGAATGCTCCTCCGATTCGATTGTGCTTCACACCACCGATCCGCCGAAACGGATTCGCACGGCGGAGGTGCCCAAAGATCAGGACTTCCTCGATCTGCTCGGAAAAGTCGCCAACGGTGCCAACGATTCGATCGTATTCCTTCTTCGCAGCGACGGGCTCTCCACCTACCAGCTGTGCAAACGCCTCTGCGACGAGCGTCAGATTCGCAATGGCAAATTGCCGGTTGTTGGCCAGGGCCGAATCGATCTGAGCGCGTTCGTCGAAAAGGAACCCAACTGATGGCCCGACGACAAACCAGTGATGATGACGAGGGTGGTCTCGACTCGCTGCTCGATACGCTGACCAACGTGGTGGGAATCCTCGTCCTCGTGCTGATCGTCATGCAGATGAGCATCGCCGACGTCGTGGCCAGGATCACGACGGAGAACAAGATCGATGAGGCGAAGATTACGGAGCTGACTCAGCAGCTCGCTCTCAAAACGGAACAAAAAGAGCAGCTCGAAAGCGACTTGGTCGATCCCCTCCGCATCGACCCGGAACGACAGCAACAGGAACTGAAGCTCAAGCAGGAGCTACTCGAGCGACGCAGGCGTCTGCTCCAAGAAAAGCAACAGCAGAAGAACGAGTACGCCTTGAAACTCGAACAGGATCGGGAAACCGCCGAGAAGAACCGGCAGGAGATCGCCGACACCGAAGAAACGCGGAAACAACTGGAGGCCACGCTGGCCGCCGCTCTCGATAAGAAGGCGGAACTGCAAGCCAAGCTGGCAACGACGCCCAGGACGCAGGCCCCGGCGGACGTCAAGATCAGCATTCCCAATCCTCGCCCCGCGCCGCCGGGAGCCGAGCCTCTGTTGATCCTGTGCGTCGAGGATCGGCTCTACCCAATGGCGACCGAGTTTTTCCGAAAGAATGCAGAAGCCAAGGCGAAGCTGCTGATCAACCGCTTTGGGCTCGACCGCAATCCGATCCAAGGCATCAACCCAGAAATCTTTACTCAGCACTGGGAGAAGCTGGGAGACCAGGATGATTTTTTTGACGTCGAATATTATGTCCAGGATGAGCGCTACCCACGCATTCGCTTGATCCCGCGGGAGGGCCGTGGAGCTACCATCCGTCAGCTCAATACGCGAAGCTCACGGATCCGCTCGGCGAACTATCTCGGCGCGATCGATCCCACCCAGTCCTACGCCCGGTTCTACGTGCTGCCGGACAGCTATGAAGCGTACGTGCTTGCAAGGCGGTTCTTCACCGAGGCGGAGATGTTGGCGGGCTGGGAACCGCAACCAGCCGACTGGCAATACACCACTTCGGTTCCGGGCGGCATCGAACTCGGACCACCTCGCCCCAAACCGGCCACTCCGCCGGCGCCGCGTCCCCCGGCGAAGCCCCAGAACGTGATCGACTGATCGCTCTTCTGCGAGTCGTCTTAAGGTGCCTTTGGGGGTATTGGAACCCTCGAGGAATCGCCTCCGGGTGCGCGGTGGCCGCGCGACCTTCTTTTGGGTCACAGCCCCCTCTCTCCGGCGAACAGCATCCGGCAGCAAGAGGCACGGATAGGGCGGACAACTTTTCGGTTTGGGCTGCTTGATCCGGGCCCGCGAAGCGCGCATACTCGCTCCCTAAAATGCCACCCCTGGGTGGTACAGGCGACTCCACAGTGGTCTTTCCCGACCGGGTGTCAAACGGTTGAGCACCCGCCGTGAGGGCTTCGGGCACAGCGATCTTTTTGACGCTGGTCCGGTCCGCCCGCGGAGAAGCCTTCGGGGAACACAGACGATGCCGCGGTCGAAAAGCAGGGAGCGATTTGCAATGGTAGAACGTGGAACCAGTTGGCGGAGCGTCCGCACGGTGACGTCTCAAGTGCGCTCTCGGGCTGCTCGGGTAACCCGCGGCTTCGCGATCGTAGCAATCTTGCTAACCGGCTCGACGCTGGCCGATGCGGGTCTGATTCCAATGCTCGACTCCGCCACGGCGCGACAAGGTGCGGCGCAGTTGTCGGCCGAGCAACTGCGTTTTGCGGACGAAGCACAGCCCGGCTTCGCGGAATTGGAAGCGGCGGTCAATGCGTTTCGAGAGGGCAAGATTGATGAGGCGCAGGAGCAGCTCACCGCAGCGGCAAGTGTCAACGATCAGTTGCCGCCGCCGACGGTGATGCTCTCGAGAATGTTCTTTGCCACCGGCCAAGTTCGCGGCGGACGCCAGCTACTCGAACAAGCGGCGATCGAGCACGCGGACCACCCGGACGTCTACCTCGCGCTGGGCGACCTCGGATTGGTTGAAGGGCGTGTGACCGATGCGGCGCTACAGTACGAAAAGGCGCTTTCACTACTCCACGTTGCCTCGCCCGCGATGTCGCAGAAAGCAGTCGACGCGAAGAGCGGGTTAGCGGCTGTGGCCGAGCGCCGCCAACATTGGGAATTAGCGGAAAAACGGCTCGCCGAATGCGTCGAACTGGCGGCTCAAAACGCGTCGTTCAAACAGCGGCTCGCTCGAGTCCTCTTTGAGCAGCAACGCTACGAGGAAGCTGCCACTGCACTCGCCGAGGCCATGCAAATCGACAGCAAGATGCAGTTGCCGGCACTGATCATGGGCCACTGGCACCACGTCGCCGGCAATGCTGCCGAAGCAGAAGATTGGATGCAGAAGGCGCTGGAGGAAGCGCCCGAAGCACCGTCCACGCTCGTCGCCGCCGCGGTCTGGTGCTTGGAATCCGATCGTCCCCGAGACGCCCAAAAGCATCTCGAGCAACTCGCCAAGGTGCAGAGCGACGCTCCTCAGTTGCTGCACCTACAAGGAATCGCTGCGATGGACCTCGGTGATTATGAGGCCGCGGAACGTTGCTTCCAGACGCTCACGACCGAGCATCTGGGTGACTTCGCGTCATCGAATCGGTTGGTGCTCGCACTGATCGAGCAGCCGAGTGAACCGAAGCAGCGGCGGGCACTGCAAATCGCGGAGTTGAATACGCGGCAGTACCCCAACTCGCCCGAATCCCAGGCGACGCTGGGGTGGGTTTGTTACCGCTTAGGAAATCTCGATACCGCCGAACGCATTTTTGAACCTCTCCTTGCCGCGGGAGTCCTCTCTCCCGACGCCACCTACTATGCCGCGAAACTGCTCGTCGATCGCGAACGGACAGACGAGGCCGGCCAACTCCTGAGCGGTGCACTCGCTGGGTCCCAGCGTTTTCGCAATCGAAGCGCCTGCCAAAGTCTGCTTGAATCTCTCCCCGGGCATGCTGAAAAGGCTGAGAATGCTGAGAACGTGCAAGGTCCCTAAACCCTTCGTGCGTCCTCGACGGTACACAATTATCTGCCTCGATCGCTCAACGAATGAGTGGAGTCTGCGATGATCGCAATCTTGATTCGATTTTCCGTATTGACCGCGCTCGTAGCATTAGGAACAGCATCCGCCTCGGGACAAGCATTTGATGCCGGTGCGACCATGACCATGAACGTGAATTCAGATGGCACGCTCTCCATCTGGGGTTACGTTGGATACGGTCAGCTCAGTCAAATGCCAGGGGGCAATGATTTCACTGCGGTCGCGGCTGGTCGCGATCATGCCGCAGCAATCCGAGCGGATGGAACTCTTGAGTCGTGGGGCTTTGAATCGGTCAACCCCATCGTCCCCTACGAATCGCCGCCAGCCGGAAACTCCTACACCGCAATCGCCAGCGGTTACTACCATACTCTGGCCCTGCGTGCCGACGGCACGGTGGCGTCCTGGGGAGCAAAGGGTTCCGCCAAGAGCAACGTCCCGGAGAATCTAAGCGGAGTCACGGCGATCAGTGTGGGAATGCATCATTCTCTAGCCCTTAAAGACGACGGTACGGTGGTAGCCTGGGGCTATGCGGGTGACGGTCGAACCACGGTGCCTGATTTCGGTGAAAATGTTAAAGCAATTGCCGTGGCTGGAGGCGGCCACCACTCCCTGGCCCTGCTCTCCAATGGAACCGTCGAGGCGTGGGGACTCAACACCGCGGGTCAAAGCACGGTACCGAGCCAGCTATCGGGCGTCGCTGCGATTGCGGCCGGCGAGTCTCATTCGCTGGCCCTCCATTCCAACGGCACCGTCACCCAGTGGGGGACGATTGTGGCAGAACCAAATAGGCCTATGGTGCCCCAACCTGCAGAACTCTCGGACGTGGTGTATGTGAATGCAGGGTGGAGTCACAACTATGCCATCCTCAGCGACGGTACGTATGCTAACTGGGGGCGCAACGGTTCAGGCCAATTGAGTACTCCCCCAAATTCCGCGCTGCCGACCGTCGCGCGCTGGTCGACCGCCACCAGTGGCGACTACCTGCACTCCCATCGCTGGGAGCAACAGATTCCCAGCACCAAGCTCTCGACGGCGGTTTTCGACCAGGCGGGAACGTACACCGTCAGCTTTGGTAACGATGCGAGGGCCTCGAACCTGCACGTCTCGGCTGGTGATGTGACGTTTGCACAAAACGGAAACGCCTATCAAGTTGAAAACGCGCTCAATGTCACCGGTACCAATACGACGTTACGAGTCGACGGGTTGGTCACCGCGAGCAGCGTTACCAATCAGGGTTTAATCCACATCGCCAGCGGCGGCGAAATAACCGCTGGCTCGCTCACCAACACCGGAACCATTCGCAACGACGGCGTACTCAATGCCAGCGTGACGATGGCTGGTGGCGGCACTTTCAGCGGCAATGGAGAGGTCAGCGGGATGCTGACAGTCGCCGACGGAGCTTCTCTCGCCCCTGGAGCCAGCGTCGGTTCACTGCGAGCCGGCGACACGACATTCGGAGCGGGTGGCATCTTCGACTTCGAGATTAAAGATGCCCTGGCTGTTCCCGATGGCCCACTCGGCTGGGACACGCTTCAGCTCAACGGTCAGCTCCAGATCACCGCAACCCCAGCAGACAAGTTCATCGTCAACGTCAGCTCGCTCAACATGCAGGACGCGTCAGGGACCGCCTCCAATTTCGATCCGAAGCAAGACTACTCCTGGGCCTTCGTCACTGCGGCAGAGGGGATTGAGGGCTTTGATGCGGGCTTGTTCGCGATCAACTCTTCTGGATTCCAGAACTCGCTCGACGGCGGCCATTTCTCGATCGGCCACGTGGGCAATAGTTTGACGTTGCAGTTCAACTCTTCTCTATCTGCGGTCCCGGAACCTTCCAGTCTCGTGGTGCTGGGCATCTGTGGGATCGGCTGGGCCGGTTACCGAGCTCGCAACCGCAACCGCAAACGCGTGGCAAGTGGTGCTATCGAAGCGGATGCGGATTCTTCCGCGGCCCGAGCCTAGAGGCTCTGCCAGAAAACGGGAGATTTGGTCGCGAAGCGACTCCTTCCATCCTCTCTCCCCCGCCGCGCAGCGATTAGCGGGGGAGAGGGAAAGGGTGAGAGGCCAGTTTTCTGACAGAGCCCAATCCTGCAACTCCACCGCGTCTCATAAGCATTCCAGTCGATCCGAGTTCGAACTGAGGGATTCATGTCGCTCGCTGCCCCCGTTGATATCTCCGCATCCCCATCTCGAAAACATCCGAATAACACCTATGCAATCGCAGAAACTCCGCCCTGCGTCGCCGAAAGTCGAGGCTGGGCTTGGTGCTTATTCTGGACGACGTGCCTCGCCGCTCCGATTCCACTGCTGATCCCTTATCTGACGCGTCTCTGGCAACAGGAACATTATCAATTTTTCCCGCTCGCGGCCGCCAGCGTCGTCCTACTCGTCCTTGCGCGTTGGGACGGCCGTTTCCGGGCACCGCGATCGTGGTGGGGTAGCGGGTTTCTGTTGGGCGGCTGGGTAGCAACGGCACTCTCGGTCGCCATTTTTTCGCCCTGGCTGGCGATGGTCGGCTTCGTCGCACTCGCCAGCAGTTGGCTGCTTTCGGCTCGCGAAGGGAGTGGCCGCAGTCTGCTGGTTTTGGTCCTGCCCCTCTTGACGCTGATCCGCCTGCCGCTGCAGACCGATATGCTGCTGATCGTTCGGCTGCAAACCTGGACGACAAAGATTGCCAGCCTGCTGCTCGACGTCTTAATGATCCCGCACCTGACGACGGGGAACGTGATCGAGCTCACCGGTCGGGAGCTGTTCGTTGCTGAAGCGTGCAGCGGGATTCAGTCAGTGTTCACGCTCTTTTTCTTGGCGAGCCTGCTGGTCGCCTACAACCGCCATCCACTCTGGTTTACGCCCCTGTACTGGGCGGCAGCGGTGCTGGTGGCGATTATCGGAAATGCGATCCGCGTGGCGAGCGTGGCCGTGGCTGATTCCATATTCGGTTTCGACTGGGCGACGGGTTGGAGTCACGAGGTCGTTGGCTATGTGGCCCTCTCGATCGCCGTCCTGCTTCTGCTGTCGTTCGACCAATGGATTACTGCGTTCCTTCACCCGATCCAGGACGTTCCAAATTATCTCGGTTTGGAATCGAACCCTCTGGTCGACTGCTGGAACGCCTGCATGGGGATCGTCCCAGGCGAAAACGAGTTCCCCGCCGCGACCACTGCGATGCAGTCGGCGGTCGCCCCACGACGCCCTCGGTTTGGCTGGGTTCTGCCCGTGGCGATGACCACCGTTTGCCTCCTGCTATGCACTCTCACCACCCTCTCGCTGGGTTCCGGATGGAATGGGTCGGTGCGACAACCTTCGGAACAAGAGCTCACAGTCTTCTTCACGCCTCCCGAAGACATGTTCGCCGGCGTCTGGAACGATGGTTCGGTCGTCAATCACGAGATTGCTCGCGATGGTGAAGACCGCCGGCTGGGCAAAGCGGCGGACATATGGTCGGTTGCGGATTCAGAACTGCAGTACCAGGTCGTTTTGAGCCAGCCGTACATTGGTTGGCACGAGCTCTGTATCTGTTATGAGAACCTGGAGTGGGAACTCGCCGACCGCTCGATCATCACCTCGGATCAGAATGCCGCGGACAACCTGGCTGAACGCGGCAACCCCCAATTCGCGTTCGCGCGCTTTCGCCGCAACGATGACCGCCGAGGATACTTGCTGTTCGCCGCCATTACCTATGACGGCCGAGGCGTCGCACCGCCGCTCGGGCCTGGGCTCGTGGAGAGGTTGGGACAACGGTTTGCCGTTAATCCCTACGTTCCCCAACAAGAAATGATGATGGCACAGCTCTGGCTGGAGTCCGAAGAGCGTTTGCATCCTGATGACATCCAGCGTCTGAGAGAAACGTTTGATCGCGTGCGGCTACGGATACTCGAGACGGTCCGCAACTCTCCGGAGTAGCGAATCGAATCCGTTACACAATCCAAATCATCACGCAATACAAAACCTTCAAGCAGTGTATAGCAGGAGAGCGTTCGCATGGGGCACGCCTGGATTCGGCTCTGGATTCTCGCTTTCGATTTTTGCCGCTATTGGTTCGCGTCTTTCCCATGGAAGCGGCTGATCTGCGGAATGCCGTTTCTTTTACTTCTCTTGTCCCTTTCCACTGGTTTCTATCTTTTGGAAGCCCGCGAAACCGGGCTGCGGACGCTTCTGCTGAACAAGCAGCTTGGTGATGCCGTCGAGCGAGACGACTGGAAAACCGCCCGAGTGGTGCTCCACCGGCAGCTGCGTATGGCTCCGGACAACCGCCAGGCGCAGTTCGAATTGGCGCGAGCTCTGTATGCGACGGGCGAGCAAGACCAAGCGGTGCAGCTGATGCGTCAACTGGTCTACTCGGAGGAGCCTTCCCCAACCGAGAACCCAACCCAAGACCTGACACGGTTCTATGGTGCCGATCCCCAGGCAGCGGAGTGGTTGGTGGAGAACTTGTACCTCCCGAATCCCTGGGAAGAATTGAGCGACCAGGAGAAACAGGAGCTTCTGGGGTTGTTGGCATGGCTGAATCACCTGATGCCTGAACAGGTTTCGGTGAAGCAGTCGTACGCCGAGCATCTGCTCAAAGCGGAACGGTACGCCGAGGCGCTGCCGGTTCTAGTCGAACTGATGCCAGAGAGTCCGGGCATCGGGCTCCGAGCGGCGATCATCGCCCGCGCGCTCGGCGACGCCGACCAGGCAAAGCGATATGCCCAGCACTCACTCGAAAAATTCGCCACGCTGGTTTCTCAGCGGCCATCCGACGCCTCGCTGGCGCTCGCCTTGACCAGGTGCCAAATCTTTCTTGAGCGGTATCCGGACGCGGTTCAGACGCTGCGGGACGCGATGGACCGCTGTCCTCAGGAACGGTCGCTACTTGAGCATGCACTAGCCAAGGCGTACGTCACCTGGGCAGCCACCTTGCGAGGGAAGCCGGATCCGACGGTTCAAGACCAGCTGCAGATCCTGGCCCACCTGCAGCACGCGCTCGAGTATGCTCCGAATAATCAGCACGTCATTCAGATGGTCGCCGATGAGGTTCTGGCGGCCGCCGAATCCGACGACGAGCAAGTGGCGTCACTTCGCGAATCTCTACTCCGTGGAACCTCACCGGGTATCTCCCACTTCATTCGCGGAACCGCGGCGGTCCTGGCGGGCGATGACGCGAAGGGAGCGTTTCACTTGGAGCTGGCTGCGAAATCGCTCCCAGACAGCCACGTGATCCTGAACAACTTAGCCTTCGTGATGTCCCGCCAAGAGAACTCCGACCTCGAGCAAGCATTGCGGGTCGCCGAAACCGCGATCGCTCAGGCCATGCCTCCCACGCCGTATCACTACGAAACTCGGGGGCAGATCCTTTGCCAACTTGGGCGATATGTCGATGCCGTGCCCGATCTCGAGGCGGGCCTGGCTGTCCCCGCTTTGGCCGCGGCCGCCCATCGTTCACTCGCCATCTGCTACGAGCAACTGGGCGAAGAGGAACTCAGCGCCCAGCACCATGACGAGGCGGAAAAGCTAGCCGCGCCGTGATCCCTCTTCGCTACTCCGGGGCGGCAGTCCAGGAATGCGATTTCACGGCATCGGTTTCGATCGACGCGAGATGTAGTCGCCCGGCATGGTCACCGAAGATGACTCGCTCATTGTCGGCGGTCACGGCAAGGCTCGCCACCCAGGCAGGTGCTCCAGCGAATTCGCGGACCCGTTTCCCATCGACGCTCTTGTGCAGCCGAATTTTGCCATCGGAGCCAGCAGTCAGAATCTGTTCTCCACCGAGCACTCGAAGTCCATCCATCTCGATTGCCAAGCCGGGAATATCGCGAACTTGCTTTGCGTCCGCGGTGTTCCAGATGCGAATTCTTCGGTCGTCGCCTACGCTGAAGGCACGGGTTGCGTCTTCGAGAAAGCCTGCAGCGGTCACGTTTTGGTTATGACCGTTGAATGTGACGTGCAAGTCCCCGCTCGCGGCGTCGAAGATTTTTGCGGTTTTATCGCGGCTGGAGGAAATAATCGATCGACCATCGGGTGACCAAGAAATCGAGTTTACCCAGTCGGAATGGTCTTCGATCACCAGTGGCACGGCACCAGACTCATCGTACGAGAAAATCACAATCGTTCCGTCGGCTCCACAAGCCGCTTTCCATCGGGATGAAAGTCGAGCCCATGCACGCGTTCGGCGACGTTCGGAATGCGTCCGCTCAGTTCTCCCGATGGCAGGGACCACATCAAAACCTCGTGGTATCCCGAACTGGCGACGCGGAGACCGGCAGGATCCACGGCGACCGCGGACACCGGCACCGGCGCGATGTATTTCCGCGGCGGCTCGGGCTGTGGGATCCTCGGCATCAGTCGGACCAGCGGCGCCTCGGCGTCCGCCGAAGCGTCGAGTCGCGCTCCCTGGTCAATCCACTGCCGGATCGTCGAGATCTGCTCGTCCGACAGCGGATCCGCGTCGTAGGGCATCGACCCATCTTCGACCAACTGCAACAGCAGCGAATTCCCCGCGTCGCCCGGCTCGATTGCGACGCCCGAATTGGCCATCGAACGGATCGCGTGGAAGGTGGTCATGTTGTAACGCCCTTGCGGATTTCGGGCATTGTGGCAGGCCACGCAGTGCTGGTGAAAAATCGGTGCGATGTGCTTGGAAAAGGAGACTTCCGCGGAACCCTCCTCGCTAGCGGGTTCGCCAGCGTGACACTGCACGCTCAGCGGCAGAGCGAGCCCCAGCAGCCCCACTCCCGTGACCTTCCGGAGCCTCGGAAACAGCAGACGGATCGACGAGCGGATCATGGCAGATTCTTGCACGGCAAATTTATGCGAAAACATCGGTTACCGGATTGCCGGCAATCATCAGCGGGCGATTGCCTCGGTCATAGACTTCGGTCCCGGGATCAATCCCCAATGCAGAATAGATGGTTGCCGCCAAATCTTCGGGACGGACCGGATGTTTCGCCGGATACATGCCGTTCGCATCGGAGGCACCATACACATAGCCGCGTTTGACGCCCCCACCGGCTAGCAGAGTCGTATAGCACTGCGGCCAGTGATCCCGACTCACGTTCTTATTGATCTTCGGAGTCCGGCCGAACTCTCCCATCCAGACGACCAAGGTCTCATCGAGCAGACCGCGGTCCTCCAAATCATCCAACAACGTCGGGAGAGTTTGATCGGTGATCGGATCGGCGAGAAAGGCCCGCGCCTCTTCGGCCGTCGGTAACACGCCGAGCAAGTCGAGATACACGCGGCGAAGAAAGACCGAATCGCTGGCCACGCCCGCAGGGTTCAGCTTGAGCTGCCGCAATCGCGCAAAGACATACTCATCGATAAAGTTCTCCGCCGCTGGCTCCGTCCAGGCGAATTGAGGCGCGGCAGTGCGACACGCCAAGCGGACCCGGAACTGACCCTCGAGATAGCGGACCAACTCGGTCACCAGCGGAGCCGATGCGTCGGGCGGGGCGACGCCTGCTTCGATCCAGCGAGCCAGGATGGCGTGTTCCGGGGAATCCGTGGCGAACCGTTTTCCGCCTTCATGGGCCACCTGAGCCGTCGCCTTGAGCAGCGCCAGGCTCTTCTCCGGCACCATCCGGTTGATCCGCCGTTCGGCCGCCGCGTCGTTTCCGACGGCCTCTGGCAGATCACCGCGTGGGCCGTGAAGTGAGACGCTGCACACCAGCAGCACGACTGCGCAGCGGCGGAGCCACCGCAATCCAGCGTGGGGGGCAAAGTGGCGCATGGAAACCGGAGGGATGATCGGTGCGGCGGGGCTCGCGGAAGGGGATTCCCGCAAGCGGCCAGGGGAGGGTCTGGAGGTCGATCCGGGGCAAGGCAGCGACGGCCACCCCTCCCAGTTTACCAGTCCCTAGCCCGGGAGAGTAGAACTTTCGAGTTGCTCGATCAGTGCCCGCAGTTGCTCGATCTGCTGCGGAGCCAAAGGTTGCAGCGGGGGAGCCAGACGGTCACTGCAAATTCCCCTCAGTGCCAGCGCATGTTTGGGAACCTTCAAGAACCGCTGGGGGTCGTCGCCTCCGACGGCATAACAGGCTTGCAGGGCCTCGATTGCCGCTTGGTATCGCGCTGCCTCAGCCAGTGCCCCCCGCTGATGTGATTCGTAACAATCGACGAACCACTGCGGAAATAGGTGGGCTCCTCCGTTGACACCACCATCGCCGCCCAACTGCAGCGTAGCGGAAAGCAGATGTTCCGGTCCGACGAGCAGTGACCAATCGGGCCGCAGTCGTTTGAGCTCGACGGCCGCTTCGAAATATCGCAGATCACCGCTGCTGTCCTTCAGGCCGATGATCGACTCGACCTGCGTCAATCGCCGCAGCGTCTCGACCTCATACCAAACCTTGGTCAGGCCCGGCATGTTGTACAGCATCAAGGGCAACTCGAGCTCGGCCGCCAGCCCCTCGGCGTAATCGCCCAACTCCTGCTGCGTCAACGGAAAGTAGTAAGGCGGAGCGAGCACCGTGGCGGTCGCGCCTTCACCGGCAGCGATCCGTCCGAGCTCGAGCCCCATCGCCGGAACGCTCTCGGTGATCCCGACCATCACCGGCACCCGTTGGTCGACGAACTTGCAGGTTAGCATGATCAGGTCGCGCCGCACCGTTTGCGGCAAACTCGGACCCTCGCCGGTCGTCCCGAGGATGAACAGACCATGAACTCCACCTTCGATCAGGTGCTCGACCAACCGCTGCAATCCCAACTCGTCGATCGTGTCGGGACTGGCCAGAGGCGTGACCATCGGCGGCACGATCCCACGGATTGACGCAGCGGCCGGAGTCGCCAAAGTCCCGGGCACAGCAGCAGCTTCCGGCACGGCAGACGCCGCGGAGTCGCGAGGGGAGTCCATCAAGGTGCATCCTTGGAGTTACGAGGAACCGCGGTCTCCGTGAGGCCCCCGCGGGGGATCGAGCGTGCCTCTTCCCGTTCACAATGCGCCGCCCCAGCGAAGTTGTCCAGCGAGTTCTTGCGGAAGGCAGGACTTCCGATACGGACCGCCCCACCAAAACCGTCCCAAGCCGCCAAGTTTTCCCGATCGCTCGAGACACCGTTGGCGGAGAGCGATCTAGGACGTTGCTGCGGCCATCAGTTCACGGTAGGCCAGCTGGTCGTCGTGCATCCGACGGAAAACGGTGTATTTGGCCTGATGGAAATCGGCCGTCGCACCTTGGGCCGGTTCGATCACCTTGGCCACACCACTCATCCCAGCCATGGCCGCTACCAAATCGGGATATCTGCCGGCGGCCACGGCCCCCAGCATAGCGCTACCGAGCAGCACCGATTCAGGCTCCCTGGGAAGCACGACTCGGCATCCTGTAATGTCGGCATGCTCGCGAATGAAGATACGATTCTTGATCCCACCACCACACGCGAACACGGTGTCGATGCAATAGCCTTTGGCATTCATCTCCTCAATGATATGCCGCGTTCCATAAGCGATCGCCTGAACGACCGCGAGGTACAGAATCGCCAGATCGTCGAGCGACGCCGAAAGCGAAAGCCCCGAGATCATGCCTCGCAGCGAGGGATCGGCCCAGGGAGAGCGGTTGCCGTGAAAGTAGGGGCAAATATGGAGACCGGAAGTGAGCGACGCTGGAAAACTTCGACCGGCTGCAAGATCGTCCAAGCGGTCGTTCAGAATCTCGTAGACGCTCTGCTGGCGGACCCGCGCCAGCTCCTCTAACTCCGGGCTGGCTCCGTGGGTCTGGACGACGAAATCGATCAAGGCACCGGTGGCCGATTGTCCGCCCTCGGTCAACCACATTCCCGGTACCATCGCAGAATAATAAGGCCCCCAAATCCCACGGATGAAGCGGGGCGAAGCGGAAACCGCCATATGACAACTGGAGGTCCCGCCGATCAGCGCCAACCGCTGGTCCAAAGCCGCGGGGCCTGGCTCTTGGCCCTCCAGCGCAGCTCCGATCATCCCGATTCCACCGGCGTGGGCGTCGATGATCGAGACTCCAACCGCGGTTCCCGGAGCGACGCCGAGCTCCGCCGCCGCCTTAGCCGTAACCCCGCGGCCGACGGCTTCGCCCATCGGTCGAACGCGATTCCCAATGCGGCGGAACTGCTCGTCGACGAGATCTCCCAGGCCGATCTGCCGCAGGTAATCTCCGTCCCAGCCCCCCCCAACGCCCTCGCTCTTCCCTCCAGCCACGTCGCATAACTGCTCGCCCTCCCCATCGGCAGGAAGCGATGCATGGCCGAGGTAAGTCCATTTACACACGGTGCTGCAGAGAGAGCGGGTCTCATCACCCGTGGCCATGAATGTTAGAAAATCGGGCAGATCGAAGAACTGCTTCGCCCGCTTCCAACTCTGGGGCATATGCTCCTTAAGCCATAGCAACTTCGGGGTCTGCATCTCCGGGGAGATCGTATCGCCGACATACTTAAGAACTTCATACTGCCCCCGGTTGATCCGCGCTGCTTGGTCGACCGCACGATGGTCCATCCAAACGATGACATTCTGATCATCATCCCCATCCGGGCTGACCGTGACCGGTTGCTGCGAATCGCCGAGGACCACCAGCGAGCAGGTCGCGTCGAAACCAATGCCGGCAACCCTTTGGGGCTCGATCCCCGACTGGTCAACCGCGGTCCGGACACAGTGGCAGACGGCTTCCCAAATATCGCGGGAGGATTGCTCGACAAAATCTTTCGCCGGCCGATAGATCTGAATCTCGCGAGAAGCGGAGGCGAGCCGGTTGCCACTGGAATCAAACACGCCGGCGCGTGCACTGCCAGTTCCCACATCCACGCCAATGAAATACTGGTGGTTCATCGGCTAACCCTCCGCTTTCCATGCCGAACCATCCTTTTTCGTCCCGCAAAGATTGACCTTGATCCCGAGCGCCGCAGCAAAAGCGGCACGAGCGAGTAAGGCCCGGTCCGCGGAATCGGCGTCGTTCGCATAGGCGACTTGAACGTGATTGGCTTGGTGTTTAGCCATCAGCTGGTCTCGGCTCACCCCGTAGGTCACGCCATGCATGATCGGCCACACCGACGTCGTCGCTTCGAGCCGTCGTCGCGTCTCCTGCTCAGGTAGGGCAATCGATTGGCCGCGTCCGAGGTCCATGTGCAGTGAATTTTCCGCCACATAAATCCGCGACCACACAATTTCGCCCGGGCGGGCAACGCCGGCAAGCGTTGAGCCTCCCTTGGGAAAGTACATCGGCGGTTGGCGGTAACCATGGCACTGGCTCCACCCGCCGTGGTGCTCCGCGGGGGCCGAGCCGGAGATCTCAAAGACCCAGACGTACTCGTCGGTCGTCCCCGATTCGTCCGGACATCCCCAGCGGACATCGTGCAAGGTCGTTTCCACCGGCTCCTTCAGCGCTCGATGGAGCCGATTGATTAGCACTGCATCGAGTCCGGCACACTCGTCCACTTCATTGAAATGGGGGATGCAGCGGTCCGCGAACAGGACTCGCTCGCCGTCGCGGCTGGCCACCGGAGGCCGCGCGGTGCTGTTCAGTGTCCCCTCGACCAGATCGCTCGCGGGCGACAAGTCTTTCATTCCTTGCTGGTATTGGATTCCAACCGTCTCGCAGCCAAAATCATCCGCCATGCGCACGACCGCGACATACATCCGGCACTGCTCGAGAATTTGACCCTTCGTCAGCTCCTCAGCGTCGGACTCACCCAAATGGAATTGCATGCCCTGGCGCTCGTACCACTGGTAAACCGCCTCGGCCTCGGCATCCGAAACTTGACGCATCTCGTAATACAAAGCGGATTGGCTGAGCCGCTCTTTGAACATGCCGAGCGGGTTGAGCAGGTGATCGGGAATGATCGCGTTGAACATCCCCATACACCCTTCATCAAAAACGCCCATGATCGATTTTTCGTGACGCAAGCGATCGGCCAACTCTTGCCCCAGCGCTCTTAGATCCGGCGGTACAAGTTCTTGGCGGTAGGGCGTGACATGATCGACGGCATGCTCGCACCGTCCGGTCTCCAGCCATTCCTGGAGTTTTCCGGTGAAGTACTCGTCGACGAACGCTTCGCTCCAGAGCGTCGAATACGGAACCCCCGCTTTCGTGAGGGATCCGTTCAAGTTCAACATTCCGACCAGGCCTGGCCATTGTCCCGACCAGTTCGCAACCGTCAGGATCGGTCCGCGATGGCTGAGCAGCCCCGGCAGGACGTGGTGCGAGTACTGCCAAACGGCCTCTGCAACGATCAATGGCGCCTCGGGATCAAGCTGGCGAAAAACCTCCATCCCCCGTTTCTGACTATCAATAAAGCCATGACCATCGCCGGTCACCTCGTGCGCTCGCTCAATGCGATACCCGAGGTTCTCCACGGCCGCGGCAAGTTGGCGTTCAAGTTCTTGCTGAGCAGGCCAGCAAACCTGATTGGCCGAGAGGCGAGAATCTCCGCTAGCGATCAGCAGAACTTTTGGTGCATCGGGGTTCATGGAGTCGGCTTATCTCGAGGAAGACATGATGCGCAGGGAGTTAAAGTAGCGTCGTCCAGCTAGTGCGGATGCTCGTGCGAATGATCGCCGTGTGAGTGGGAGTGGTGATGGCCGTGGGACGGCTTAAAGTCGCTCGGCAGCGGCAGTGGCAATCCGAGCAGATCGCCGTTGGCCTTGAAACCATTCCCGTCGACGTCGACGAAGATGGGGTTGGATACCGCCACCGGCGCCGTCTCACCGGCCGGTCCCATCACGGGCCCAAGTTTCAGCCCTTCGCCAATGGTTGCCACGATGACATGGGCGTCCGCGTCCAACTCCAGCGGTATCACGCTGTCGAACTTGACGGTTTCGTCGGAGAATCGATCCGGATTCGCGCGTCGAGTAAAGTTCAGATGCTCCACCGGGCGGCCATTGACGAAAACTTGCACGCGGTTGATATCGAACCAGTTCGGGCACTGGATTTTTACCGAGAGATCCGCCTTACCGCCCGGCGCCGACACGTTCCCTCCGACTCCGGAAGCCGAATTGCGGCCAGGACGTTCGGCTTGCAGATAAACTTCCATGAACGGTCCGTTGGTCATCACCAACTCGCCGTGCTCCGCGGCGTGGACCATGTCCATGCAATCGATCTCCGCCGGATCATCGGTTTCGCTGCGGATGTAATTCCGCAGCCACCCGGAACCGTGGAAGTTGTAATGGGCGTCGGTGTTGACGACGCCCGGGACGCGGTAGCCGAGGTTCAGCATCTGCAACCAGTGGAAAATCGTATTGCCACGATCGCGAGCCGAGGGTTCGAGGGAGCTCGGCGGATTAAAGATTTCGCCTGGCGGATGCACTTCGATCACATCCATAAAGCCGATCATCGGCTCAAAGCCACCATCCCCTTGGCCATCCAAATCGCGGTCGGCGAGGACCTGCAGCAGATTGGGATGGTTTCCTTGTACGAGTTTATCGCTCGCGTTGTCCCACATCGCCAATCGCTCGACCTGCACGATGGGGTCGGGATCGGTGACCGGTCCCCCTCCGTCCTGCGTGCGGGGTTGATGCACCAGCGGGAACGCGTTTTGGTGGTTTACCGGTAGCGGCGATCCGGTCAGCTCCATTCCGGTGCAGGTCGCCATCCGATCGACCGCGCCGAAATACTCCAGGTCGGGAACGTAGGTCGAGATCCGATTGTGTTCGGTGCACGGAGCAAACTCGAGATGCTCGGCCAACAGGTTGAGGACTCGGCCGCGCTGACTGGAGGTATTGTCGCCGGACGGACTGGAGTGGCTGTGAAAGTCGCTGCTGACCCAGCCCGTCGTGTCGACGCTGCGGTTCAGAGCCCCCCGCAGGTTTGTCACTTCCCCTTCCCGCACTTCGATTTCCTCAACCAGTGCGTCGTACTCCGGTCCATGGCTGATCCGAACCAAGTAGTTGCCGGCGCGGATCGGCTGGCGAAATTCACCATTGGGAGTGTACCGCAAATTCTTGACACCATAGATCCCGGTGTCGGGTCCGAAGTCGGGGCTCTCGGTGCCGCTCAGTCCTACGAACTCGACCTTGCACGCGATCGCTTCGCCTTCGCCGTCTCGAAGGTTGGCAACGACGTAGCCGGGCTCGGCGAGCACGAATGGTTCGACCGGTCGGCTGCCTTCCTTGACGTCGATTGCTCGAGAGGCTTCCGGATGCACCGGCGAGGTCACGGTGGCGGTGTACTCGCCCGCGGGAAGTGAGGTTTCGAGGAGACCGCTCGCATCGGTCCGCCCCCACCCGTAGCGACTCTCGCCGCGGGCGAGCGTCACGAATGCTCCTTCGACCGGTCCCTGCGCGTCCTCGACGCGAACGCGGAGGGGATGGTCTTGGTGTTCAGCCAGTTGGCGTGCCGCGGCTTTGACCTCGAGGAGATTGCGAGCGGGGATCAGCCGCCGCACGAGCGTGTGGCTGGATTGCGGTGCGAGTGCGATCTTGGCGTTGCCCGCGTGCGCATATTGCAAGAGCGGCCGAGCTCCTCCGCTGACCATGATCCGAGCCTCGTCCGCCACGACGCCGTAGGCCTGATTCCACCACGGGTCGTAGGCCCAGAACAGGTTCAGCGGATCGTCCTCACCGAGCTCGAACCCGCGGTCCGCTCGCAGCGAATCTTGCAACGTCACCTCGAGTGGCTGCGTGTGCGAGTTGAAGTAGGTGGTGCGGACCACCAGCCAAGGCGAGCCGTCGCTCAGCTCATAACGCGTCTTCACCGCAGGCCGCCCTTCCTCGGCCGGGGCGTGCACCTCGAGGTAGACGGTCTGCCCACGGGCAGCGCAGTGCGCGGCTGGCTCGGCCGCGGCCTCGCCGCTAAGCGTCGGTTCACCGTTCGCTCCGCAGCCGAGCAGCTTCAGCGGGAATTCCGCCGCACCGGGATAGAACGCGCTCAGCTGGTCGTTCGGCCGGTCGCGAGACGTCAAGTCGATTACCGCACCGCCGACGTTTCGGACGGTCATGTTGGCGTTCCGCGTGGCGACCGGCTGGGCAATTACCGCCGTGATGAGATCGTTCCGTAGGACGTAGTCGCCGTAGATGCAGTCGACCTCCTTGCCCTGCGGCGCATACTCCTCCCACGTCTCGGGGGTCAGCGTCTCAAGCTCCGCCGCGGCGGAGCTGCCCGCCGCGGCGGCCCCGACGACAGCGGCCCCAAAGACAGCGGCGACAACCAACGTCCTGGACAAGGCAGAATTTAGCCAACGATTCATGCTCGGGTTCTCACCGTCTTGAACGGAAGGGGACAAAGGACGCCAGCCAATGTAGGCCCCAGCGAATCAAAATTCGACCCAAGAACCTTGTCACCGAATCGGAAGGGACTACAAAGCTCTGGGCGATCCTCCGCTAAGAAACCAGGTCACGAATGATGTCCTGGTGGATCAACGGGACCAGCGCTTCCACGACGATCATCGAACTCCCATGGACGCTTTTCCCATCCCCTCCGAGGTAGGGCAGCAGAATGTTAACGCTCAGAAAGCTGTGCCTGTGCGTGGCCGCAACCGTTCTGCTGATCGGCGGCTCTCGGGCCGAGGCGGGCGTGATCACGCTGGACCTCGCCCCTCCAACGATCGTCGGTTCCACCGCTTCGTTCGATGTACTGCTGACGTTTGACGGAAATCCAGATGATTTGCTTATCGCCGTGGGGCTGAACCCGATTCACGGCAGCAGTCCCGCGATTGCCGAGCCGAGTCGTTGGAGCTTCAGTCTCAGCTCGGAGCCCCCGCTCAACAGTTGGTTTGCGTCCGACACCATCGGATTGCTAGGTACCGAAGTGCTGGCGCCGAAGAACGTATTTTTCGGACCTTTCATCAAGCCTGGAGTGACACCTCTCGGTACCTTGAGCTTGGATCTTAGCGGGCTGACTCCGGGTTCAACCGTGGTTGCCAGCCTGAACAGTTCATTCACTGGCGGGATTGGGATCATCGATGGATCGCTCGCGATCAGCGGCTTGAGTCGGGACCTCACGGTGGAGCTAGGACAGCCGCTGGGCGTATCGTTCGAGGTTCCGGGAGGTCCGGTCGCCACGGTCCCCGAACCGAGTTCGCTCGCCGTCTTCGGCATCCTCTCGCTGGGCGGAACGCTGTATCGAAGGCGATCCCGCCGCCTCGGTTCCTGCAGACGCGAGGCCGAATGATTGATCAGCCGCAACGCGCGAGCGTCCGGTCATTAAGGCATTTCCAAGAACCGGGGAGCGAGGCTCTGTCAGAAAATCTGTAACGACACCCCCCCCCTCGGGAGGGTCGCGAGGAACGAGCGGGGAGGGGGATGTGCGACGTAGAGCCTCCACGTGGCGAATTTTAGCGGGCCCTCCCCGGCCCTTAGAGCACGACCCTCCCGGGGGGAGGGTAATGTCAGAAGGGAGTTTTCTGCCAGAGGCTAGCTGGACAGCGCCACTTTGGATTGGTTCGGAGCAGGACGGCTCGCGGAAAAATCGTTTAACGGCAAGCCGAAGGCGACTGCTTTTTA
>NZ_WRPR01000122.1 GCF_010367455.1 Candidatus Laterigemmans baculatus | reverse complement strand
TCCTTCCGTGGCCCCACTCGTCCATTTCGATCGCCCGCCACCTCCCCTCCTCCCCCTTTCATCTGCGTTCTCCGAGCTATCCGCGGTCCCTCCCCGCCCTTCCTTCGTGCTCTTCGTGTCCTTCGTGGTCCCCTCGCTCTCGCACGCCCACGGCTCGAATTTCTGGTCCCCGTCGCCGACGATCCCTAAACTGATGACCTCGGCTCTACGCCAATCGAACAACGACCGGAGGAGGTCCAGCGATGAGACGCAACGGGTGGAGCGGAATGCTCGGCAGCACGGTGGCGAGCTGGATCATGGTCTGTGCCATTCTCGCCGTTCCGCTGCAGGCAGCCGACGAGCGGGAGGCCGATGAACCCGTCTTTTCTGGGCCGCAGGTCGGCGAGCCGTTGCCGGCGCTTCCGGTCCAGCTGGTCTTGGCCGAGGACCCGACCAAGCAAGTCGACCTGACCAGCGACGATGCCGATTCGCCGCGGCTGGTCGTCTTCGTCCACGTCCTGACGCGTCCCTCGGTCGGCTTCACGCGGATCCTCGGCGAGTATGCGGCCAGCCGCCAGCGGGATGGGCTCAAAACGGCCGTCGTCTTCTTGGGCGAAGATCCCACGGAACTGGCCGAACGCGTCCGCCGCGCCCGACATGCTCTGCCGAAGAACGTGACGATTGGCATCTCGCCCGCTGGAGCCGAAGGCCCAGGCGCTTATGGGCTCAATCGCAACGTCACCCTGACGGTGCTGGTCGCCGACGAGGGCCGCGTGACGGCGAACTTCGCACTGATCGACCCGAGCCTCCCCGTCGAGCTTCCCCAAGTGCTTCGCGCGATCTGTGACGTGGTCGGTGGCCAGCCGCCCACGGTCGAGTCGCTGCTGCAGGCCGCTGGCCAACGGCCCGGAATGCGGATGCGAAGTCGCGAAGGGACCCCACGGGGAGAACAATCCAAGGTGCAGGAAAGGGCCCAGCCGGAGGAGGAAGCCGAGCGGGAGGCAACCCAGCCGGAGGCGAAGGATCGCTCGTGAGCCGCCGCAGCACTTCTCGATCCAGCGGCTGGCGCGGCCTCGCAGCGATCTTGGCGATCGGCTCGGGACTCCACTTGCTCGCCCCAGTGAACCTGACCGGTTCGGTCGCCGCGGCCGACGAGCCTGCTCCGGCTGAGGTGGCTAACCCGCCCGAATTCGCCAACCAGGTTCTGCCGATCCTGACCAAAGCGGGCTGCAACACCGGCGCCTGCCATGGGGCGGCGATCGGCCGCGGCGGTTTTCAGCTCTCGCTGTACGGTCAGGATCCCGAGCTCGATTGGGAGCGGATCGTGCAGCATTTTGGGGGCCGACGCATCAACCTTGTCGACGCCGAGATGAGCCTGCTGGTCCGCAAAGCGGGCGAATTCATCGAGCACGGCGGCGGGCAACCGCTCGACCCCAACTCCTCAGATTGGCGGACGCTCGTCGCATGGATTCGTTCGGGAGCACCACGCTCAGCCTCTGCTCCGGACCTCCGCTCGATCCGCACCGAGCCGAGTCGGATCACCGTCGACCCAGCCGCCGACCAGGAAGTCGCCTTCCGCGTGCTCGGTGCCTTCGGCGAGCGCAGCCCGAGGGAGCCCGAGTGGCGCGATCTGACCGACTGGGCCGTGCTGACTTCGCTCGATCCCCAATCGCTCGCACTCGGCGATTCCCCTGGAACCGTGCGGCCGCTCCGTCCCGGACGGCACGTGCTGCTGGTCCGGGTCCGCGACAAGACGACGGCCGTCGAAGTCCTCCACCCTCACCCTCCCCTAGCGCAAGCGACCAGTCCTTACCCTCTCCACCCTTACCCTCTCCCCGGGAGGGTCGGGCTCTCAGGCCCGGGGAGGGCCGGTCCGGTCGATCGGTCACCCCATTCCGGCACAGGTCTCATCGACCGGCTGATCAACCAGAGGCTCGCTGAATTAGGAATCGCGGCCGCACCCCTGACCGATGATGCCTCGTTCCTGCGGCGAGTCACACTCGACTTGACCGGACGCCTGCCGAGTGTCGACGCAGTGCAGCGGTTCGCCAGCGACCGTTCGCCCCGCAAGCGACTTCGCTGGATCGATTCGCTGCTGGCCAGTCCCGCTGCGACCGACTACTGGACGCACCGGCTCGGAGCGGCTCTGCGGATTGACTCGCTCGCCGGTCGCGGAGGCAGCGCGGATGCTGCGTTGCACTATCAACAGTTTCTCCGCAGCCAGTGGACTGCCGCCACGCCGCTGCCCGAACTGCTCGCCGACTTGGTCTCCGCCAGCGGCACTCCGGAGCAAAGTGGCGCGGTCGGCTTTTACCTCGGCGTTCCGGACGCACGAGCTCAAACCGAGATGTTTTCCGAAGTCGTGATGGGAGTGCGGATGCGTTGCGCGAACTGCCACGACCACCCGCTCGATCGCTGGACGCAGGAAGACTATCACGGCTTGGCAGCGCTCTTTGCGGGAGTCCGCCGCAGCGCCGAAGTGGACTGGTTTCCCGGAGCGAGCAACATCAATCCAGCCACGGGCGACCCCGAGCTCCCACGGCTGCCCGACGGAACCGAAGTCTCCGCGACGCGCGATCCGCGGCCTCGGCTCGCGGAGTTCGTCCGCGGCAGCGGCGCTCCCTGGGTCGCACGCGCGTGGGTCAATCGCGTGTGGGCCGAAATGTTTGGCCGCGGCTTGATCAACCCGGTCGACGATCTCCGCGGCTCGAACCCCGCCACCCATCCAGCGCTGCTCGATGCCCTGGCCGCCGACTGGCAACAACACGACTTCGACTTGCGGTACCTGATCCGTGAGATCGCTCGCAGCGACGCCTACGGACGAGCTTCCGCACAGCAGGTCGCCTCGAATCGATCCCCCCATCCCGATTCGCGACAGGGGCCCGATTCGCGACAGGGGCCCGAATTGCGACAGGGCGCCGAGTCATCACAGGGAGCCGCGTTCCTGCAGGGAGCCGAATTCTACGCCTACCGCACTCCGCGTCCTCTCTCGGCTGCGGTATTGCTCGACGCGATCTCCGACGTCACCTCGCTCGCAGGCGAGCGGCAATCGAGCCTCGCAAACCCGCGCGCGATTACCCGCCTCTCGCTTCCCTCTCCAACCACGCCCGCCGTCGATCCGTGCGGGAACGCGGCGGCCTGTTCTGATGAGCTCAGCGATTCGCTCTCCGGTCGACTCGCGATCATCGCCGGTCCGCTCGTCAATGGAGCGATCGCTGATCCGCGAGGAATCGTCCAGCACTGGGCAGCCGGCTCGAGCCCCGAACCAAGCGAGGTCGTCGAACCAAGCGAGGTCATCGAACCAAGCGAAGTCATCGAACAACTCTATCTCCGCTGCCTCAGCCGTTCGCCTCGACCCGATGAACTCCACTACTGGCTGGCTCAACTTGGCGGCACCCCCGAGCTATCGCTGGAATATCGATACGCACTCGAAGACATGGCGTGGAGTCTCCTGACTAGCCACTCGTTCATGACCAACCAATGATGAAAAGCTCTCGACGCGAATTGCTCCGCATCGGTTCGCTGGCGACGCTCGGGTTGTCGCTACCCGATTTGATGCGCCCAGTCACCCGACGGAAGACCGATCCGCCTCGCCGATGAAACCGCTCATGTGATCGCGGACGTGCTCGCATGAGTCCTCCCAGAGCCTGGCTCTCCGGCCGCCCGCAGCCGAGCCGCATCGCGTGCGGGCTCGGATGCATCAGCCTCCTCTGGCTCGCGCTGCCGCTAGCCGCTGCTGTGGCTCAAGAACAGCCGGTGCCCCAAGAGCAGCCTGTCACGGCGCCCCCGGCTACCGCGCCCCCAAGTACGGCGCCCCCAATTACGGCGCTCGCTTGGGCCCCCGACGGTCGTTCCGTCGTCGTCGGCTCCCAGCTCGGACTGCGTCTGCTCAGCGTCCCCAGCCTGCGGGAAATCCCCAGCCTGCGGGAAGTCCCCAGCCTGCGGGAACTCGCTCGGCAGAGCGGTGACGCGTCGATGATCCTGTCGCTCGACTTTCACGGCGACCGGCTGCTGGTCGGCGGCGGCGAGCCGGGTGAGTCCGGCTTCTTGGCGGTCACTGGCATCGCAGCGGGAACCGATGGCAAGCCCAGCGGCTGGCTTCCGTTCAACTCGACCGCCAACGGCTTCACCGACTTCGTCTGCGCGGCCCGCTGGTCTCCGGACGGCCAGCGATTCGCGGCGGCCTCTTTCGACGGGACTGCCGCAGTCTGGGAAGCAGCCGGCGACGGTCGAGGAGCACGCTATCGGCAGACGCTGCGATTCGAAGGCCACTCGGCAGCCGTGACCGACGTCGCTTGGCTCACTTCCGACAGGCTCGCCTCGAGCAGCCGTGATGCAACGATCCGAGTTTGGAATCCCCGCGATGGCCGCTTGATCCGGACGCTCAACCAACACACACAGCAGGTCATCGCCCTGGCGATGCCGCACCGCCACGAAGACCTCGACGGCAACAACACTTCCCGTCCAACCTTGCCGCTGATGGCATCGATCGGCGACGACCGCACGGTTCGCTTTTGGCAACCCACGATCGGCCGCCTGATACGGTTTGCCCGGCTCAGCGACGAGCGGCCCGTCTGCCACTGCTGGACCCCCGATGGCACAGCAGTCGTCGTCGGAACCACCGCCGGAAGGCTCCTGGAAATCGAAGCGGCAACCACCAAGATCCTCCGCGCCGAACCGATCAGCGACGACTGGATCACCGCCCTCGCCATCGCCCTCGACCGAACCCTCCTCTACGGAACCTCCACGGGCGAACTCAAGCTCATCGACTTCTAAACAACGCCCCCCCTTTCCGCGCTCTTCCGTGTCCCTCCGTGGCCACCATCCGCTCAATTCGTATCATTCGTGGTCGTTTCCTCCCCCGCCTTACAAAATTCTCAAGTCTGAAATCCGAAATCTCAGATTGCCACCCACCAAACCTCCCTCCCTCTTTCATCCGCGTTCTCCGAGCTATCCGCGGTCCTTCTCCTTTCCGTGCTCTTCCGTGTCCCTCCGTGGCCACCATCCG
>NZ_WRPR01000121.1 GCF_010367455.1 Candidatus Laterigemmans baculatus | reverse complement strand
GAGGCAGGGGGCGGGGGGCAGGGGGCAGGTGAGAAAACCACGAAGGACACGAAGGACACGAAGGGTTGGGAGATGGCCGCGTTCAGCCCGTGGGGCTGTAACAGACCAGCCCAGGGCAGAGCGGCGCGGCGGAGCCGCACAGCGCCGCCCTGGGTTTTGAGTGGCCCCCCGACCGCGAAGCCCTGCAAGGGCGAAACAGGACGACGAGGAAAACGCCGGTCGGCGGGACCGATTGTGCGGATTTCCGGGTGAGACGAGGCTCGGGGGGCTTTGCGGGGACCGGTTTCTCTCTGCGGCCGGCAATTGCGGCAATTACACTGGCGAGAGTCTCTCGCTTGCTCCTCCCCCTTCGTCTCGCTGTGCCTCCCATGCTGTTCCGCGGTTACTCGCTCGTCGCAGCGTTTCTGCTGCTCTGTTCGGCTTCGACGCTGTGGGCTCAGGATCCCTTTGGCGGGGACGATCCGTTTGGCGGAGGCAATCCGTTCGGGGCGGGGGATGATGCGGGCGACGCGGCAGGCGGAATTTTTGGCGGCGAGATCGGCGGTGGCGTGGGTGCCGCTCCGGCTCGGCCCCCTCAGCCCGGCGAGGAAGCCCAGGAAGAAGTCGATCCGCTGGTTCTCCAGCTTCGCCGCTATGCCGCTGGCTCGCCCGAGCAGCTCGGCGTCGCCGTGCGTGAAGCGAGCCGACTGCGACTGTGGAGCGAGCTCGACACGTTTCTCGGCACCAACCGCGTCGAAAATCTCTCGGCCGCCGAGCGGGTTCGCGTCGCCGAGACGGTGGGCCAAGCCCTGCTCACCCGAGCCTGGACCGAAGCGACGCTCGGCGAGGAGGCTCGCGAGTCACTGCGGCTGCTCCGCGAGGCGGTCGCCACCGCGGCGGTCGATCCGGCCACGCTCGACGCGGCGATCCGACAGCTCGGCTCCGAATCGTACGACGAGCGTCTGGGGGCGACGCGGACGTTGCTGCAAGGCGGCAATGCGGCGCTCGCGAAACTGGCAGCGGCCGCGGCGGCTGCGGAACCACCGGCCCCACGGCAAAGGATTATCAAGGTGCTCCGCGGTTTCGGAAGCTCGGGCTTCGAAGCCGTCGCTCCGCTCGCTCTCTATGGCGACGCGTCGGTCCGGACCGGAGCGCTGCGAACGCTCGCGGCGCTCGACCGCGAGCGGGCCCTGGCGATGCTCGTCACGGCGCTGCACAGCCGCGTGGCCAGCCCCGCCGAGCGAGAGCTGGCGGCGGCGATTCTCCGCCAGATCTTCCCGTCGCTCCCTTCGCGGCACGAAGCCGAACTGTATTTGGTCGATCGCTTGCGGGTGGCCAACGAAGCGTATCGTCGCAGCCGGCTAGGATTCGCCGGGGCACAGATTTGGCAGATCGATGCCGCGGGAACCGGAGTCGAGCCGGTCGTGCCGACGCCGACCGTCGCCACGGCGCGTCGCGCGGTGGACTTTGCCTCGATGCTGCAGCGATTGGGCAGCCTGCATCCCTCGACGCTCTCGGCAGCCGTTCGAGCCGAACTCCGCTATCGCTATCTGATCGATTCAATTTTCGGACTCGAGCCGGCCGATTTTGCACCGCTGCAGACGGCTTGGGGTGAGGCGCTAACCGATGCCACTTTTCTCTCCCGGTTGCTGAGCGACGCGCTCGGCCAGCCGGTGGGCGATTCGCTCGCCTACACCTTTGACGAATCGCTCGGCGATGCGTTGGGAGCTCCCGGACGGGGCGGGGGCGTGGGACCGGGCGAGACCCTAGATGATCCGGCCGCGGCGATCGCAATCCTCCGCTGGATGGCAGTAGTGGGCGATCCGGACGTGGTTTACACGACCGCCGCGGAGCCCGCCCCGCTGGTGGCCGCTGCCTCCCACCCGGAGCCGCGAGTGCGCTACGAAGCGGCGACCACGATTGGCGCGTTGGCCCCGCGGCAGCCCTACGAAGAGAGCAACCGCGTGCTCGACCGCTGGATCGAGATGTCGCAGCTGGACGACGCGCCGCTGGCCTTGTTGATGGTCAACGATGCTCTGTCGGCCCGCGTGCTCAACGCCCATCTCGACCAGCTCGGCTATCGGGTCGTCCGGGTTCCTTCGGCCGAGGCTTTGGTCGACGCGGTCGCTGCCGGCGGCGATCTGCAGTTGATCGTGGCCACGACCACGCCGCCGGACATGGTCGCCGTGGAGATGGTCGATCGCGTGCGACGCTTGCAGCTCGGCGGTCGTGTGCCGATCCTGCTCGTGGGTGAGCCGACCGAAGCACTGGTCACGATCGGCGATCGCTGGTTGGCACCGCTGCAGCAGATTCCGCTACCTCAGACCGTCGCTGCGGTGGCCGCGACGCTCCGCCCGATGAACGCTGCCGCTCCCCTGCCTCCGCTGAGGGCCGCGGAGCGTCAGGGCTACGCGCTGCAGGGCCTTGCGATTCTCGAGTCGCTTGCGGGCGAGCAAGGAACGCCGCAGCCGTACGACCTGCTCCGCCGCGAGCAAGCCCTGGCCGAAGCGAGCCAGCGGTCGGGTTTCAGCAGCGAGAGTTTGGCAGTATTGTCTGCACTGGGAAGTCCCCAATCGCAATCGCTGCTGGCGACGCTCGCGGCCAACCCTAGCCTCGATGCCGAGCTTCGCCAGCGGGCAGCCGAAGCGTTCGCCGCCTCGGTCGAGCGGTTCGGGACGCGGCTCTCCCGCCGGCAAGTCGCCGACCAGTATGAACGCTTCAACCTCGAACGGACTCCGGAGGGACGAGCCGCGATCGGGCGTGTCCTCGACGCGATGGAAGCGAAGGTCGGCGTCTCGAGCCAACCACCCCAAACCCCGCCGGCCGACTCTGCACCGCAGCCCGACCCCACACCGCAGCCCCCCGCGCCGCAGCCTTAGGCATCCCCGGAGCGGGCACCGAATCGAACCTGAGGATCCCGACCCTGCACAGCTCGCTTCCGCAAGATCGCGACGGCACCGCAGCATCCGGGGAAGCGCCGACCGGGGGCGGCGAAGCGCGGCTATCGAACTTGGCGGGGCTGCCCGGGATGGTAGCCTGTTCGGCCGCGATGCAGGAGCTCGCCCGCCTGGTGCGGCGGATCGCAGCGACCTCCGCTCCGGTCCTGCTCTACGGTGAAGTGGGTGTCGGCAAAGGGACTCTCGCCGCGGCAATCCACGCGCTCAGCGACCGCCGCGAGGCCCGCTTCGTGCGGTGCGATTGCGGCGAGATGACGTTGCCCGAGTTGCTCGCTACGGTGGCCGAAGCTGGTGAAGGGACCTTGTACCTCGCCGAGGTCGAACGTCTGCCGCCGGAGTTGCAAATCGGGTTGCTGCATGCGGTGCGGTGCGAAGCGAATCCGCTCGGCGAAGCGCTCGATTCCTCAAGTGCCGCCAACCCCGCCCTGTGTTCTCGGCGGAGCGGTGGCCATCGGTGGATCGCCGGCTGCGAGCGAGATCTGCGAGCCGAAGTCGACGCGGGCCGGTTTCGCGAGGACTTGTACTGGGCGCTGAACGTCATCCCGCTGGAGATCCCGCCGCTGCGGAATCGCAGTGAAGAGATTCCGAAGCTCGTCCGCCACTTTCTCGAGCGGAGCAACGCGCGGAATGGAGGCCGAGTCACGAAGGTCGCGCCGCGGGCGCTCGAGGCGCTCGAGGCCTACTCCTGGCCGGGGAACCTCCCGGAGCTCGGGGCGTATGTCGAGCGGGCCGTGGTGATGGCGGAAGGAGACGAGTTGACGCTGGAGCTGCTCCCCGAACCGCTCACAGGGATCGCCCCGCGACGCAGCGGAGGAATCGACCGCTTCGACCTCGCGTCGCTCACCGAGGAAGTCGTCGCCCAAGGGATCGCGGCGGTTGACCCCGACGAACCCAATCCGGCACTGCACAGCCGCGTCGTCAACGCCGTCGAGCGAGAGTTGATGCTGCAAGTGCTTCGCGGCTGCAATGGAGTCCGCAAGCAGGCCGCCGCCCGGCTGGGAATCAACCGCAACACGTTGCACAAGAAGCTGAAAGAGTACGGACTCGACAGCGAGTCGCCCGAGGCGTAGCCGATGTTAGCGCGGTGGGTTAAATCAGCCGCCACGCGCTAGCGTCCGGTTCTCACGATGTTTTCGGGAACCGGGGGCTAGCCCGGATATTTCATCCGCTGATCAGCGTAGGTATCTAGCGCGAGAGCCTTAGTTCCGGTAGACATTGGAGTTACCACACTT
>NZ_WRPR01000120.1 GCF_010367455.1 Candidatus Laterigemmans baculatus | reverse complement strand
AACCGGACGCTAGCGCGTGGCGGCTGATTTCATCAAGCGTAAGCCTGCATATTGCATCAGCCGCCGGGCGCTAGCCCCCGGTTCTCGAGAACGCCGCGCAAACCGGACGCTAGCGCGTGGCGGCTGATTTCATCAAGCGTAAGCCTGCATATTGCACCAGCCGCCGGGCGCTAGCCCCCGGTTCTCGAGAACGCCGCGCAAACCGGGCGCTAGCCCCCGCTTCTCGAGAACGCCGCGCGAACCGGACGCTAGCGCGTGGCGGCTGATTTCACGAAGCGGAAGAAGTACTGAGTACCCAGTCGGTCATTGAAAAAACGACGAGAGCATGTGTCGCAGCATGCTCGTCGGCTGCTTGCTCAGCTCGCGCCGGCTCTCCTGCGGCAGCAGATCGCGGTCGACGAGCTCCGGATCGTGCTTGGTCCAGGTCTCACGGAAACTGGCTCCTTCGACGCTGCGAAGCACGCCGCCGTCGTGCCAGAGGACCCGCCAGAGGTGTTCGCGGTGGTCCTGCCGCGGCTGCTGCGAGCGGCTTTTGACGAGCCGCCAGGCGCAGACCTCGAACCGCCGCCGCCCTTCGCTCCAGTCGTAAAAGATCAGCTGGTCGAACACGTGCCGACCAGCCTCGTCGTAGTAGTGGTTCAGCTCGATCAGGTCCACCCGGTCGCGAACCACATGCTGCGTGGGCGACGCGGCCAACAGCGCCACAAAGAGCAAAGCGTTCGTAGCCATGCGCGTAGACTCCCCGGGAGCTACTCGAGAATCTCGGCGATGCTCGACGAGCACCCGCCGAAGGAGTGCTTTCACGCGAACACCGTGCCGAAAGAAAGGGAGCAGGTTTCAGGAGCCCATTCATACTCAGCGCAGCGGTACTCGTACTCGTACTCAGCGCAGCGGTACTCGGACCGTGCGGTTCCCGTTCGGGCTAGCAGGCATTGTGGGGGCGGGGTTTCGGCCCGAGTACCGCTTCGCTGAGTACGAGTACCGCTTCGCTGAGTACGAGTACCGCTTCGCTGAGTACGAGTACCGCTTCGCTGAGTACGAGTACCGCTTCGCTGAGTACCAGTACGAGGGCAGACCTGCGAACCAAGACCTCTTTCCCGGGTGGGGTCTGCGGAGCTGACGGGATCGGCATACACTTGAGGGCAGCACACGCTCGCCCGCCGCCGCTCGTCCGCCCGCTCACCCATCCTTTCTCCGCACCGAATCGTGAATTCCCCCAAACTCCACAGCCCCAAGCCGCTCCCGCCGGACCGTTATTTCAACCGCGAACTGAGTTGGCTGGAGTTCAACCAGCGCGTGCTCGAGCAAGCCTCCGACGAGAATCAACCGCTGCTCGAGCGACTCAAGTTCTTGGCGATCACCGGCTCGAACCTCGACGAATTCTTCATGGTCCGGGTGGGCGGACTGAAGATGCAGGCGGAACAGAATCCAACGGCGACCGACCCGGCCGGGATGACTGTCTTCGAGCAGCTCAAGGCCGTTTCCAACCGCTGCCATCGCTTGCAGAACGACCAGTACGCGATCCTGCTCGACCAGCTCGAGCCGGCCATGCAGGCGATCGGAATCCAACGGATTGATCTGCGCGCCAGCAGCGACCGGCATGGCGAAGCGGCCGATCGGTTCTTTGCGAGCGACGTCTTGCCGGTGCTCTCGCCGCAGACGATATCCCCCGACCAGCCCTTTCCGCTCCTCCCTGGGCTGCAGGTCCACCTCTGCGTCCGCCTCAAGCCGCTCGCGGTCAATCAACCGACCAGTGAACCGCCGGGCGACGGCGGCGAAGGGAGCGGTGTGGCGACGAACGGGGCAGGGCAGGGGAGTGGGGCGGCAGCAGCCGGCAGTTCGCGAGCTGGCGAACTCGCTCCGCCGCCGGAGGGTGCGAATGCTACTGTGGCGAGTGACGCTGCTGCAGTGAGTGGGGGGGACGCTCCCGAGTGGGATTACGCCGTCATTCCGCTCGGCCGCGTGCTCTCGCGGATCGTCTCCTTGCCGGCCGACAGCGGCTACTGCTTTGCGCTGCTCGAGGACGTGGTGATCGATGGGATCGAGCAATTTTTTCCGGGACGCCAGGTGGTCGAGTGCGCCACGTTCCGCCTGACGCGGAACGCCGACGTCGAGCTGCGGGAGGACAGCGCGGCGGATTTGATGGTCGGGATGGGGGAGGTGCTCGAGAGTCGCAAGGCTTCCGATGCGATTCGCTTGGAGCTGGACGACAGGGCAGGGGAGGAGATGACCGACTTCCTCCGCAGCCGACTGGAGCTCGGCGGCGACGATGTTTTCCGGGCCCGCGGGCCGCTCGACCTAGCCTACCTGTTCCAGCTCTCCAGCCTCGAAGGTTTTGACTCCTACCGCGATCCCTCGTGGCCGTCGCAGAGCAACCCGATGATCGACCCGCGGGAGTCGATGTTCGACACGATCGCCCGGGGTGATCTGCTGATGGTCCATCCCTACGAGCGGTTTGATCCGGTGGTGCGGCTGATCGAAGAGGCGGCCGCCGATCCCGATGTGCTGGCGATCAAGCAAGTCCTCTACCGGATCAGCCGCAAAAGTCCGATCGTCGCGGCGCTGATGCGGGCGGCCGAGCGGGGCAAGTACGTCACGGCAGTCGTCGAACTCAAAGCCCGCTTTGACGAAGCCCGCAACATCGAATGGGCACGGGAGATGGAGCAAGCCGGGGTGCAAGTCATCTACGGCGTCAAAGGTTTCAAGACGCACGCCAAAGTGTGCGTGATCGTCCGCCGCGAGGCCCAGGGAATCGTCCGCTACTTGCACTTCGGCACCGGGAACTACAACGAAGTCACCGCCCGGCTGTACAGCGATGTGTCGCTGCTGAGCTGCGACGACGAGCTCGGCGCCGACGCTTCGGCCTTCTTCAACGCGGTCACCGGGGCCAGCCAACAGCAGCAATTCACCCATTTGGCCGCCGCTCCCTTAACCCTCCGCAAACGCCTGCTGGCAATGATCGAGGCCGAGGCGGGGCGGTGCCGCGAAGGCCAACGCGGAAGGATCGTCGCCAAGCTCAACGCGCTGGTCGATTCCCGCGTCATCGATGCCCTGTACCGGGCTAGCCAAGCGGGAGTCCGCATCCAGCTCAACATCCGTGGCGTCTGCTGCCTGCGCCCCGGCGTTCCGGGGCTGAGCGACAACATCGAAGTCCGCTCGATCGTCGACCGCTACCTCGAACACGCCCGCATCATGTACTTCTACCAAGGAGGCGAGGAGGCGATGTTTATCAGCAGCGCCGACTGGATGCCGCGGAACCTCGACCGCCGCATCGAGTTGCTGATTCCCGTCCTCGATCCGACTTGTCGCAAAAAGTTGTGGCGAACGCTCGACGCCTACTTCCACGACAACCTCGTCACCTGGCGGCTGGGCGCCGACGGCCAGTACCGCCGGCTCAAGCCGGACGGCGATCAGCACGGTTTCCGGGCCCAGCGGAAGCTCTACGAACGAGCAGTCCAAGACGCCGGCACCGCCCAGACCGCAAGACAAACCATGTTCGAACCCCACCAGCCCGGAGGGGAAAAGCTGGAAACCGGTAGCCGGTAGCCGGAAGCCGGGAGCCGGGAGCCGGGAGCCGGGAGCCGGGAGCCGGGAGCCGGGAGCCGGGAGCCGGGAGCCGGGAGCCGGGAGCCGGGAGCCGGGAGCCGGGAGATCAGAATCTGAAATTTGAAATCTGAGATTTGAGATTCTTCCGGAAACCGGAAACCGGAAACCGGACACCGGACACCGGACACCGGACACCGGATTTTTCTCACACGAACACTTCGGCCGAGAGGTTTTCTTCGCCCGAGTAGCGGGCTCGGACCGGTTCGACGTATTCGGCGATAAATTCGTCGACTTGCTCGGGGGCTCGGCCGACGAAATCGAGCGGGTTGAGGGCTCCCTGGAGATCGACTCCGGCGAACGCTTCGTCCGCCATCAGCCGCTCGAGCAGATCGTTGGGGCGGCCTTCGGATTTGACTTCCCAAGCCGCCGCTTGGCTGTGCTGACGAATCCGCTCGTGCAACTCCTGACGATCTCCGCCGGCTGCGACGGCTCGCATCAGAATGTTTTCGGTCGCCATGAAGGGGAGTTCCTCGCCCAAGTGGCGAGCGATCGTGTTCGGGTACACGACCAATCCATCGGTGACGTTCTGCATGAGCACCAGCGCGGCGTCGATCGCCATGAAGCTCTGTGGGATCACCAGCCGCCGGTTGGCGCTGTCGTCGAGCGTTCGCTCCATCCACTGGGTGGCTGCTGTCGCTGCGGCGCTTCCTTGGAGGCTGATCGCAAACCGGGCCAGGGCGCAGATCCGTTCGCTCCGCATCGGGTTTCGCTTGTACGCCATCGCCGAGGAGCCGATCTGATCTTTCTCGAACGGTTCTTCGACCTCTTTGCGGCCAGCGAGCAGCCGCAGGTCCGATCCGCTCTTGTGCAGACTCTGGCCGATCCCCGAGAGGGCGTCGAGAATCTGGGTGTCGACTTTCCGTGGGTACGTCTGGCCGGTCACGGCGTAGGTCGATTCGAAGCCAAGTTTCTCGGCCACTCGCGTTTCCAGGCGGCGGACCTTGGCATGGTCCCCTTCGAACAGCTGCAGGAAGCTGGCCTGCGTCCCGGTGGTTCCCTTGGTGCTCCGGGCCCGCAGCTCGGCGAGCCGGTGCTCGACTTCCTCGAGGTCGATCAGCAGGTCGTAGGCCCAGAGGCAAGCCCGTTTGCCGACGGTGGTCGGCTGGGCCGGCTGGAGGTGGGTGAAGGCGAGGCAGGGGAGGTCGCGATAGCGGTGGGCGAACTGGCTGAGCCGATCGATGACCGCGGCCAAGCGGACGGCGACCATCCGCAGCGCGTCGCGGATCAAGATCAGGTCGGCGTTATCGGTGATGAAGCAGCTGGTCGCCCCCAAGTGAATGATCCCGCGGGCCGCCGGACACTGATCCCCCAGGGCGTGCACATGGGCCATCACGTCGTGCCGCAGTCGACGCTCGTAATCGGCCGCCACGTCCAGGTTCAGCCGGTCCTGGTACTCGCGGAGCTGGGCGATCTGCTCGTCGCTGACCGCCAGGCCCAATTCTTGCTGGGCTTCGGCCAGTGCGACCCACAACCGCCGCCAAGTGCGGAACCGCCGTTCGGGGCCCCAGAGGTGCGCCATCTCGCGCGAGGCGTAGCGGCTGATCAGGGGGTTTTGGTAGGGAGTTTCGTCGCTCATGTCGCAGTGGATGCTGGCGTGTCGGAAGGAGAGTGGAGGAGATCGGAAGACGGCTGCGGAGGTCTAAATTCTCGCCATCGCGGATTTTCTCGCTAGACCGGGCCCGCTCCCACGGCGGGCGAGAGGAGACATTTTTGGAAGAAAAGGCCTTCGGTTTGCGGAGGCGTCCTAGTCGCCTTTCGCTCCCATAGTCGCCTTTCGCTCCCATAGTCGCCTTTCGCTCCGCGAAAGAAGCGTTACTGCACAACTTTCGCTCCGCGAAAGAGGCGTTACTGCACAACTTTCGCTCCGCGAAAGAGGCGTTACTGCACAACTTTCGCGGAGCGAAAGGCGACTATGGGCGACTCTGGGGCGAACGGCGACAGAACCGTCACAAACCCCCTTCAAGGACATCTTTTCCCTGCTTTCCTAATTGGGATACGATACGGTGCCAGTGGAAACCGGCACAGGCGGTCCGCCGCGGCACCTTTGCCTCCACGAATCCAGTTACGACCCAAAGGTGAATCGGTGCCGTCCACATCACTACAACAAATGCTTCCCGCTTTGTCGGCTCGCTTTTCAAAATTCCTCGCCGCACCGCGCCGCGTGTTGGCTTCCGCCGCGGCCTGCTTCGCAGTCGCTTCGCTGCTCCCGGTTGCCGCAGCCCAAGACGCAGCCGCCCAGCAGAATGCGGAGGCCGTGGCTGCTGCGGATTCCGACGCTGGCTATCGCCCTAGCGTCTCGCTGCTCCCCAATTCGACGCAGGGGATGGTTGCGATCGACAACCTGCCCCAGTTCCTCGAGCGGTGGACGGAGACCTCGCTGGCCGAACTGCAGGAGGAGGAATCGCTGAAGCCGTTCCTGGAGTCCCAGCGGGAAGCGATCGAGAAGCGGCTCGACTCGGGGCTGCACTCGGGGATCCGGTTGAGCGATCTGAAAGAGGCCGTCTCCGGGGAACTGGTGCTTGCCTGGATGCGTTACGACGCTCCTCGGCGGCCCTACGCGATCGCGATGCTGGCCGACACCCGCGGTCGCCAAGCCGAGCGCGAGGCGCTGCTGCAGAAGGTCGATGAGGAGCTTCGCGGCCGCGAGGCGAAGGTGAGCACCATCGAGATCGCGGGCCAGCAAGCGACGCTCTACACGCTCCCCCAGCAGCGCGGTCAGCTGATCGTCGAGCGACTGGTGGTGGCGACGGTCGATGAGCGGTTGATGCTCTCCGACCGCCCGGAGACGCTGCAGGCACTGATCGCGGGCATCGACCAGGGAGTCGCTGACAGCTTGGTCGCGGCGGCCGACTACGAAGGTGTCTTCAGTGCCCTCAAGGCTGCCCAAAAGACCCTCGAGACGGCTGAGACCCCCGAGGCGGTTGAGACCCCCGAGGCAGCTGGAGGCGCGTCGCTCCGCTGGTTTGCCCGTCCGCTGGGAATGGCGACGATCGTTCGCGACGCCGCCGGAGTCGATCGCGGTCGCCAGGTCGATGTGATCAAATTGCTCCGCAACCAGGGCTTTGACGCCGTCCAATCGGCCGGCGGCGAGTTGCAGTTAGCCACCGCAGAGTACGACCTGCTGCACCGCGCCTTCGTGTTCGCTCCGCCAACCGCCCAGGGGCCGGAGCGCTACGAGCTGGCCGCTCGCGTGCTCCAGTTCCCCAACGGCGAGATGGCGGACCCGCCGGGCTGGGTGCTGCCGACCGCCGCGTCATTTTTCCAAGCCCACTGGAAGATGGAGGAAGCGTTCTGGGCGGTGGAGACGCTGGTCGACGAAGCGTTTGGTGAAAAGATCTTCCGCAAAGTCATCGAAGATATTCGCGAAGACACCGAAGGCCCCCAGATCGACATCGCCAAGGATGTGGTCGCCAATTTCGACGACAACCTGATCATCCTCACCGACAATCGAGTGGAGGAAGGCAAGACCAGCGAGCGAGTGCTAGGGGCAATTCGCATCAACGAAACGCCGGTCGTCGCCGCGGCGATCAACGATGCGATGTCGGGCGACCCGGACGTCTACAAGTATGCGTACGAACCTCACTTGATCTGGGAGATCCGCCCGAGCCAAGGCGATGTGGCGGAGTTCGATATCGAAGGCTTTGAGGACTTCGGCTTCGAGACCGAGACCCCGGCGGCCAAGGAGAAGACCGATCCGCTGCTCGAGCGGTGGGCGCTGACCGTCTACGGCAACCACCTGATCTTCTCGAGCCACGCCGATCTGCTGGTCGAGATCATCGAACACGAGCGGACGGGCGGAGCGACGATCGCCGCGGCTCCGGAATTTCAGCGGGTCCTGGAGGCGATTCGTGCCGAAGGAGGCGAGTCGCGGGCGATGGAGCGGGTCGTCCGCACCGACCTGACCTGGCGGATCAAGTACGAGCTGATTCGGCAAGGCAAGTTCCTCGAGTCCGATTCGCTCTTGGCAACGCTCCTGCGGCGAGCCAAAGAAGAAACGGAGACGAATCGGGAGGTGGAACCGATTCAGGTCGACGTCTCGCAGTTGCCCCCGTTCGAAGTCATTCGTCGCCACCTGCAGCCGGGCGGCGGGTTCGTCAAAACCGAAGAGCTCGGCTGGTCGACGACCCACTTCCTGCTGCGGAAAGCGGAGTAGGCTTGGTTTTGTTGAATAACGGCTATCAGCCGCAACGCGCTAGCGTCCGGTTCCCATGGCGCTCTCGGGAACCGGGGGCTAGCGCCCGGCGGCTGATGGCTAGTTCGGACTACCGCGACAAGGCTGACGCTTCTCAGCAGCCGTCGGCGGCCATGGCTTCTTCGACTTTGGGCAGCACTCGAGCTTCGACATCGGCGAGCGTGCCTTCGAGGAACGCTCCTGCCGCGGCCCGGTGGCCGCCGCCGCCGAAGTGCCGCGCGAGCTCGCTGCAATCGACTCCGCAGCGGCTGCGGAAGCTTAGCTTGAAGCCTCCGCGGAGCTGTTCGACCATGATCACCGCGACCCGCGTCCCCTCGATCGCCAGCGTCAGATTGACCGCGTCCTCGGTGTCGGAGGGATTGGCGCCGGTCGCGGCGAAGTCTTCTTTGAGCACGTAGGTGTAGACGAGTTTGCCGTCGCGGCGACCTTCGGTTCGCGAAAGGATGCGGCCGCGAAGCCGCACACGGCCCAGCGTGTCACGCTCGTACAGGTCGGCGTAGACTTCACTCGGCACCACCCCCGCATCGATCAAGCGAGCGATGATGCGGTACGTCTCGGCGGTGACCGAACCGAAGCGAAACCATCCGGTGTCGGTGGCGATCGCTGCGAACAGCGGGACCGCGATCTCTCGGGTCAGCGGAACCGACAGCGCGTCGGCGGCTTGGACGACCAGCGTTCCGGTCGCTTCGGCGAACACGTCTTTGAAGAAGATCGCTCCCAAGTCGTCTTCGGCCACGTGGTGGTCGAGGACGATTTTCTGAGCCGCCATCTTGCGGATCACTTCCCCCATGTCACCGAGCTGTGGCCAGGCGCTGGTGTCGAGCACCATCAGGCAGTCCGCGCGGACATCTTCCGCTTCGATCGTCTCGCCGAGCACATCGATGCGGCTGGCCGGATCGAGGAACTGCAAAGCCGGGGGAGTGCGGTGGGCGTTGACGATCTGCACGTCCTTGCCGAGGGCCCGCAGCACTCCAGCCATCCCCAGCTCGCTCCCCAACGCGTCGCAGTCGGGCCGGATGTGGCTGGTCAGCACGAAACTTTGGTGCTGCTCGATGGTTTTGACAAACGCGGGCCAGTTGACGCTCATGAGCGGAGGTTTCAGGTAGCAGGTTTCAGGTTTCGCGGACGGCGTGGATGTCGCGATGGAGTTGCTCGACGAGCGATTCGACCGATTCGAACCGGGCAATGTCACGAACCCGTCCGACGAAGTCAACCTGCAGCCTCTGGCCGTACAGGTCCCCCTGGAAGTCCAGCAGATGGACCTCAACCTTCGATTGCCCCCGCTCCTCGAACGTCGGGTTCGGACCGATGTGGGTCGCCGCCAAGAAAGAGCGGCCCGGAATGTGGGGCAACTCGACGCGGCTGGCGTAGACGCCGGGGCCGGGGACGAGCGTCCGAAAGTCGCTGAGGTTTGCCGTGGGAAAGCCGAGCGCGGCCCCTCGCCGGTCGCCGCGGACGACGACGCCGCTGATCCGATAGGGAGCGGTCAGCAACCGATTGGCTTCGTCGATCTCGCCGTCCGCGATCCGCCGCCGGACTTCGGTGCTGCTGACGAGTTGCTCGGCGTCGACCGTCGCCTCGGCGATCTCGCAGGCGACGTCCGTGTCGTCGCAGAACGTCTTCAGCCGCTCGACGTTTCCTTGCCGATCACGACCAAAAAAGAAATTGGGCCCTTCCACGATCCCTCGCGCGCCGAGTCGCGCGAGCAGCACTTGGTCAAAAAACTCGCGTGCTGAGAGCCGCAGTAGTGCCTGCGTCGTCCGGCAGACCACGACGTGATCGACCCCGAGTCGTCCAAGCAATTCGGCTCGCCGCTCGATCTCCGTCAGCCGCACCGGTTCGCTCCCCGGGCGGAGCAGGGCGGCCGGGTGGGGGTCGAACGTCATCACCACGGCCGGACCGGCGAGCGTATCGGCCAGCTTGCGGAGGCGAGCGACGAGAGCCGCATGCCCGCGATGGACCCCGTCGAAATTCCCCACGCTGACCGCTCCCCCGCGCGCCGCTGAAGGCACGTGCTGCAAATCGGAAATCAACGTCACGGCGGCAAATCGGTGGCGGGGAACGGACGGACGATCTGCCCCAGCCGTTATCCTCCCCCCGGGAGGGTCGCGAGGAACGAGCGGGGAGGGCAAATGTGCTGCGGAGTGGAGACGCGATTCTAGAGCGGGAGAACGCCCATTTTTATCAGCCCCGGTTCACCCCGTGTAGCCGGTTCACCCCGTGTGGCCAGTTCACTCGGTGGCCAGTTCCACGGCCGCTGGGAGGGCGGCGGCGATATCGACTGCGGTCACGCCGGCCATCCCCAGTTCTTCGGCGGCCAGATCGCCCGCGGTCCCGTGGATCCACGCTCCGAGCGAAGCGGCTTCGAACGGCGATAGTCCTTGGCCGAGGAGCGAAGCGACGACGCCGGTCAGCACGTCGCCGGCGCCGCCGCTGGCCATGCCGGGGTTCCCCGTGGCGTTGGTGTATTCCCGCGAGCCGTCGGTGACAAACGTTTGGGCGCCCTTGAGCAGCACGACAGCGCCGCTGGCTGCGGCCACTTCCACCGCCGCACGACGCTGGGCGGCGCGGTCTTTGGGCGATTCGCCACAGATCCGTTGCCACTCTCCCGGATGCGGCGTCAGCACGGCTGGGCCTCGCAGCAGCGAGCGCCAAGCGCGGATTTCGGCGAGCGCATTGAGGGCGTCGGCGTCGAGCACCATCGGTCGCCCCGACTCGAGCGCCCAGCGGGTCAGGCGGATCGCTCCCGGACCGGTTCCCATTCCGGGGCCGACTCCGAACGCGTCAAATTTCCTGGCCAACGCTTCCAATTCTTCGGTCGCCGGTTCGGCGAACGTACCGGCCGGCGTATCCGACAGCGGGTGGGTCATCAGGCAGGGATTGAACGCGGCGGCGGTTTCCAGGCAGCGGTCGGGGACGGCCAGCGTGACCAGTCCGGAGCCGACCTTCAGGGCGCTGATCGCCGACAGCGAGATCGCTCCGGCCATCCCGCGCGAACCTCCGACGAGCAGCACGCGGCCGTAATCCCCCTTGTGGCTCTCCGGCTGGCGGCGGGCGAGTTGCGAGGGCGGGGCAGGGGAGGGGGAGTCGTTCATGCTGGGCTTCCGAACCTGGACCGAGTACTTCCGCAACTTATTTCCGCGTGGCTTTACTTCCGCGTGGCAATCATCCCCGCCAAGTAGCCCGCTTTGAAGCCGGCATCGATGTTGACCACCGCCACGCCAGCGGCGCAGCTGGTCAGCATCCCCATCATCGCGGTCAGTCCCCCGAGGGCCGCTCCGTACCCGGTGCTGGTCGGCAGTGCGATCACCGGACAGCTAACATAGCCCGCCACAACGCTCGGCAGGGCTCCTTCCATCCCGGCGGCGACCACGATCACGTCGCAACCGGTGAGCCGGGGAACCGCCGCCTGCAGCCGCTGGGGCCCGGCCACGCCGATGTCCTCGAACCACTCGGTGGGGACTCCCATCCAAGCGAGCGTCTCGCGGGCTTCCTCGGCTGCGGGCCGATCGGTGCTTCCGGCGGTGACGACCGCTACGACCGCTGAGCCCGGGTGCGTCGTGCGGTCCGGGTCGACGACTTCCTGGAGGCTGATGCGGAGCGTGCGGGCCGCTGGTCGATAGCGGGTGTGGACAAACCGCGTCGCCAGCCATTCCGCCTCGGCGGCGTCGAGTCGCGTGACGAGCACTTCTCGCTGGACCTTGAGCAAGGGATCGGCGATCCGCGCGATCAGTTCGGCCGATTTGCCTTCGCCGTAGATCACTTCGCCAAACCCGCAGCGGATTTGCCGGCCCGTATCGACCGTGGCCCCTTCGACTGGAGCCATCGCCCGCCCCGCACCATGCGGCTCCGGCGGCACTCTTCCTGTTTCCGACATATAGACGCTTTGCCCCGTGTTGTCAGTTTGCGGCTGTCGCTTGCACAATAGGCGGCTCGATCCAACCCTCGCAACCAGCACCTCCGTCAGCATCGCGGCAAACGCGTCCACCGGAAAGGCAACCATGAAAAGCTGTGTACTCGCTTACTCAGGCGGTCTCGACACCTCGGTCATCCTCGGTTGGCTGCAGGACCAAGGTTACGAAGTCCACGCGGTCTACGTCGACCTGGGGCAGCCGGGTGAGGACCGCCAGGCGACCTTGGAGAAGGCGCAGAATTGCGGCGCGAAATCTTCTCGGATCGTCGATGTCCGCGAAGAGCTCTGCCGCGACTTTGCCTTTCCCGTTCTCTCCTGGCAAGCCAAGTACGAAGGAATCTATCTGCTCGGAACCTCGATTGCGCGGCCGTTGATCAGCAAAGTCTGCCTGCAGGTCGCTCGCGAAGTCGGTGCCAAGGCGTATGCCCACGGCGCAACCGGCAAGGGGAACGACCAGTGCCGCTTCCAACTGGCCGCCGAAGCGCTCGACCCGACCGTCGAGGTGATCGCTCCCTGGCGGATCCCCGCCTTCCGCGAAGCGTTCCCGGGCCGCACCGAGCTGATCGCCTACTGCGAAGCGAAAAACATTCCGGTCAAAGCGACGACCAAGAAGCCCTACAGCAGCGACGAGAACGTGCTGCACATCAGCTACGAAGCGGGCAGCCTCGAAGAGCTCGATGTGTGCGGCGTCGACCTGGTCGATTTCGGCATGGGGGTCAGTCCCGAGCAGGCTCCCGACAAAGCCGAGGAAGTCACGATCGGATTCGAGTCGGGCGTGCCGGTCAGCCTCAATGGCTCCTCGGTCTCGGCCCTCGAGATGGTCGAGTCGCTCAACGCGATCGCCGGCCGCAACGGCATCGGGCGGATCGACATCATCGAAAACCGGTTTGTGGGCATGAAGAGCAGGGGGGTCTACGAGTCGCCGGGGATGACCGTCCTGTACGACGCCCTGATGTACATCGAACAGCTGACTCTCGACCGCGACTTGGTCCACCTCCGCGATCGTCTCGCTCCCGAAGTCGCCGAGATGGTGTACTACGGATTCTGGTACACGCCCAAGATGGACGCGCTGTCGGCGTTCATTCGCCAGGCCCAGCGGCCGGTCACCGGCGAAGTCACCCTGCGGCTTTACAAAGGGAACATCACCGTCGTTCGTCGCAGTAGCCCCAACAGCCTCTACGACGCTGAGATCGCCACGATGGAAGGGGGCGGCTCGTACAACCAAGACGACGCCGAGGGCTTCCTCCGCATCCAGGGACTGCCGAGCCGCGTGCAAGGTCGCGTCTCGCCTCGCACCTACTGAGCGACCGCGCCAGGGCAGGGGAGTGGTCCTTCAGTCCAGCACGTCGTCGGGCAGCCCCTCGCCGCCGCGGGGGGTGACCAGCGCTCGGACCACTGCCGGCTCGAGCGTCTCGCGCAGCCACTGCCCGCGGCCGTCGACCGTCACCGCCGTCGCGCCGCTCGCTTGGTGGCTGCCGCCGCCCGGCACGCCTCCTCCGTGGTGGCCCCCCAGGTCGCTGCCGATCGTCGTGGACATCGTCGCGAAGTCCAGGTCGCCCGGCTCGGTCCAATCGAGCGAGAGCGAAGGAGGTTGCGCGGCCTCGACGATCAACAACGTCTTGGCCGGATCGTCGGTGACGCCGTCGGGCCCGAGCGGCCCGCCCGGCGGGAACAGCGTGTCGGGGCCCGTGACCAGGGCATAGTAAGTTTCGTATCCCGACGCGGCCGAGGCGACCGGCGAACGGTACTCCTCAGGCATCTGGAAAATCAGCTGGCGGTTCGCATTTGAACTCCAGGGCTGCTCCAGATCAAATTCGTCATACAGGGTTTGATAGCCGAGGTAGGGGAGTACGAGGACGCGCCAGCTGTGCAGGGGCGTCCCATCGGCGGCCAAAGTGACGGGCGGGGGATAGCTCCCATAATCCTCGGCATAGGCATTCATCGCCGCGGCAATCTTTTCCAGATTGCGAATGCAGTCTCCTCGCAGCCGATTTTCTTGCAGCGTCTGAATGCCTTGGCTGCCATAGCGGATCGTGACCAAAGCGACCGCTCCGACAATCACCACTGCGGCAACGCCCGCCAGCGCCCAGCGAAACGCCCGCATTCCTCCAAATCGCAGCCCGCCGAGTCCCCATCCCTCCGCACCCCGCGCCTTGCTCGCGTTGCTCGCGTTGCTCGCGTTGCTCGCAGCGCGAAAAGCGGGCACCGTGATCTCGCGGCCGCAGGTCACGCAGCGACCAGTTTGACCGCTGTACCGATCGTCGACCATGGTCGCGGTCTTGCAGTGCGGGCAGGTAAATAGGTAGGGCATGTGCGGCAGTGGATGTGGATAATTTAGGAGATGTGAAAGTGCGAGCCGTTGTTCAGCGAGTATCCGAGTGTCAGGTCACCGTGAATCAATCGGTCGTCGGCCAGATCCGCTCCGGGATGCTCGTGCTGCTGGGAGTCGAGCAAGGCGATACCGAAGCGGAGCTGCATTATCTGGCCGACAAGCTGATCCATCTACGGATTTTCGAGGACCAAGCGGGGAAAATGAACCGCAGCTTAATCGACACCGGCGGAGCGATGCTGTTGGTCAGTCAATTCACGCTCCTCGGCGACTGCCGCAAAGGACGGCGGCCCGCCTTCACAGCCGCCGAAGAACCGCAGCAAGCCAAGCGACTCTACGAAGCCTTGGGAGCCTACGTGCAAGGGCAGGGGGTGCATGTCGAATATGGAATCTTCGCCGCCGACATGAAAGTGCAGCTCGTCAACGACGGCCCGGTGACGATCCTGATCGATACCCGCGAGCGATCAGCCGCCACTCGCTAGTGTCCGGTTTCCGGGGACTTGAACAAAATCGTTTAACGGCAAGCCGCAGGCGTCGGTGTTTTAAAAGCAGTCGCCTTCGGCTTGCCGTTAAACGATTAGGGGATTCGTTCTAACGCCAGGGCGTCAGCCGATTGGCTAACTCATCGTCCCATCTCAATTCCGAGGGGCGCTCGTTGGATCTGAGTCGAAAGCGGTGCACTTGATCAAACAAGTTTGTGTCGTGGTATGCCAGATACAGCAGAAGTATCAACTTGGCATAAACCGAAAAATTGGCTCCGAACTTGGGGCCCCAGAATTTGAGCGCCGTGCCGAATGATTTCTTCAGTCGAAATCGACCGCCGCGAAAATGGATGGCCCAGATCTCATCCAATATCAGATGCACCATAAAGCCCAGCACTACGGCAGCGGTTTTATAGATGCGTATATGCTCTTCCATCGACGGCATGATCAAATAGGCGACCAGTCCCGCGGAAGCGGCCGCTGGAATGCTATGCCACATGCCGCGGTGGACTGTGTAGCGCTTAAATATCTCCGCAATGATAAACCGCAGCGTGACGTAGATGAGTCCCGCCGCCAGCACCATGGCTTCGGGCGATAAGTTCAATTCTCGCAATCGGCCCAGTGCCAACATGGGCACCACCGCCGAAGCAAACATCGTCGCCTCGCGGACCGGGACTCCCGAATCGCTGTCCAGGTCGGGCAGCATTCCGCTGACCGAGCACAGGCCAGCGGCCACCAGCGAGCTCTCGATCGGCATCGCCTGCGTGGCCGACCCCCAGTAGCCGTAAGCGGCTCCGACGATCGTGCTGCCGGTAATGTGGGTCTTGAAATCAGCCACGCGGGAACGGTTCCGAGTGCTTGGGAAAGTCGGCCTAGTATTTCCCTCTGTAACCGCCCTGCCCATTGCCTGCCAAGGCGAATTGGTCTTCGTGCCGCCTAAACCGCTCGCTATACTCGAGGCATCCATTCATGCACGGAGGCAGGCGGTTATGGAGACTTACGACATATTGATGCTGGTCGTCCTGGCTGGCGCCACGCTGTTCGGTGCCATCAAGGGTTTTGCTTGGCAGCTCGCCTCGATTGCATCGATCGTTGTTAGTTACATCGTGGCCTACAAGTTTCGCCAGCCTTTTAGCGAATCGATCAAGGCCGATCCGCCCTGGAATATGTTCCTGGCGATGCTGATCCTGTACGTCGGCAGTTCGCTGATCATCTGGGTCGCCTTCCGCATGGTCAGTCGCTCGATCGACCGCATGAAGCTGAAGGATTTCGATCGCCAGATCGGGGCCGCCTTCGGGCTCGCCAAAGGGGCTCTGTTCTGCATCCTGATCACGATGTTCGCGGTGACCCTCCTGGGGCAAAGCCACCGCGAGACGATCGTGCACTCCAAGAGTGGCTACTACATAGCCAAGGCTCTCGATAAGAGCGACGCGATCATCCCGCCAGAGTTGCACGAGGTCGTCGCCCCGTACATCGACAGCTTTGAGGAGCGAGTCGGCGGGGTTGCTGAATCGGTGGAGCCTGGTGCTGGGGGTGGCTTTCCATGGACGCCGGGGAGCGACTCTCCGATCTCCTCGGGAGGCGCGTCCGATGGGCTGCTTCCGGATTCGTTCTGGCAAGACGCGGCGAGCCAGTCGCCGCTGCCGATCGACCCTCAGCGGTGGACGCCCGAGAGCTTCGAATCGCTCCGGGATTACGTGCCGCAGCGAGCCCAGCAGCCAAGCGGTCTGCCGCCGATGCGATTGATGGGTCCGTGATCAGCCGCAACGCGCTAGCGTCCGGTTCCATCTGCATCAGCCGCAACGCGCTAGCGTCCGGTTCCGTCCGCGATTGTGGGAACCGGGGGCTAGCGCCCGGCGGCTGATGGGTGACCGGGCAGTGGCCGGGTCGCCGGGGGCGGAAATCGCTGTTTCCCTGGAAAAACCCCGGTTCGAATGCAACATAAGGGGCATTATCGGACGTTGCTGGTGGGGCGAAATCGGGGCGGTTGCGTGCCCCGATCTGTTTTGGAAGCCGGACGCTAGCTCGCGGCGGCTGATGGAACCGGACGCTAGCTCGCGGCGGCTGGTGCGACCGGTTCTTCGATGAACTGGCCGATCCGCCGAAACTTCTCGTAGCGCTCGTCGACCAGTTCGTCGATCGGTTTGGCTTCGAGCTGAGTGAGTGTCCGCGTCAGGTAGCTCTTCAGGCAGGCGGCCATCTGGCGATGGTCGCGGTGGGCGCCGCCGAGCGGTTCGGGGAGCACGTCGTCGACGACTCCCAGGCCCCGCAGATCGCGTGAAGTAAATCGCAGCGCGGCGGCGGCTTTGGGAGCGTACTGGTGGCTCTTCCAGAGGATCCCGGCGCAGCCTTCGGGGCTGATCACCGAGTAGTAAGCGTGCTCGAGGACCGCGACGCGGTCGCCGACGCCGATCCCCAGGGCGCCGCCTGAACCGCCTTCGCCGATCACGACGCAGATCACCGGCGTCTGCAGGCGGCTCATCTTGAACATGCTCTCGGCGATCACCTGGGCTTGGCCGCGTTCCTCAGCGCCGATGCCCGGGTAGGCGCCGGGGGTGTCGATCAGGCAGATCAGCGGCAGCTTGTACTTTTCCGCCAGCCGCATCTTGCTCATCACCTTGCGGTAGCCTTCGGGGTGCGCGCAGCCAAAGTGGCTCGCCGCGCGTTCTTTGTAGGTCCGGCCTTTGTGGTGCCCGACGATCATGACTTTGAAGCGATCGATCTTGGCAAACCCGCTGAGCAGCGCCCGGTCGTCGCCAAAGTGTTTGTCGCCGTGCAGTTCGACAAACTCATCGAATGCCAGATTCAAATAGTCGCGGGTGTAAGGTCGGTTCTTGTGCCGCGCCACCTGGACCGTCTGCCACGGATCGAGATTTGAGTACAGCGCGCGGAGGGCATCGTTGACCTCACCGCGGAGTCGACGAATCGTCTCTTCGGCTTCGGGGGTGCGGTCGGTCTGTTTTTCCAGCTCCGCGAGTTGCGTTTCGAGCAGGAAGACCTCGCGTTCGAATTCTAAACCTGGTGCTAAATCCATTCTCGGGTTCGCCCAATTACGGTTTGGTTAACTGCGATTATTTTTTGGTTAGCTGGTCGGGGCTGCGGAACGACGGGATGTCGTCGAACACGGTCACGTCCGGCTTGCGGGGAGGTTTTTTGAACACCCGCGTCACGCGAAATTCCTTGAGGAACTCGTACATCGACGCCGGGCGTTCGTCCGGGTTCTTCGCCATCATCCGCTTGGTCAAATCGGCGAACTCGCTCGTGACGTTGTCGTTAGCGACGATCGGGCTGGGGACTTGAGCGGTGAGGTGTTTGTTGAGCAGGTCGTTCGGCGTAGTCCCGGTGTAGGGTGGTTTGCCGGTGACCATCTCGAACGCCATGCAGCCGAAGGAATAGACGTCAGCCCGCTCGTCGAGGACTTTGCCGCGGATCTGCTCGGGCGACATGTAGCTGCGGGTCCCCTGCACTTTCGCCTTGTAGAGCAGTTTGCTGAGCCCGGTGCGTTTCTTTTCGGCGATCGTGAAGTCGATCAGCTTGGTCGTCCCGTCGCTGCCGACCAGGTAGTTGTCGGGCTTGATATCGCGGTGGATCCAGCCCTTGGTGTGCATGAAGAACAGCCCCTCGGCTGCCTGGTCGACGATCGTGTCGAGCAGATAGGCGATCGCGTCGGGGCCGCGGCGGAGCGCCTGCTTGAGGTTCATTTCGCTGAACAGTTCCATCACCAGGAACGCCGTCCCGCTCTCGACGCGGTAGTCGTGGACCTGGATCACGCGGTTGCTGTTCTTCATCGACGAGGCGACCTCGTACTCGAATTTCAGCGAGGCGATGGCCGCTTTGTCGTTGCGGCTCTCGTTCCGCAGCACTTTCAGCGCGTACCGCTCCTGGGTGGATTCGTCGATCGCTTCCCAGACCTGGCAGGTGCTGCCGAGGCGAATCAGCCGCACCAGCCGGTACGGTCCCAGGAAGTCGCGTGCTTTTGTCATTAAAATCCTCGCCGGTCGCGCTGCCGTAGTGAGCCCCCTAACCGCTCCATCTTACAAGCCAGGGCCTACTTCCGGCCATCCCGATCAGGGGCCGAGTCGAGGATCGACTGGTAAATTTCCCGGATTCGGGCGGTCATCGTTTGGTGGCGGAACACCTCGGTAAACCGCTCCCGCCCTGCCCTGCCCAGCCGCTCACGCATCGCGGCGTCCTCGGCGAGCCGGCCGAGGGCGGCAGCCAGGCGGTGGGTATCGGCCGCCGGAACCAAGCATCCAGTCTCGCCGTCGATGACCACTTCGCGGGCCCCGTCGACGTCGTAGCTGACCGCCGGCAGTCCCGCGATCAGCGCCTGCGGTAGCGCCCGGGCGAGCCCCTCGCGGTAGGAGGTGTGCACCAGCGCGTCGGCCGCTCCCAGATGAGCGGGGATCTCGCTCGGATCGACCAGCCCGGCGAAGACGAAGTGCTCGCGGAGCCCGAGGCGCTCGATCCGCCGCTCCAGTGAATCTCGGAGGATCCCGTCGCCGACCAGCAGGAACCGCACCTGGCGATGCCGCCGAACGACCTCGGCTGCCGCGGTGATCAGGTCGTCGTGCCCTTTCAGGTGGAACAGCCTGGCGATTTTGACGAACACGATGTCGCTCTCGCCGAACCCGAACTTAGCCCGCATCGCCGCCCGATGTTCGGAGGCCGCGAGGAACGGTTCGACTTCCATGCCGCTGTAGACCGTGGTGAATTTCTCTCGCGGCGCCACGCCCCCGGCGACCATCAAGTCGGTCATCGCATCGGCCACGCTGATCAGCCGATGGCAGCGACCGGCCGCATGTCGTTCGCAGGCCCGGTAGAGCCACCGCACCGGCGGGGGCTGATAGGGATGGAACGGAGCTCCGTGGACCGTGTGCACGATCGCCGGCACGCCCAGTTCCCAAGCCGCCTGCCGCCCCAGGATGCCTCCTTTGGCGCTGTGGGTGTGCACGACGTCGGGCCGCAGTTCACCGAGCACGCGGCGAAGGTCCGCGAGGGCTCGAAGGTCCTTTAGCGGGTGGATCGCTCGCCGCAGCGAATCGAGCTCGATCACGGGCAACTCCCCCGCCCTGCCCTGCTCGAGCAAACTTCCTTCGGGGCCCAGCGACGGGCCGGTGATCAGCACGACCTCGTCGCCATGGAGTCGCAGCAGATCGAGGCAGTTGTAGAGCGTGTTCTCCTGCGCCCCGCCGATGATCATCCGCGTGATGATGTGAGCGATACGCATCAGTAGTGCACGTGCATCAAGAACAGTCCCTGCGGCGGCGCGGTGGGCCCGGCTTGCGTGCGGTCGAGCGAACCGAGGACCCGCTCGATCCATTCCGGCGACTCCTTGCCGCTGCCGACGACGACCAGCGAGCCGACGATGTTCCGGACCATGTTGTAGAGAAACCCGTTGGCCTCGATCTCCACGGCGAGCGCCTCGCTGCCCCCCCTGCCCTGCTCGTCGAGGATCACCAGGTCGCGGACCGTGCGGGTCGTCGTCTTCCGCACGCTGCCGCTGGCTTGGAAGGCAGCAAAATCGTGCGTCCCGCGAAGCGTCGCCGCCGCCTCCCGCATCGCCGCCACGTCGAGCGGTCCGGGGAGATGCCAGCGGTAGCGGTAGTCGAAGGGATCGCGGATTCCACCGATCTGGATCTGGTAGCGATAGCGTTTGCCGGTCGCATCGCGGATCGCGTGAAAGTCGCCGGGCATCTCTTCCGCGGCGAGCACGCGGATGTCATCGGGCAGCTTGGTGTTCATCGCCATCGCCAGCCGTTCGGCCGGAGCGGCCCAGGCGTCGGTCGAGAGGCTGGCGACTTGGCCGAGCGCGTGGACTCCCGAGTCGGTCCGTCCGCTGCCGGTGATCGGCACGCGGACCTTGACCAGTCTCGCGATCGCCCGTTCAAGCATCCCCTGCACCGTCGGCTTACCGACTTGGATCTGCCAACCGGCGTAGGCGGTCCCGTCGTAGGCGACGGTCAGTTTGAAGTAGCGAGGCAAGGGTGGGATCGCGGGGCGATTGCGACAGGATGGGGAGCGACTCAGACAGCGGCCGAATTGCGGACCAGCAGCTCGGCGATCTGCACCGCGTTGGTCGCGGCCCCCTTGCGGAGGTTGTCGCTGACGCACCAGAAGGTGATCCCGTGAGGGTTGCTGATGTCTTTGCGAATTCGGCCGACGAGCACGTCGTCGCGGCCTTCGCAGTCGACCGGCATCGGGTACCGCGAATCGGGCAGATCGTCGATCACCGTGATTCCATCGGCTTCGCCCAGCAGCTGCCGGGCTTCCTCAACCGACAGCGGTCGCTCGGTCTCGACCATGATCGACTCGCTGTGACCGACCGCGACCGGCACGCGGACGCAGGTCGGACAGACCTGGATCGATTCGTCCCCCATGATCTTCCGCGTCTCGTACACCATCTTCATTTCTTCCGAGGTGTAGCCTTCGTACTTCTGCGAGCCGATCTGCGGGATCAGGTTGAACGCGATCGGGTGCTGGAACGTTTGGGCCGCGACCTCGCTCCCGGCGAGCGAAGCCCGAGTGGCGGTTCGCAGCTCCTCCATTCCGGCCAGTCCCGCTCCGCTGGTTGCCTGGTAGGTGCTGACGACGACGCGGCGGACGCGGGCGGCGCGATGCAGCGGCGCGAGCGCGACGACCATCTGCGTGGTGCTGCAGTTGGGGCTGCTGATGATCCCGCGGTGGTTCTCGACCGCTTCGGGGTTGACCTCCGGAACGACCAGCGGAACGCTCGGATCCATCCGCCAGTAGCCGCTCTCGTCGACGACCACCGCCCCTCGCTCGACCGCCCACGGGATGAATTCCGCGGCCACGTCGTCGGGCGTGCTGGCGATCACCAGATCGACTCCCTCGAACGCTTCGGGGCACATCAGCTCGACCGTCACCTCGGTGTCGCCGACGCGGACCTGCGTGCCGGCTGTCCGCTGCGAGGCGAGCAACTTCAGTCGCTTGTAGGGAAAGTTGCGCTGCTGCAATTGCTCAAGAACAATCCGTCCGACCGCACCAGTGGCCCCGACCAGGGCGAGAGTTTCGTACACAGTGATCCCGTGGCAAAGGTTTGTAGAAGTGTGGGTAAGTAATGAATGGAGTGTGAGGCGTTCCGGTCCCCTCTCCCCCGAATGTTTCGCGGGAGTGACTCAAACGGTACCCCCAAACATCAGTCGCGAAACATTTGGGGGAGAGGGTTAGGGTGAGGGGGCTGTTGTGCGAGGTGTGGGTTGCTGCGGCCGGACAGTCCGCCGGCCGCTTAGACCCCCTCACCCCAGCCCTCTCCCCCAAAAGGAAATCGCGGAACTGGCTGGCATTGAGGCTGAGCCGACCCCCGCGATACCCTTTTGGGGGAGAGGGGGCCGGAGGGGCCAGCCCCCCTACTCTTCTCGGGCTGCCTTGATCGCCGCCGGGAGCTGCTCGTCGACGATCCCGAAGACGCCGCGGCCGCCGGAGATCCGCGACTGCACGTCATCCTTCACATCTTCGGTATTCATTTCCCAATACTTGGCGATTCCTTCTTCCGACTTCGGTTCGTAGGAGCGGAACAGCCGAAAGCCGACGCCGCGGGCCGGATCGCTGGTGAACCACCAGGGGCTTTTGGGGAAATTCGGGTCTTCCTCTTTCCAGTAGTCATCGTCCGAGGCCAAACGGGCGGCGCTCCGCAGCTGCGGCGGCTCCATCTCCCAGCTCCCGCCGCGGACCACTCCCGGATACGACTCTTCGGGCCACTGGACCGCCTCGTCGACGCTCAGCACCTTGTCGGTCGGCAGCTCGTAGCCCTCTTCGGAATAGGCGTCGACGGTCCATTCGGCCACGTTGCCATGCATGTCATACAACCCGAACGGATTCGGCTTCTTTTGAGCTCCCGGCAGCTGGCCGGAGTCGGCATTGTCGAAGTACCAGGCATAGTCGTCGATCTGCTCCGGGTCGTCGCCCCAGGAGTAGGCGGTTTGGGTTCCGCCCCGGGCGGCGTATTCCCATTCGGCTTCGGTCGGCAGCCGATACTGGCGTCCGGTCACGTGGCTGAGCCATTTCGTGTACTGGCGGGCGGCGTACTGCGTCATCGTGACGGCCGGCTGCTCGTCTTCCTGGCCGTACTCAAACGTAAAGCTCGGTTCGTACAGTTCGGTCGGCGCGGTCACCGCGTCGACGCGGTTGTCGTCGGTGACCGGACGGATGCCGCGAGCTTCGAACGACTTGAAGATCGCGTACAAATCCATGTACTGCCGGTACTCCGCCCACGTGACCTCTTCCTTGGCGACCCACATCGGAGGCACCTCGACCTTCACCTGCGGACCCTCGTCCTCATTGCGGCCAGCCTCCGATTCCGGGCTGCCCATGGTGAAGGTCCCTCCCGGAACGGGAATCATCTCAAAAGTGATGTCGGTTCCCGGAATTCGCTCGGTGTACGGCACCATGAAGCCGTGTTCGACTTTCACAGCCGGTCCCGACTCGGGGCGGGTCTCGGAGATTCCCGGAGCGGCGTTGAACGGCGGTTGTTCGGGAGAGCCTGTCGCGGGAGGGGTGGCTTGGGACGTGGCTTCATCCGCGGCGTGAACCAATGCGACGCCGACCCCGCCGCAGAGGCAACCGGCCAGAGCGATGGAAAGGAGCGATTTTTTCGACATGGCGCTTTGTGGCGATAAATGCTGAACTGAGAGACTGGAGAAAGATTATAGATCGCCACGATTGGTTCGCGGAGGGCCTTTTCCCCTCCGCGTGCGGTTTTCCCCTGAGAATGCCAGCAAATTCCGCCGAGCGGTCGCTCACCGCACGCTGAATTCCATCGGCCGGGCTCCAATTTCCACCGCGAGCGTGCGGCGGGTTCCGTCGCGGAAGATTTCGATCTCCGCCGTCTGGCCAGCGGGCCAATTGCCCACCATCCGCATCAGCGCTCCCATGTCGGCGATCTGGTTGCCGTCGAAGCCGACAATGATGTCGCCGGCGGCAATCCCCGCCTGGGCGGCGGGCGAATCGGGGTCAGCCAAGCGGCTGACCAGGGCGCCGCGAAGCCGGAAATCTTCTCCCGGCAGGAGTTCGTCGGGAACCTCGGCCAGTTGAACTCCCAGCCAACCGCGGTCAAACCGTCCGCTCGACCGCAGCCGCTCGACGACCCGCCGGGCCACGTTGCTCGGGATCGAGAAGCTGACCCCGCGATAGGTGTCGCCGACGATCGCGGTGTTGATTCCGATCAGCCGGCCTCGGGCATCGACCAGCGGTCCGCCGCTGTTGCCCGGATTCACCGCTACGTCGCTCTGCATGAAATCTTGATACGTCGTCCCCGCTTTGGCCGCCCGATGTTTGCCGCTGAGGATTCCAAAGGTGACGGTGCGGTCGAGCCCGAAGGGGCTGCCCACCGCCCACACCGGTGTCCCGACCTCCACCTGGTCGCTGTCCCCCCACTCGATTGGCATCAAACCCGTAGCAGCAACCCGCAGCAGCGCCACGTCGGTCAGCGGATCGCTGCCCAGCACTTCGGCCGACATCCGCCGCCCGTCGCTCAGCCCCACGGTGATCACGTCGCCGCCAGCAATCACGTGGTTGTTGGTCAGGATGTAGCCGTCGGCGTCGATGATTACGCCACTCCCTTGGTCGCTCATTTCCGGGGGCTGAATCCCACCGAGGCGGATCGAGTGGAGCGTCTGCTGCGGGTCGCTGCTCCGCTCGACTTCGATGTGGACGACGCTGGCCCCCACTCGCTGGGTGACCATTTGGTAGGCATTGGAGAGCGCATCGAGCCCAATATTCTGCAGCGCTCCCTCGCTCCCTTCGTATTCCGCTCGCAATTGGCCACGCCGCCACGCGTAGCGGGCTTCCTCGATGATTGCCGGCACGAGAAACCGGGCCGCTCCCAAGGTGCTGGCCAGCATCAGCAACGTGATGAGCGCTTGAGTCAGCGGAGAGGTTCCCCGGTTCGCATAGGTTCCGCGATAGGAAGAAGTTCCCCGCTGCGTCACTACCGGCGGGCGAGGCTCGAGCGAGCGGGCGAAGGGACGCTCTACGGGGGCCGCAGCATCGGGGGCCGCAACATCGGGGGCCGTAGCATCGGGAGCCTGGGCCTCCACGACAGCGGCCTCCACGGCAGCGGGTTCGGCCGGAGGGTCGTCGGTGGGAGGGCGGTGAGCGAAATCGGTCATGGAAGCGAGCTCTCTCGACCAAACGGAAACGGCGGCCCCCGGCCTGTCCTCTCTCTGCACCCAGTGTACCGCCGTGGAGTAAAAAATCCCAATCGATGCAGGGCTCCGGTCCGCGGGCGGGGCGACAAGACCCCTTTCCTGCTAGGCTCGTTTTCTTGCTAGGCTCGGGGCACGATCCGCGGTACCAGCCGCCACGCGCTAGTGTCCGGTTTTTGCGGCGTTTTCGGAAACCGGGGGCTAGCGCCCGGCGGCTGATTGCTAAGACCCTCTGTCCGTTTCCCCTCTCCTCCCCTGCTCTGCCATGTCTGAACAACTCCGACGCACGCTCCGCGATGAACTGGCGAAGATCACGCTGATCGATCCGCACACGCATATCAATCCGCACAGCCCGGCTTCGACGACGCTGGCCGACATCCTCGGATACCACTACTACACCGAGCTCGCACACGCGGCGGGGATGCCCAAAGCGGAGATCGAAGACCCGGCGATCTCGGACAAAGAACGCGTGGGACGGTTGGTCGAAGGGACAGTGCCGATTCACAATACGACCCAATACGCCTGGTTGGTCGATATCTGCCGGCGGTTTTTCGGTTTGGAAGCGGACACTCTGGACGCCTCGAACTGGGAGCAAGTCTACGAGGCCGCTTCGCAGCGGATGGAATCGGCCGAGTGGGCCGACACCGTGCTTCGCGAGAGCAACGTCGAAGCGGTCTTTCTGACCAACGATTTCGACGACGCGCTGGAGGGCTTTGACACTTCGCGGTACATCCCCTGCCTCCGCACCGACGACCTGGTGTTCCACCTTGGCCAGAGCAGCGTTCGCGAGCGGCTCGCGGCCTGCTCGGGGGTGGAGGTTCACGACCTGGCGACGCTGCGGGCGGCTCTGGAGCAGCGTTTCGATTATTTCGTCGCTCGCGGGGCCCGAGCCTGTGCGATCTCCCTGCCCCCCGATTTCGCCCCGCAACCGGTCGCCGACGGCCGCGCGGCATCTGCTCTCGAGGCGGTCCTTCGCTCGGGAACCGGGGCCGAAGAGTCCCACCGGCGGGCGCTGCAGAATCGCGTTTTCTGGACCCTGGCCGAACTGTGCGACGCTCATCGCCTGCCGTTCGACCTGATGATCGGCGTCAACCGCGGGGTGTACGCCGAGGGGGTTCATCAGGGACGCGACCTGTATGACAGCCGCGTGTCGCTGATCCAGTATCGCGAGCTGCTCAACGCATTTCCCGAGGTGACGTTCCCGGTCTCGGTCTTGGCCAGCGTCACGAACCAGGAACTGGTCAGCTACGCCTGGATCTTCCCGAACGTCGTGACCAATGGCCACTGGTGGTACAGCAACACGCCCACCTTCATCCACCGCGACGCCACCGCGCGGCTCGAAGCGGTCCCGGCGACCAAGCAGATCGGCTACTACAGCGACGCTTACAAGCTCGAATTCGTCGCTCCCAAATTCGCCATGTACCGCGACTGCCTGGCAAAGATCCTGGCCGAGACGTTCGTCATCGACCGCGGCTGGAGCGAGGAACGGGCGGTGGCGCTCGGCCGGCAAGTCCTCCGCGGCAACGTCGAGCGGATCTTTCCGGGCCGCTGAGCCGGTGCCGTGATGTTGAGCTGGTGCCGTTGCGCTGAGCCGGTGCCGCGACGCTGAGCCGGGTAGCTGGGTGCTGAGCTGCCACTGGGGCGCCGGCTGCCACTGGGGCGCCGGCTGCCACTGGGGCGCCGGCTGCCACTGGGGCGCCGGCTGCAGCAAAAGGAATGCTTGGGCGCGGATTCGCTAGCAAAAGCAGCGGGCGTCGCTTCGCGGCGGCGCCCCACCGCGGACAGGATTCTCCCACCATTCCCCCTGCGGGGGCGATGGGTGGTACCCGATTTGCAGCGTCGGGAAGCCGCATTCAGCAGCAGCAACGGCCCCCACTCAGGTGGTGCTATGGTCCGCTTTCGGGGCAAGTCATGGGTCGATCGGCTGCACCTGCTTGGCTCTCGTTTCGTTCCACAATCTCAGTCGTTCCCACCATGAAACCGCGGATTTTGATTACCGGCGGGGCGGGCTTCATCGGCTCCCACCTCGCCGATGAGCTCCTCGAGCAGGGCTACCGGGTTCGCGTGCTGGACTGTCTGTTGCCCCAGGTCCATGGTCCCAGCGGCGAGCGACCGGAGTATCTCGCCGCCGATGTCGAGTTGATCGTCGGCGATGTTCGCGATCCGGCGACGGTCCAGCGGGCGCTACAAGGAGTCGATGTGGTCTACCACTTGGCCGCCGCAGTCGGGGTCGGCCAGAGCATGTATGAGGTGGCGCACTATACGAGCGTCAATAACTTGGGGACCGCGGTTCTGCTGCAGGCGCTGGCCGATTCGCCGGTCGAGCGGCTGGTGGTGGCCTCGAGCATGAGCATCTACGGCGAAGGCGCCTATCGCTCGCCCGAGGGCCCATTGGTGGCGGCCAGCGAGCGGCCGCTCGAACAGCTGCAGGCCGGGCAATGGGAGGTCAGTGACGAAGCGGGGCGGCCGCTCGAGCCGGTGGCGACGCCCGAGACCAAAGCTCCCGCCGCCTCGTCGGTCTACGCGCTCTCGAAATACGATCAGGAACGGCTGAGCTTGATCGTTGGCGGGGCGTATCGGATCCCCACGGTGGCCCTCCGCTTTTTCAATGCCTACGGGCCGCGGCAGGCGCTCGGGAACCCGTACACCGGCGTGCTCGCGATCTTCTCTTCGCAGTATCTCAACGGGCACCGGCCGTCGATCTTTGAGGACGGTCTGCAGCAGCGAGATTTCGTCAACGTGCACGATGTCGCCCGCGCTTGCCGGTTGGCGATGGAGGTCCCCGAGGCGGCCGGGCATGTCTTTAACGTCGGCAGCGGCGACGCGGTCACGGTGAGGCAGGTCGCGGCGAAAATCGGCGAGGTCTTGGGGCTCGAGTCGATCGAACCCGAAATCACGACTCGCTATCGCGTCGGCGACATCCGCCACTGCTTTGCGGATATCAGCAAGGCTCAGCGGATTCTCGGATACGAGCCCCAGGTTTCCTTTCCCGAGGGGCTTGCCGAATTGGCGGAGTGGCTGCGGTCGCAAACGAATCTTGCGGCCGATGCCACTTCACGGGCACGGCAGGAGCTTACAGCACGAGGGTTGGTGGTATGAGGCGACGCATCGATACAGCCCCCAATGGCAAACCGCTTCGGTCGGCCGCCAGTTGCCGCAGCCGCCGGCCGGTGATGATCTCCGGCGGAGCTGGGTTCATCGGAACGAACCTGGCCACGCAATTGATCGAGAATGGCCGCGACGTGCTGCTCTTTGACAATCTCTCCCGCCCCGGCGTCGAGGAGAACCTGGCTTGGTTGACCGACCAGTATGGCGAGCACGTGAAGGTCGAGGTCCAAGATATTCGCGACTCCTTGGCAGTCCGGCACGCGGTGGCCCGCAGCAGCGCGGTCTTCCATTTGGCTGCCCAAGTCGCCGTGACCCACAGCCTGGTCGATCCGGGGTTCGACTTCGAGGTCAACGCGCGGGGGACGCTGAACGTGCTCGAAGCCTGTCGCGGCTGCACGACTCCACCGCCGCTGCTGTTTACATCGACCAATAAAGTCTATGGGAGCTTGGCCGACGTTCGCTGCGTCCGCGATGGCGATTGCTACCAGCCGTCGTGCGCCGAGACGCGGGCCCACGGGGTCAGCGAAGCGCGGCCGCTGCAGTTCCACAGCCCCTACGGCTGCTCCAAGGGGGCGGCCGATCAGTACGTGCTCGATTACGCCCGCTGCTACTCGCTGCCGGCGGTCGTGTTTCGGATGAGCTGCATCTACGGCCCGCACCAGTGCGGCAATGAAGATCAGGGCTGGCTGGCGCATTTCGCCCGTCGGATCATCGCCGACGAACCGCTGTCGATCTACGGCGACGGCCGCCAAGTCCGAGACGTGCTGTTCGTGACCGATCTGGTGGCGGCGATGCTCAAGGCCATCGACCAGATCAAGGTTACCGCCGGCCAGGCGTTCAACATCGGTGGCGGCCCCGCAAACGCGGTCAGCCTCCTGCAGGTGATCGACCACTTGGCCGAGCTGCGGGGCCAGCGGCCCGAAGTGGAGTACGGGCCGTGGCGGCAGGGAGACCAGAAATACTACGTCTCCGACACTCGCCGCTTCCAAGCCACAACCGGCTGGGCTCCGGCGGTCGATGCTCCGCAGGGAATCGAGCGGCTGTGGGCATGGCTGGCCGAGCACGTCGTGGAGCAGCCCGCGCTGAGCGGCGTTTGACGACACTCAACGGCGGCGTCCGCCGTCCTAGCAAGGCACCCTCCCCCCGGGAGGGTCGCGAGGAACGAGCGGGGAGGGTTTCCGCAATGGTGAATGCACTTTGGGGGAATCGTTGAGGACTGCTCTCCCTCCCCTCGCTGACGCTCGACCCTCCCGGGGGGAGGGTGAAGGTAAGTCCGGTTCTCACCAATTCCGCAGAAACCGGACGCTAGCGCGTGGCGGCTGATTTATTCCCCCCTCGGCTTCGTTGCACCGATCCGTTTAGCGCAGGATTCGCGTCTCACTATGACCAATCTCTCGACTCCGAACTCTTCTTCCACGGACGCTTCCTCCAATCTCCGCGGCGCGCGGCGTCGCGACAGCGGCTCTCCTGCCAAGCCGCCCGCGACGATGCGAGCGGCGGTGATCGCTGCTCCCGGTAAGATCGAACTCCGCGAGCTGCCGCTCCCCGAGCCGGGGCCGCGGCAGGTGCGAGTCCGGCTCGAAGGTTGTGGCGTCTGCGGCTCGAACGTCCCGGTCTGGGAGGGGCGGCCGTGGTTCGAGTATCCGCTCGAGCCGGGCGCGCCGGGGCACGAGGGCTGGGGTGTGGTCGATGCGGTCGGCAGCGAGGTGCAATCGCTGGCTGTCGGGGATCGCGTGGGCGCGCTGTCGTATCACGCCTTTGCCGAATACGATACGGTCGACGAAGACGCCGCAGTCGTCCTGCCGGACGAGCTGGCCGAGCTTCCGTTCCCGGCCGAGCCGCTCGCCTGCGCGATGAACGTGCTCGAGCGGAGCGATGTGCAGCCCGGCCAGGTGGTGACGGTGATCGGCGTCGGCTTCCTCGGCAGCTTGCTGATTCAAATGATGACGCGCCGCGGGGCGCGGGTGATCGCCGTTTCTCGCCGGCGATCGGCCCTCGAGTGGGCCGAGCGGATGGGAGCCATCGCCGCTCTGCCGCTGACTTCGCCGGACGACGTCCAGCAGCAGGTCGCGGCGCTCTCCGGCGGCGACGGCTGTCCCCGCGTCATCGAAGCGACCGGCTTCCAGGAGCCACTCGATTTGGCCGCTGCCTTGGTGGCGGTCCGCGGCAAGCTGGTGATCGCCGGCTACCACCAGGACGGACTCCGCCAGGTGAATCTGCAGCAGTGGAACTGGCGGGGAATCGACGTGATCAACGCCCACGAGCGGGACCCTGCGATCTACACCGCCGGGATGCGGCGAGCGGCTGCCGCGGTCGTCGCCGGGCAGCTCGACCCGGCCCCGCTGCTGACCCACACCTTTCCGCTCAGCGAGCTCGGGGCCGCTCTCGACGCGGCCGTGCAGCGTCCCGGCCATTTCATGAAGGCGGTGGTCAGGCCATGAAGTTACTGATGACGACCGACACCGTGGGCGGCGTCTTCGTCTATGTCGCGGAGCTGGTTCGCGCCCTGGAGCCGTTCGGCGTCGAGGTCGTGTTGGCAACTCAGGGTCCACCGCTCAAGGAGGACCAGCGAAGGCTGCTGGCGAAGCTGGACAACGTGAAGCTCTACGAAAGCCAGTACCGGCTGGAGTGGATGCAGGATCCGTGGCGCGACGTCGACGCGGCGGGAGGATGGCTGCAGGAGATCGCCGCGCGCGAGCAACCCGAGGTGCTCCATCTGAACGACTACTCCCACGCTGCCCTGCCCTGGCAGATTCCCGTGCTTGTGGTCGCCCACTCGTGCGTCTTCTCGTGGTTCGCAGCGGTGCGGAAACAGGCTCCGGGGCCCGAGTGGTCGCGGTACCGGCAACGCGTCGCACGGGGGCTGCAGGGGGCGGACTTGGTCGTCGCGCCGACCCGAGCGATGCTCGACGCCCTCCATGCCGCCTACTTCGTCGGGGCCGCCGACTCGCCCGGGATTTACGACTCGCCCGAGAATCATGACTCGCCCGGGATTCACGAAACGCTTGGGGGCGAGCGTTTTGGGGGAGGTCCGTCGCGGGTGATCGCCAATGGCATCGCTCCCCGCTCGGCTCGGCAGCGGCAACTTTACGGAGGCGTTGCCAAGGAACCGCTGGTGCTGGCCGCAGGCCGCGTCTGGGACGAGGCGAAGAACATTGGGCGATTGGCCGAAGCGGCTGCCGATCTGCGGTGGCCGGTCGTGGTCGCTGGCGAGTGCCGCCATCCCAACGGGGGCTACTGCCACTACGACGGCGTGCGGTTTCTCGGACGCCTGCCGTCGGAGGAGCTCGCGTCGTGGTACGCCCGGGCGGCGATCTACGCCCTGCCCGCCCGCTACGAACCGTTCGGGCTCACGCCGCTCGAAGCCGCTGCGGCCGGCTGTGCTCTGGTTTTGGGGGACATCGCTAGTCTCCGCGAGATCTGGGGTGATGCGGCGGTGTTCGTCGACCCGGAAGACCGGCGCGCTTTAACCGAAGCGCTCCATCGCCTCGCCGCGGATCGGGGGCTACGGACCGAGCTCGTCTCCCGCAGCCAAGCCCGCGCCCGCCAATTGACCGCCGGTCGCATGGCTCGCGGCTACTGGGACAGCTACCACGACCTGCTCCGCCGCCGGGACCGCGGAGCGATGGCTTCCTCGACCACTGCTGGTGCGACAGCCTCCGCTTTCACTGCACTCGAGAAGACCTGATGCGAATCGTTCTCTTCTATCACTCCTTGGTCTCCTGTTGGAATCACGGCAACGCGCATTTCTTGCGGGGCGTTGCGAGTGAGATGGTCGATCGCGGGCATCAGGTCCGCATTTACGAACCGGCCGACGGCTGGAGCCTGGAGAACCTCCGCCGCGACCATGGTGAGGAGCCGCTGCGAGAGTTCGAACGTTCGTATCCCGGCCTGAGCAGCAAGCCGTACGACCTCGCGACGTTCGACGTCGACACCGCGGTCGAGGACGCCGACGTGGTGTTGGTGCACGAGTGGAACGATCCGCAACTGGTCAGCCGACTCGGGTTGGCCCGCACCCGGCACAACTTCCGTTTGCTGTTTCACGACACCCATCACCGAGCGGCGACGGCCCCGGAAGAGATCAGCCGTTACGATCTCCGCCACTACGACGGGGTGCTCGCCTTCGGAGCGGTGATCCGCGACCTCTACCTTCGCAACGGTTGGGCCGAGCGGGCTTGGACCTGGCACGAAGCGGCCGACACACGGCTCTTCGAGCCCTTGGGGAGCCGGGAAGGCTCGCAGGGAAGCGGGGAAGACGGCTCGGCCGACGCGGACGACTTCGACGGCGACCTGGTGTGGGTCGGCAACTGGGGAGACGGCGAGCGGAGTGAAGAGCTCCAGCAGTACCTTTTGCAGCCAGTCCGCCGCCTCGGCCTGCGAGGGTGCGTGTATGGCGTGCGGTATCCCGACGAGGGCTTGGCGGCGCTTGCCGAAGCGGGAATCGAGTACCGAGGGTGGTTGGCGAACGGGCGGGTGCCGGAAGTTTTTCGCCGCTATCGGTGCACGGTCCACGTCCCCCGCCGGCCCTACCGCGAGTCGCTGCCGGGGGTTCCCACGATCCGCGTCTTCGAGGCGCTCGCCTGCGGCATTCCCCTCGTTTCGCTGCGGTGGGACGACATCGAAGGGCTGTTCACGCCGGGGAAAGATTATCTGGTCGCCGAGACCCCCGAGGAAATGCAGCAGGCCCTCGAGCTCGTGCTCCGCGATCCACAGCGAGCCGAGGAGCTGGCCGCCCACGGTCGCCAAACGATCCTCGAGCGGCATACCTGCGGCCACCGCGTCGACGAGCTGTGGCAGATTTTCGCGGAGCTCGGGCTGCGAAAAACGGCCGAGGCCGAGAGCCTGAGTACTGAGATTCCTTCACCTCGTGATAGAGAGGCACAGTGACACATGTCAGCGGGAATGCAGATCGCTTTCTTTGGCTCGAGCCTCGTCTCCGCCTACTGGAACGGCGCGGCGACCTACTACCGCGGAGTGATCCGCGCCCTGCACGCCCGCGGGCATCGCGTCACGTTTTACGAGCCGGACGCGTTCGAACGCCAGCAGCACCGCGATCTGCCCGACCCGGAGTGGGCCGAGGTGGTCGTCTACTCGGCCGATGGGACCGCGGAACTGGAACGCTGTCTGGAGCGAGCGAAGGGTTCAGACGTCGTCGTCAAAGCGAGCGGCGTGGGCGTGTTCGACGAGCTGCTCGAGGCGGCGGTGCTCGACCTGCAACGGCCCGAGACACTCGTCGCCTTCTGGGATGTCGATGCACCAGCGACGCTCGAACGGGTCCAAAACGATCCCCGCGATCCGTTTCTCCCGCTGATTCCCCGCTACGACATGGTGCTGACCTACGGGGGCGGACCGCCAGTGATCAACGCCTACACGGCGCTGGGGGCGGCCCGCTGCGTGCCCATCTATAACGCTGTCGACCCCGAGTCGCACCATCCGGTCCCGCCCGATCCACGCTTCAGCGGCTCGCTCGCCTTCCTGGGCAATCGCTTGCCGGATCGCGAACAGCGGGTCTTCGATTTCTTCTTCGACGCTGCCCGCCAACTGCCGGACGAGTCGTTTCTGCTTGGCGGTAGCGGCTGGGATGCAGGCGTCGCGTTGCCGGAGAACGTCCGGCACCTCGGGCACGTTTTCACCCGCGACCATAACGCGCTCAACTGCACGCCCAAGGCGGTGCTGAATATCAGCCGCGAAAGCATGGCCCGGTTCGGGTACTCGCCAGCGACACGGGTCTTCGAAGCGGCCGGTGCGGGCGCGTGCCTGATCACCGACGCTTGGGAAGGTCTGGAGTTGTTCCTGGAGCCCGACGCCGAAGTCCTGGTCGCGGAGGATGGGGCTCAGGTCGCCGAGCATCTCCAGCGTCTCACGCCCGAGCGAGCGGAAGCGATCGGACGTGCGGCGCTTCGCCGCGTTCTCGCCGAGCACACCTACGAACATCGCGCCCGCGAGCTCGAGGCGGTACTCGAGGGCCGCGACGCTCTCGAAAGTCGCGACATCGTCTCCCCTGTCCCATCGTCCCTTACCCAGTTGTGAACGCCCATGGCGACGCTCGACATCACGATCCTCGGCCTCTCGATCACATCCTCGTGGGGGAATGGTCACGCGACGACGTACCGCGGGCTGGTTCGATCCTTGGCAGCACGGGGCCACCGGGTGACGTTTTTGGAAAGAGACGTTCCCTGGTATGCGGATAACCGCGACCTGGCAAATCCTCCCGGGTGCCAGACCGAGTTGTACGATTCGCTCGATGAACTCCGGGGCAGATTCTCGACGACGATCCGCGAGGCCGATGTGGTCGTCGTCGGTTCGTATGTCCCTGACGGAATCGCGGTCGGCAAGTGGGTCCAAGAGTCGGCGGAAAATCTAACTGCTTTTTATGACATCGATACGCCGATCACTCTGGCTCGGCTTGCAGAAGACGACTGCGAATACCTCTCCCCCGACCTCGTGTCCCAGTACGACTTATATCTTTCCTTCAGTGGTGGAAAGTCGTTGCAGCGTTTGGAGCGGGAGTTTCATTCGCCCCTCGCCCGTCCGCTCTACTGTTCGGTCGATCCGGAGCATTATTACCCACTCGAAACAGAACAGCGATACGATCTGGGCTACCTTGGAACCTATAGCACCGATCGCCAGCCGCCACTCGAAAAGTTACTCATCGAGCCGGCGAGCCAGTATCCACAGGGGCGGTTTGTCGTCGCTGGTCCTCAATATCCCGATACGATTCGCTGGCCGCCTAATGTGGAGCGAATCGACCATTTGCCACCAGCGGAGCATTGCCGTTTCTACAACTCGCAGCGATTTACGCTGAACGTCACGCGAGCTGAGATGATTCGTGCCGGGCATTCGCCGAGCGTGCGGCTTTTCGAAGCAGCCGCTTGCGGGACTCCAATTATCAGCGACTGGTGGGCGGGGCTGGACGAACTTTTCGAACCGGATCGCGAAATCCTGATCGGCAAGTCATCGGCCGAAGTGTTGCGCCTGCTGCAACGGATCGATGCGACCGAAGCCGCCGCGATCGGCCATGCCGCCCGCGAGCGAGTGCTGGCTGATCATACCGCCGACCGCCGAGCCGAGCAGTTCGAACAGTTCGTCGAGGAAGCGAATCAGAAGCGGTCGCAGTCTCGGGTCCCCAAGCGAATTTCCTGAACCTCAATCAGCCTCATGGAGCCTCTCCCCATGCATGATACCGTGCAGCAACTCGGCCCCTGGTTTCACAACTTGCATCTTCCCGATGGGAGCCAGACGGCGCCGGGGCATGGGCTAGGAGATTTTCCCAACAACAAGTGGCTCCAGATCGAACCCCATCTCCCCAGCGACCTCTCGGGCTGGACCGTGCTCGATATCGGCTGCAACGCCGGGTTCTACAGCGTCGAGCTGGCGCGCCGAGGTGCCGAAGTGACGGCGATTGATCACGACCCCCGTTACCTGAGGCAGGCAAGGTGGGCCGCCGGCCAGTTCGGGATGGAAGACCGGATCCAGTTTCGGCAGATGCAAATCTACGATCTGGCTCATACTCCCGAGACTTATGATTTGGTATGGTTCATGGGCGTGCTATACCATCTCCGTTACCCGATGTTGGGATTGGACATCGTCGCTCGCAAGGCTCGGCGAATGATGGTTTTTCAGACCATGACAGCTCCCGGTGACGAGGTGATCGAACCGCCCGCCGACATGGATCTCGGTGGCCGCGGCCGCATGAATGAGCCCGGCTGGCCCGCGATGGCGTTCATCGAACGCCGGTTGGCCAACGACCCGACGAACTGGTGGGCCCCCAATCACGCCTGCGTCGAGGCGATGCTACGGAGCTGTGGATGGCAGCCGACCTCGCGGCCGGCCCATGAGATTTACCTCTGCGAACCGAAATCCATCGCGGATGAGGGCATCGGGGAGCTCTTGGAAGCGGAGTATCTAGCGGCCACCGGTCAGTCCGAAATCGCAAGCTCGAACTCACATGAGAATCCACGATGCGCAACCGATTAGGAATTTGTCAGTGGTTTCATTACCAAGACTATGCCTCGGTCGAGCGAGCCGTCGAACTCCTCCATGACCTCAACGTTCGACACTTGCGGACCGGCGTCTCCTGGGCCGACTTTCACCGGCCGGGAGGCGCCGAGTGGTATGAGTGGCAAATGCGGCAGTTGGCCGACTTCGAGGTGCTCCTCAGCGTCTGGCATACGCCTCCTTCGCTCGCCGAAGGCCGATGCTGCAGCGGGCCGCCGCGGCGCCTGGCCGATTACGCCGACTTCATCGGTCAGCTGACTCGAGATTACGGTGATTTCTTCAGTCACTTGGAACTCTGGAACGAGCCCAATAACCGCTACAAGTGGGGCTTTGATCGGTTCGACCCCGAGTGGGCCAAGTTCGCCGAAATGATTCGCTTGGCCGCGGCCAAAGCGCAGCAAGACGGGGTGCCGACGGTGCTCGGTGGAATGTGCCCGGCCGATCCCCAGTGGATCGCCCTGATGGATCGCCATCAGGCTCTACATAATCTTGATATCATCGCGATCCACGCTTTCCCTGAGATGTGGTGGGACGACCAGCCGAATTGGGAATGGTACACGCACTGGCGCGGCTGGAAGCATAAGATTGAGAAAGTCGCGGCCGAGGCGGGGGAACGTCCGATTTGGGTCACCGAAACGGGGCTCGCGACATGGGATCTCGAGGCTCATCGAGAAGACCGTTACGAGCTGCAAGTCGTAAAGCTGCGGGAAGCGGCCCTCGCTCCGGCCGAACGCGTCTACTGGTACAGCCTCATTGACCTTGATCCGGCTCGTGAAGCGATCGAGGGATTTCATGTGGATGAGAATGAGTACCACATGGGCCTTGTCTCCTGGGAAGGCGTCAAGAAACCGGCTTACGACGTGATGAAAGAATTGCTGGCGGAGAAACGTTCACGCTCCAGTCGCTGCGCCGCCGCGGCCCCGTCGTAACGTCGCCTTGCGCTCCGCATAGTCGCCTTGCGCTCCGCATAGTTGCCTTTCGCTCCGCGAAAGTTGCGCTAGGACGCTACTTTCGCGGAGCGAAAGGCGACTATAGAAGGGTGCTGGGAAGAGCCCGCCGGCGGCTTACTTTTGCGGGCCCGCTAGAGCGCGGACTTCTTCGCCGCGGAGCGGGCGATCGAAGAGAGCGATCTCGTCGAGGCGTCCTTCCCAGTTCGCCTGGTTGTCGCTTCGGCCTCCCAGGAAGATTTCCTTGGCGGCGGCCGTCGGCGTCTGGCTGGCCGTGGCGACGATCTCCGGCTCTTCGTTGCCGTTGAGGTAGACGCGAACTTCGTCGCCCTCGCGGACCATCGTCACCTGGGCCCAGGTCCACCGCGGAATTTCCGTCCGTCCCGCCGTTGGGCTGCCGTCGCCTTGCTGGAAGATCAGCTTGCCGGCGTGCTCGCCGGTGCCACCGACCCCAAGCTGTTCCCCGGCCGGCGCCAGCCCGTGGTTGGGGCCCCGCGAAAAGAACCATCCGCTGACCGGGCGTGCGTCGGCCGGCATCCCGTTCCAGATCCAGAGGGAGACCGAGTACTGGTCGTCCAGTTCGGGAAGATGAGCTCGCATTCGGCCGCCGGCGAAGTGAGCGGCGCGGTTCACATTGCCATCGCGACAGAATTGGTCGGAGTGGGGACCTTCGAGGAAATAGACGACTTCGGGTTCGTAGATGCCTTCACGATGGTTCCCCGATGCGTCGCTGGCCCGGGGAGCTGAGAACTCGTCGAGTCGCCAGTAGGCAGCCGGGCCGGCGGCGAGGATTTTTTCGGCGCTGGGCCCCTGCCCCGGATCGTAAGGAGTGCGAGGTTTGCCAGCGACCTGCTCGAGCAAGGCCAGTGCGGCTTCGGCAATCCGCGGTTCGGCCTCGACTTCGAGTCCCGCCGAGCGAGCGGCCCAGGTGTTGTAACCGCCGAGGAGGTGCTGTTCCGGTGGCGGAATGTAGCCGTCGCCTCCATTGGCCAGCTCGATCACCATCGTTTGCTCGAGCGGACTTTGGAGTTTGATTTTGAGTCCCGTCAGGGCGTAGGTCTCATTCGGCGTCGTCGCGATCGCGATGTCACCGATCCGGAGCGCCTGCACGACGACCTGGGTCGATTGCCACTGGTGGAGCAGGAGTTGTTCGCGGGCGTAGACTTCCTCGGTCGTCTTCGGCAGCCGATCGCCCATCGCTTCGACGACGCCCTGAGCCCACTGCAATCGCTGCTTGTCGGGGACGCGGTACTTCATGTCGAGCCGGGTTTCGAGCATCTTCAGGTCGGCATCGTCCGAATACTCGATCTTTTCGTAGGCTTGCATCGCGATGTCGAGCAGCCCCTGGGCGTAGCCCTCCATCGAGAGCGCTTCAATCTCTTCAGGCGTCTGCAGGGTGTAGTCCTTGCGATAGATATCGCCGCTGCAGCCGTGGGACATGATGCCGACCATCGGCGGCCGATCCTTGCTGGCATCCGCAGCGATCCGCTGCTGCAAGCCGTCGCTGAAGATCCCGAAATAGTCGGCGCTGACCGACGGCTGGCCACCGAAGTAGTGCATCGAAAAATTCGCCAGCACGGCGATCGGATCCCCCTTGGTCGACTGGATGGAGATCAGCGACAGGTCGGGATCTTCGGGGCCCGATTCCCCGACCACGTCATCCCAGTTCCGGCCAGCGTGCATGTTGGCCCGCACGGTGGGATTGCCAAACGGGTCTTCGGCGATCCGATCCGGGCGGCGGATCCAGCGACGCAGCGCCGTGTAGTGCTCCGCGTTGGCCTTGCCCCAGCCGACCCGCGCCGGTTCCAAATTGGCTTCGGCGGCGACGATCGCTTCGGCCAGTTTGATCCGCAAGTAGGGAACGTACTCCGGATCGAGATCGGTCCCCAAGCAGCCCATCGAAGCCGGGGCGGTATGGGTGTGGGTCGCCGAGATCAGCATCCGGTCCGGGCGAATCTCGGTCTGGCTCGCGGCCAACTCTTTGGCTTCATCGAGGAGTTGCCGAGGCATCATGCAGCTGTCGACCACGACGATCGCCAACCGCTCCTGACCATCGTCGAGCACGATCGCCCGCGCATGGACCGGCGTGACGATCTTATCCGCGCTGCGGCTGGTCATTCCGCCGTTGATCAGCACGGGAAACTGGACGGGCGAGACGTCCACGATCGCCGCCCCGGCTCGCAGTTCGGCCAAGGCTTGGGAAGCAGGAAAGCACAGACACGAGAGGGTGCCGAGCAGCACCGCGGTAGGAATGGTTCGCATCGGGAGGGATTCTCGAGTGAGGAAGGACGCACCCGGAAGGTGCCGGAACGGGGCGGGTCGCTTCCTAGTTTACCTACATCGGCCACCGCCAGTGTGCGTCGGCCTTTCCAGGCTGACTCAGAGTCGCCTTTCGCTCCGCGAAAGCACGCGCGGGTGGATGCTTCTTTCGCGGAGCGAAAGGCAACTATGGAGGCAACAGGTCAGGCTGGAGAGCCTGACGTACGGCTTAGCTGGACAGCGCCACTTTCTTACGCTGAATTGCCATAAAGTCAGCAGTGCCCAGCAGTTGGCTACCAAGTCGTTTAACGGCAAGCCGAAGGC
>NZ_WRPR01000011.1 GCF_010367455.1 Candidatus Laterigemmans baculatus | reverse complement strand
CCCTCCCCCCGGAGGTCGTGCAGTTTTCCGGTCCCCTCTCCCCCGCGGCTTGGCTGCGAACGAAAGTTCCGCAGCCAAGCCGTGGGGGAGAGGGATAGGGTGAGGGGGCCCGGGGTGGGCTGGGATTTCCTCAGAAAAAGCTCCACCAGACCGGACTGGCCAGACGCCGCCGGGCTAGTTTAGAATGCCACGCAGTGCAAACCGCACCGAGCCGAAGTGGCGGAATTGGCAGACGCGCTGGATTCAAAATCCAGTTCTCGCAAGAGAGTGTGGGTTCGAGTCCCACCTTCGGTACTGAAAGCAGCGGCACCGCGTGTGCCGAGCCACGAAGACGACGCTCGCGGAGCATTTCTCCGCGAGCGTTTTTTCATGCGCGGTGCCAACACAGCCCGAGGGGCTGCAACAGACCAGTCCAGGGCAGAGCGCCGCGGCGGAGCCGCACAAGCGCCGCCCTGGGTATGGAGGCGCGCCCCTAGGTGGGAAGCCCTGAAGGGGCGCCACAGGGTGCCGCGAGAAGCTGCCCCCGCCCCTTCAGGGCTTCGGGGCGCGTGTGGGAACAGGCAACCCAGGGCGTCGCTCTGCGGCTTCGCCGCGGCGCTGTGCCCTGGGCTGGTTTGTTTGGGCCCCTGCGGGGCGGGTTGCGAACAGTTCTAGCGTTGCCCTTCCCTTCCCTCCGCTCGTCCGGGGCCGGTGGCTCTTGGCTCAATCGGCTCGGGTTCGATCTCCCGGGGATCGATCTGCCGAGGCTCGATTTCCCGCGGGTTGATCTCTCTCGGCTCGATTTGCCGCGGCTCGGACTCTCGGGGAACGGGCTCTCTCGGCACCGGTTCGCTGGGCACCGGTTCGCTGGGCACCGGTTCGCTGGGCACCGGTTCGGGTGGGGCTGCTTCGGCCGGTAGCGGTTCCGTGGGAGGCAGGATGGATGGCTCGGTCAGAGCCCACCAGCTGCCGGCGATGACGATCGCCGCCAAGCTCAAGGTCAGGACGGTGGGGTAGTAGAATCGCATGGGAGCCCCCCTCAATTCGCTGTTTCCGATCACGGATCATCGGGGCCCCGTCACGAGGCCCTAATGAAGAGGCAAAGCCTATGCCGTTCCCCGTAGGCTCCGAACGCGAATTTCAGTACAGCAGATGCGCTCAGTACAGCAGATGCGGGCGACAGCGGTCCCGCCAAGCGTCGCGGTCGAAGGCGAGCAAGCTCTCGAGCTGACCGCGGCTGAGGGGATCGCGGGCGGTGATCGCGTCGAGTTGCTCTCGGACCCGCGGCGTGCCGGCGATGATGTCGATCGGCGGCTTTTCGGTTTCGTATTCGTACGGCGGCGGGAGCCAACGGAACTGGTCGGGCCACAGGTGTCGGACTGACGCCAGAGCGGCAACCGCGGTCAGCACCGGTTGAAATGCCTCGGCGTCGGTCACCTCCAGCAGCAGTCCGCCGCAGCTTTCCCCGGCCCATTTGTCGAACGTCGGCACGAACCGCAGCGGGAGCACGGCCAGCCCCGGCAGCGCGTACTGCTGTAGCTCTTCGGCCAGCCGATCGGGATCGATGAAAGGAGCCCCCAAAACCTCGAACGGGAGCGTCGTGCCCCGCCCTTCCGACAGATTCGTTCCCTCGAGCAACACCGTGCCGGGATAGACGAGCGTGCTCTCGGGGCGAGGCACATTGGGCGAGGGCCAAATCCACCGCCGCTCCGTTGCCCCCCACTGCATCTCGCGCCGCCAACCCTCGAGCGGAACCACGTGCACTTCCGCACCGATTCCCATCAGCTCGTTCACCACGAGCGTCAACTCGCCGATCGTGAGCTGGTGCCGCAGTGGAATCGGAGCCCGGCCGACAAACGATTCTTGCCCCGCCTCGAGCATCGGCCCTTCGATCTGCTCTCCGCCGAGCGGGTTCGGCCGATCGAGCAGCACGATCGGGATGCCGGCCGCCGCACAGGCTTGCAGGCAGTACGAAATCGTCCAGACGAACGTATAAACCCGCGTCCCCACGTCTTGCAGGTCGATGACCAGACAGTCGAGTTCCTCGAGCATCGCGGCGGTCGGCGAGCGGGTCTCGCTGTACAGGCTGTGGACCGGAATCCCCAGCCGTGGATGCACCATGTGGGCTGACTCGATCATGTTCGCCTGCTGTTCGCCCCACAGCCCATGCTGCGGCGAGAACAGCGCGCGAAGCTGCCCTGGGAAAGCCTCGTCGATCACGTCGCAGGCATACCGCAAGTGACCGTCGACCGAGGCTTGGTTCATCAGCAATCCCAGCCGAGCCCCCCGCATCACCGCCGGCCGGGCCTGGGCCACTCGCTCCAAGCCAAAAAGAATTCTGCTACTCGCCATCGTCGAAACTTCGCTTCGCCCCTGTCCAGCCGCACTTGGAAAGCCGGACGATACTTTAGCCGCCGGTGCGCAGCCACTGTAGGCGGGAGCGTTTAGGCGGGGGGCCGACGTGTTTTGCCTTCCATCAGCCGCCACGCGCTAGCGTCCGGTTCTCGCGGCGTTTTCGGAAACCGGGGGCCAGCGCCCGGCGGCTGATGAACAATCCGGGCTAGCGTCCGGTTTCTGCGGAGATTGTGAGAACCGGACGCTAGCGCGTTGCGGCTGATAATGCGACAGCCAACACAAGCGCCGAGTCCGAGAGCTTACGCGGTCAGTTCCCGGATCGGTTTTCCGTGGTCGACGATCGGCGTGGGGCGACCGTTGAGGTCTTTGATGAAGACGGCCGAGGAGTCGATTCCGAGGTGACGATAGATCGTCGCCAAAAAGTCACCGGCGCTGCAGATCCGTTCGATGGCGTCCTCGCCCCGTTCGTCGGTCGCCCCGATATAGCGTCCGGTCTCGATCCCGCCGCCAGCCCAGATGTTCGAAAAAGCCCGTGGCCAGTGATCGCGGCCGGGCTGCTTGGTTCCGGCCGCGGCGCTGGCGTTTCCAGCACCGGTGCTCGGCTGGTAATTGATCTTCGGCGTGCGACCGAACTCGCCGGTGACGACGACCAGCACGCGCTTGTCGAGCCCTCGTTCATAGATGTCTTCGATCAGCGCCGAGACGGCTTGGTCGTAGGCTTGGGCACGGAACCGCATCGCGTCGAAAATGTGATGGTTGACTGCGTGGTCGTCCCAGTTCTGGACCCGTCCGCAGAGCGGTCCGCGGAGGCTGGTCGTGAGCACTTCCACTCCGGCTTCGACCAAGCGTCGAGCCATCAGCAATTGCTGACCCCAGGTGTTGCGTCCATACCGGTCCCGCGTCCGGTCGTCTTCTTGGCTGAGGTCGAACGCGTCTTTGGTTTTGGGGTTCGTCAGGAGCGTCATCGCCTGCTTTTCGAACTCGTCGAGCGCCTGCAGTTCCTCGGCTTTGTCAAAAGCTCGCTGCAGCGTGTCGAGGTTCTTGCGGAGCGAAGTCCGGCGGTCGAGCGGCATCACCTCGTTGGGATTCGAGAGCCCGATGTTGGGGACCACAAAGTTCGGTTGGTTCGGATCGCCGGTGACCGAGAACGGCGCGTAAGCATCGCCCAGATAAGCCGGCCCATTATAAGTCGTCGGCGGATTGACTCCGACCGAAGCGGGCAGCGGATTGGTCCGCGGCCCTGCTTGAGCCCGCAGATAATTCGCGACCGACATCCAGTCAGGAAGTTTGGGTTCGGGTTTGTCGCGAGTGTCGGGGTCGCCCGAGAGCATCCGCATGCTGCCGGCGGGGTGTCCTGCCGCGTTGTGCCGCATCGAGCGGAGGACGGTGAATTTGTCGGCGATCTTGGCCTGCATCGGAAGCAGTTCGGAGAACCGCATTCCGGGGACTTTGGTCGGAATCGTGCTGAACGGTCCCCGATACTCGCTCGGCGCGTTCGGTTTGGGATCGTACGTGTCGATGTGCGAGCAACCGCCCGGCTTCCAAACCATGATGACGGCGGTTTTCTCCGCAGAGTTACCGCTGTCGCTCGCAGCCCGAGCGCGGAGGACGCCGGGAAGGCTGAGGGTGGTAAACCCGGCGAGGCCCATTCGCAGGAAGCCCCGGCGGGAGTCCGGGCCGGCACACGGACCCACGGATGACGCATGGAACGGGTCAGTCATGGTTATTCTGCTGGTTTGACGCGGATCGTGATGGGCTCGGACACAACAATATCGGCGATATCCTGAGGTTCCGCCTCAGGATTTTGTTTGTACTTGGTGACCGCGCTGCCATAGAACGCGATCACATACTCTCCCGGAGGAGTTTTCAAAGCGGCCAAGTCGAGATTGACAATCGAGATTTCAGCACCCAGAGGAACATCAAACGCGGGGGCTCCTTCGAAACCGGCGCCATAAGTTTTGAAGTTGATGTTGGCTCCGGAAAACTCGCTGCGGCGGGTCAGCGACAACGGGATCGCGAGCTTCTCTCCGGCGGCGACTTCCCACAGCTTGTCCTCGGCCGGTTCGACCGTGATCGGCGCCAATTCGGTCCCGGAGACCGAAACCGGCACATCGATCAACAGCCGTGGATTGGGAATCTCACTCCACGCATTCGGGACCGGCCACTGCATCGAGGCGATGCGGCCGGGGCGAGTGACCGTTTCCCCGTTGATCGTCGCCCGGCCGAGGAACGTGGCGTTGCTGACTCCGCGGGGTGCATCTTCGGCGGCGGTGACCAGCATGATTCCGCGGGAAGCGCCCGCGGGAATCTTCAGCCCGCTGGCGGTCACCCCGGCAGGCAGGTTCTCCATCAGCAGCTCGATCTCGCCATCAAATCCATCGCGCCGCACCACCACGACCTCGAGCGCCATCGTCGCCCCACCGCGGAGGGCGACCGGTTTGGAGAGCGCATTGCGATCGCCGTTTCGCAGATTCATGTGCAGCGCCCAACCGACCACCGCAAAGTCGGGTGCGGCTTTACGAATGACCAACCGGTAAATGTTGCGGGGATCTTTCCGCGTGCCGCCAAACAAGTCGCGGATCTGCAGCCGATGCACGCCATCCTGTTGGATCTCGAGCTTGCCGAGGATATCGGTCGAGCCGGCGTTGTAGGGAGGACCGTCGTAGGAATATCCGTTGCTCGAGACTTTCACCGGGCTCGGGATATCGCTCAACTCCACCACGTCGGTCAACTTCTCCTCCGCTCCGCTGCCGCTGACGTGCTGGACCACGATCGCCGGATCGGTCGCCAGCCCGAGTCGCTCGGAGGCGACCTCGATCCACCAGACCTCTCCCTTTTTGGCCGTAAACTCAAACACGTCGACGTCGGCTGCCGGGAAGAAGCTGCCGGCGATGTCGCATGGCAGCGTGATCGGCTGCGCTTCGGCCTGCTCGTTGTTCGGCTCGGCCTCGGAGAGTGGAGCCGCAGCGGCCAACCCGGGCGGTGGCCACGAGAACGAGCTGACCGTCTGAACCGCCGGGAATGGCGGCACGAGCGCGTCTCCTTCGGCGGTGCGGATCGCCAAGCGATAGAAGTAGTGGGGACCACCGTTGTAAGTCAGGTCGTGGACTTTGATCACATACGCACCGGAGCTCGGTGCGGTGAAATCGATCGCTCCTCCGCGCCGCTCGACTTGGAGGTCGGCCCCTTTCTCGTCGGCGACGATCAGCACCGGTTTAAGCTTCGACTCGATTCCCATCGCCGCGCAGTCGATCACGACCCGCTGACCCTGCTCGGCCTCGAAACGGTAGTAGTCGATGCCCTGCTTGGTCATCACCGCGTTGCAGACCGAATCGAGCGCGATCGGATATGCCGTCTCGAGCGAGGTGTTCGAGCGATCGCGAGTCGTTTCCGGCAGGGCACCCACGTTGAACACGCGTGAGGAAGAGAGCCCCAGCCGAGTCATCAGGCGCGCCTCGTGAATCCCAAGCGGGCAATCGGCACCGATCGTGACGACATACACATTCGGGACTACGGCCCCTTTGTCGTCCAGCTTCGGTTTGGCAACCAGAGCGGGGTTCGAAAACCGCAGCTCTTCAGCTCCCTCGAGATGCTCGCCGGTGATCGTGATCTCCACCGTCGTGCCGACTTGCCCGCCCATCGGCATCGTGGTTAGCAAGCGGGGCGATGGCAGGCAGACCGATTGCGCCTGGACGGCTGGAACCGATCCCAGCAGGGCCGCTGAAAATGCCAAGCGAAGCGCGATCTTGAATTTCATCGGAGGGGACTCGCCAGAACTCGTTGGATCAGTGGTTGAAGAGGAACTCTTTCGTATTCATCAGCGCCCAGATCAGATCCTGGAAACTCTGCTTCTCGGCCGCTTCCGGAGCGAGCGGTTTGCCGCTGGCATCGAGCAGCGGTTCGTTGAGATAGGCCACCGCCGTTTCTAGTTCCTCCGGCAGCGGAGGGCGTGAGAACGCGGCCAGATAGAGCGCGTGGATTTTTTCCTCCGGCGTCATCTCAGCGGCCGACAGTTCTGCCGCCCGCCCGCCCGCCGTGGCCAGCTTGTTCTTGATATCCGCCGAATTGATCAGGTGCAGACTTTGCGCGAGGCTGGAGGATTGCACGCGCTCGCACTCGCAGACGCTCGCCGCCTCGGGCCGCCCGAAAACCTGCAGGAACGGCGACGATTTCGTGTAGCTGTTATCCGGCAGCGCGATCGCCCGCGTCTCGGCCGGCAGGTTGGCGAAATTCGTGTTCGCTCCGGTCAGATCATCGATCGAATCGAGCATGACCTCCGCCTGTAACCGCCGCAAATAGAACCGAGAATAATTCTGGCGGTCGACCCAATTCTTCTCGTTCGGAATCGAGCTGAGTTGATAGGTCCGCGAACGCGTGATCACGCGGACGAGTTCTTTCAGATCAAAACCGCTCTCGATAAAGTGCGCTTCGAGGGCGGCAAGCAGCTCGGGATTGGTTGGCGGATTGGTATCGCGAATATCATCCTCCGGCTCGATCAACCCGCGGCTGAAAAAGTGTTTCCAGTAACGATTGACCAGCGCCTTGGCGAAGTACGGGTTCTCGGGTGAGCCCATCCAATCGGCCAGCCGCAGCCGCGGGTCCTCGTCCGGCGTAATCGTTCCCACATCGTCGCCGAGCGCGGCCGGCGGGAGCGCTTCGCCCGATTTGACGTTCACGGCCGTGGCAGGACCCCGGTCGTGGAAGATCAGATCCTCGCCTCGCACGCCAGTCGGCTTGCGTCCGATGCGGCTGAAGAAGGCCGCCATGCTGTAGTAATCGTCTTGGCTCCAGCGCTCAAACGGATGGTGATGGCACTGGGCACACTGCATCCGAACGCCGAGGAATAATTGGGTGATGTCCTCGAGCTGCTCCTTCGGATCCTTGACCCGCTTGTACCAGGCGACTGGCGGGTTCTCGACGACCGTTCCAGTCGCGGCCAAAAGCTCCCGCACGAGTTGGTCGTAGGGAACGTTCGCTAACAAGCTGTCGCGAAGCCAAGCATGGAAAGCAAAGTTCGAGGTGATGTCGCTGGCATCGTCGCGGCGATTCTTCAGGAGCGGCGTCCATTTGTTGGCGAAGTAGTCCGCGTAGTTCGGGCTGCGGAGCAATCGCTCGATCACCTGATCGCGGCGATCCGGGGCGGTGTCGGCCAAAAACGCTTTGGCTTCCTCGGCGGTGGGAAGTCGGCCGGCGATGTCGATCGTGACCCGCCGCAGAAACGTCGGATCGTCGCAGACCGGCGAGGGGGGAATGCCGATCTGGCGCAGGTTTGCGAAGACATGCTCGTCGATGAAATTCACCGGCTCGGGCAAGTCTTCGACCGGGGCGCCCAACGGGACCGAGGCGGTGAAGACAGCCACTTTGCCTTGGAACCGGGCCATCACCGCCACCCTGCCCGGCAGCCGCTGGATGCTGACCCGGCCGTCGTCGGTAACCTCCGCCATCGCCTCTTGGTTCGATTCGTAGAGCGCCAGCTCGGTGACGTCGCGGACGGTGCCGTCGGAATAGGTCGCCAAGGCCGTCAGCTGACGCTCGCCTCCCATCTCGACCACTTCGCCATTGGGCTGAACCTCGAGCGAGACGAGTTCCGGTTCCGAGGGAAGGCTGTCGGTGGCGCCTTGCTGGATCCAGCGAAGAATCGTGTCGTAGCCCGCTGAGCCTCGCACCAAGCGGACGCCGCCGCCATGCGGGATCCCGCCGGAGGCTTTTTTGAGGATCAAACTTTCCTCCGGCGCAGCGCGGACGATCCGCCGCCCGCGGGCTTCCCGCACGATGCTCGCGTAGTCATCTTGCGGCTCAAAACCGAGCAGCGAAAGTTGGAAACCGTTCTGGCCTCCTCCGGCTTTCGCATGACAACCGCCCGAATTGCAATTCGCTTTGGTCAACCACGGCATCACGTCGTTGACGAAGCTGACGGTGTCCTCGGCAGGCCCGCCGGGAGCTGCGGGCTCCTTGGCAAGAGCGGGGGCTGCGAACGAACCACTCCAGATGCCAAGCGAGAGGATTGCCCACAGAAGCCTCAGACGCAGAAGCCTGGGGCGCACAGAGTCCAGCGCGGCGGGGATCGCGTTGTCCATGTCGGATTCCGAGGTAGGCGATCGGAGGCGGCAGGCTCGAGATGCCGCGGCCGGATCGTAGAATCGGGGGCGGGAGGCCTCCCATTATAACCGGGTAAAAGTATGGTTGCTACAAGGAAAGATGTGGCGCGCTTGCGAGTCGCTTGCTTGACTGGGCCTCGTTGCCGCTGCACCCTTGAGACCCCAGTACGTTCATAGCCCTGTCAGAAAACCGGGCGATTTCGAAATTCTTGAGCCGTAGGCGCTAGCCTCGGGCCTCGCTGCCTTGGGATTTCCGCTGCAGCACCCGCGGCTAGCGCCGTCGGCTCAGGGTTTTCTGACCGAGCTCTAGAATTTCCTGCCGCACCTCCTTTAGTTGAACGAGAGTGAACCGATGGCCCGCTGTCCACTGCTGATATTTTGCCTCGCTGTCGGCATCTCCCTGAGCTGCGTCGCCGACGTGCGAGCGCAGTCGGTCTTGAGCGATTCGCTTCCCCTGGCCACGACGCCTTCCGAAGAAGCGGCGTCCGAAACCACGCCCGGAACGATGGTCCGGGACTCACTCTTGCGTCAGGTCCGCCAGCAAACCGAGGCATGGAAAGAGCGTTATGAGGCGCGGACCGAACCGGCCGAGATCGAAGCCTATCAGACGAAGATGCGAGAGTTCTTTGTCGAACAGCTCGGAGGGCTGCCCGAGCGGAGCCCGCTGAATCCCCAAGTCGTCGACCGGATCGAACGGGACGGGTTCACGATCGAGAAAATATTGTTTGAAAGCCTTCCCGGATTCCATGTCACGGGCGGCCTCTTCCTTCCGGATCCCGAACGGTTTCCGCCCCCCTGGCCCGCGGTGCTCGTTGTCTGTGGTCATAGCGCCGAAGGAAAGCAGTATGAGGGATATCAGCGCGGCACGGCGCTGGCCGCGAAATATGGCATCGCCGGCTTCATCATTGACCCCATCGGGCAAGGAGAGCGCAAACAGATCCTCGGCGAAGATGGCAAACCCGCGGTCCCGAGCGCCACGACCGAACACTCTTTGCTCGGCACCGCGGCGATGCTGGTCGGCTGGAACACGGCTCGCTGGGAAATCTGGGATGGGATGCGGGCGATCGATTACCTGCAGTCGCGGGAAGATATTCGGGGCGACCGAATTGGATGTATGGGCAACAGTGGTGGTGGCACGCAGACCTCCTATTTGATGGCGCTCGATGAGCGGATCGAGGCGGCTGCACCAAGTTGTTACATCACGAGCTTTCAGCGGTTGTTGGAAACGATTGGTCCGCAAGATTCGGAGCAAAACATCCACGGCCAGATCGGGTTCGGAATGGATCACGCCGACTATCTGATGATGCGGGCTCCCAAGCCGACGATGATCGCCTGCGCGACCGAAGACTTCTTTGACATTCAAGGGACTTGGAACAGCTTTCGTTTTGCCAAGCGGCTCTATACCCGACTCGGAGCCGCGGGCAACATGCAGCTGGCCGAAGTCGATGCCGGACATGGCTGGCATCCGCTGCTCCGTGACGCGAGCGTCAAATTCATGCTGCAGCATCTAACCGGTCAGGTTGTCGAGGTCCAAGATTCCGACTGGGAGGTGCTGTCGGTCGAAGAGTTTCAAGTCGCCCCGGGGGGGCAAGTGTTGAACCTCGAAGGGGAGGTGTCAGCGTTTGATCAAGTGCGGCAGGAGAATCAGCGGCTTGCCGAGCAGCGGCGAGAGCTCCATCGCACCGCTTCTCGGGACGAGCTCCTCGCTCAGATCCGCAGGCTCGCCGGAGTCCGGCCGCTCGCCGAGCTGCCGGCGGCGAAGTTGGAATTCAAGGAGCCGCGGACCGTTGACGGCGTGACGCATCAGCCGCTGGTGCTGCAAGTGGATGAGGACATCTGGCTGCCGGCGGTGCTCGTGCGTCCCGCCAAGCAGGCTGCGGCGGGCGATTCCGAAGGGGAGGCGCGGCCGCTGACCTGTGTGCTGCACGCCGAAGGTAAAGACGCGGCGCTCGCGGCTGGCGGCGTGGTCGCAGAGCGGTTGCAGTCCGGGCACACGGTTCTGGCGATCGACATTCGCGGCGTCGGCGAAACCTTGCCCGAGGGGCGGCCCTGGTACCACGAACGCTTTGGCCGCAACGGCGGCAATGCGACCGTGGCGTACCTGCTCGGCAAATCGTATGTCGGGATGCGGACCGAGGATATCCTCCGCGCGGTCCGCTGGTTCGCGGAAAGCGAGGGCGGCTCGCAGGTCGACCTAATGGCTACCGGTGAACTGACCGTCCCGGCGCTGCACGCCGCGGCGCTCGAGCCAGAGTTATTCGCTTCGGTCGAGCTCGAAGGGGGGCTGGCTTCGTGGTCGCATCTGGTCGAGTCGCCGCTCGGTCAGAACCAAGTCGCGAACGCTGTCCATGGAGCGCTGCGGGTCTACGATCTGCCCGACTTGGCAGCGATGCTCGGCGACCGGTTGAGCAGCCGCGATCCGCGCGGCGCCGCCGGAGAGCCGCTCGAGGAGCAGCCCTGAGCCGACGGCGCTAGCCGCGGGTGCTGCAGCGAAAATTCTGGGGCTGCGAGGCCCGAGGCTCTGTCAGAAAACCCATAACAACACCCTCCCCCCGGGAGGGTCGCGAGGAACGAGCGGGGAGGGTGATGCGCGACGTCGAGCCCTGACCGCAGAAAGCTGCAGCTGGCCCTCCCCGGGCCTGAGAGCCCGACCCTCCCGGGGGGAGGGTGAGTGTGAAGAACGTCAGGAAAACCGGACGCCAAGCTCCTTCAGTAGACCGTGAGCCGACGGCGCTAGCCGCGGGTGCTGCAGCGAAAATTCTGGGGCTGCGAGGCCCGAGACTCTGTCAGAGAACCCATAACAACACCCTCCCCCGGGAGGGTCGCGAGGAACGAGCGGGGAGGGCGATGCGCGACGTTGAACCCTGAGCGCGCACAGACTCAGCTGGCCCTCCCCGGGCCTGAGAGCCCGACCCTCCCGGGGGGAGGGTGATGCTGAGAGGGAGGTTGTCACGGCAATTTCGAGAACCGAGGGCTAGGGCGTGGCGGCTGATTTCGTGAATCTTGTTTCTTTGTCCTGCTTTTGAAGTCGATGTGCATGCGATCGCAAGTTTGGAGTTTGGTTGCCGCGGCCCTGTTGTGTGTGGGGCTCTGCGGTTGCTCGTCCTCGGACGATGGATTGGAGCCGGTTGAGGGGACGGTGACGTTCGATGGCGAGCCGGTGAAGGAAGGTCGCATTCAGTTCCGGGGTACGACCGATTCGCGTGCGTTCAGCGCTCCGATCGTCGATGGAAAGTATTCGGCTGAAGTTCCGGTGGGAACGAGCTCGGTCGAAGTCACCGCTTCACGACCGATTCCGGGAAAGTTTGACGAGTCGAACCCGGGGGAACGCGTGCCGGTGGGTGAAATGTATATTCCCGCCAAGTACAATTCGCGAACGGAGCTGACGACGGATATTACTTCGGGAGAGAACGTCGCCGATTTCGCTCTGACGAGCGAATAAACCTCGCCCGACGAGTCCATCGCTCAGCAGGTCTTTCGGATCCGCGAATCGATGACTTTGACTGATGAGAACGCGCCTCTTGGCTTGCTTTGTTGGGTTACTGCTGCCTGCCGTTCTGAGCTTGGCCTTGGAACGGCGAGCGATGGCAGAAGAAGCCCGGGCCGAGAGGCCCAACGTGGTGTTCATCCTCAGCGATGACCACCGCTTCGATTTTATGGGGTTCGTCGAATCGAGCCCCGCGTTCTTGGAGACTCCCAACCTCGACCGGATGGCCGCTCAGGGGGCCCATTTCAAAAATGCGTTCGTAACGACTTCGCTATGCTCGCCGAGCCGCGCGTCGATTCTGACCGGCCAGTACATGCACCACCATCGCGTGGTCGACAACCAGCGTCCGGTCCCCGAGGGCACGACGTTTTTCCCACGATTGCTGCAGCAAGCCGACTACGCGACGGCGTTCGTTGGCAAGTGGCACATGGGGCACGACAACGACGAGCCCCGTCCGGGCTTCGACCATTGGGTCAGCTTTCCAGGGCAAGGCGTCTACTTCGATCCGACACTGAATATCAACGGCCAGCACAAGGATTTTTCGGGCTACACGACCGATGTGCTCACCGACCAGGCGCTCGAGTGGCTCAAGGGTGAACGGCCCGACGACAAGCCGTTTCTGTTGTATCTGTCTTTCAAAGCGGTGCATTATCCATTTCAGCCCGCCCCGCGCCATGCTGGTCGGTACCACGGCAAGCCGATCGACTATCCCGAGACGATGGCTAACACCGAGCGGAATTATCAGACTCAGCCGCGGTGGGTGCTCGACCGGCGATATAGCATCCATGGTATCGATCACATGGAGACCGGGGCTTTTGATAAAGATCCAGTCCCCGATTTTGACGAGCTGTATTACAACTACTGCGAGACGGTCCATGGAATGGATGAGAACGTCGGCCGCGTGCTCGATTACCTCGATCAGAACGGTCTGAGCGAGGAGACGATCGTCGTCTATATGGGCGACAATGGGTTCCACCTGGGCGAGCACGGTTTCTACGACAAACGGGACGCCTTTGAGACGTCCATTCGCGTGCCCATGCTGGCTTATGCTCCGGGCCGGATCGAAGCGGGGACGGTCGTCGAATCGATGGTGCAGAATGTCGATATCGCTCCGACGATCCTCGACGTTTGTGGAGTCGAGACGCCCGCGCGCGTCGAGTTCGACGGTCGCTCGATGCAGCCGCTGTGGCAAGGAGGCCCGGTCGAGGATTGGCGCGACCACATCCTGTATGAGTACCACTGGGAATGGAACTTTCCGGCGACCCCCACGGTGTTGGCGATCCGCACCGATCGTTACAAGTACGTCTATTACCACGGCACCTGGGATCATGACAGCTTTCACGATCTCGAGACCGACCCTCTGGAGCGGCACAATTTGATTAACGTGCCCGCTTATCAAGACCAGATCGCCGAGCTCCGCGATCGGTTGTTCAAGGAGCTGGGCGAGTCGGGAGGATTGGTGCTCCCGGTGCAAGTCCCCGCTGGCGAACGGCTCGATCAACGCAAACGACACTGATGTCCTTTCAATGAATGTCGTGGTGTTGACCGGAGCGGGAGTCTCGGCCGATTTGGAGATTGGCGTCGGAGAGGGTGCCAGCTTTCTCTCGCGATCTCGGCTAACTTGAGCATCCAGTTGTCGCGGTCGGAGCACTTTCCCCTGGAGCAAACGTCGTGAAGCGAATTGCGGTGGTCGGTGGTGGCGTGATTGGTTACTCGACGGCCATTCGGCTGGCCGAGCGGGGGCATCGGGTCACGCTGATCAGCGGCCAAGAACCGCTGGAGACGACTTCGGCGACCGCCGCTGCGTATTGGGCTCCGTACTGGATCGGCCAGTACGATCACCGCTGGGCCAGCGACACGCTCAAGGTGCTGCAGCAGTTGGCCCACGAGCCGGGAACGGGAGTGAAGCTGACGCCGGCCGAGGAGTGGCTCGACGCGGCGGGAGCCAAGGAGCTCGACGAGGAGCTCGATGAGGCCTACTGGTGGCGTCATCTGCCCGGGATTGACTGGTCGCGCGGGCCGGTTCGCGAACCGCGAAGCATGACCCTGCCGGGGACGAGCACGCCGATCGAGTTTGTCGAGCGGGTTCAGTTCGAGACGCCGGTCGCGCGGATGCCCGACTACCTCGCCTACCTCCGCCGCCGCTTCTTGGAGCTGCCGGGAAGCGAAGTGCGAGCGGGCTGGGTCGAGTCGCTCGCTGGGCTGCTCGACTCCGAAGGCTTCGACCTAGTAATCAACTGCACCGGCTGGCAGGCCAAGCACGCGGTGGCCGAGGAGCGGGAGGGACCGGAGAGCATGCGGTTGCTGGCCGGGTACGTGCTCCGGATGCCGCAGATTCCCGGCCAGCCGCTAATCACGATGCACCGCGGGCCGTTCCACGACACGCCGCTGTACATGGTGCCGCGGTCCGGGAGCGAGGAGGACATGATCTGTGGCGGGACGGCGATTCTGACCGAGCCGGCTCCCCCGGCGCGAGATCTCTTGCGCGGAGACGAGGCGATCTTCGAGCAGATCCTGGCCCGCTGCGTGGCGTTCGAACCCCGGTTGGCCGGGCAGCAGCCGCTGCAAAAACTGGTTGGGCTGCGGCCGGTTCGCAAGGCCGTGCGGCTGGAGCCCGACCCCCGCGAGCCACGGATCATTCACCACTATGGCCATGGTGGTTCAGGGCTGACTCTATCGTGGGGGTCCGCCGATGCGGTCGTTCGAATCGTCGACGAGACTGCCCCAGGTGGTTTATGATTGGGCGGGCTTTGCGGCTGCTGTTTTTTTCCGTCTTACTGGTCATCGGATTTATGCGAGTTTTGAAGAATAAGCAAGTTTCCCGTTCGCAGCGGGGCCACTTTCTGAAGCGGGCACTGTGGGTGGCCCTCGCGATCCCCGCGGCGCTTTCGCTGCAGGCTGCCGTGTCGATGCAAGCCGCCGACGGCGTCTCCGGCGACCCGCGGTTGCCTCGGATCGAGCCGCTCGAGCCCGCCGAGGCGGCGAAAACTTTCGACGTTGCCCCCGGCTACCGCGTCGAGTTGGTGGCCGCTGAGCCGTTGGTGGTCGACCCGGTGGCGTTCTGCTTCGACGCCCTCGGCCGGCTGGTGGTGGTCGAGATGCGGGACTACAGCGAGCGGCCCAACGATCACATGGGACGCTTGCGGCGGCTGACCGACACCGACGGCGACGGCCAGATGGACGAAGCGGAAACGCTCGCCGAAGGCCTCTCCTGGCCCACCGCCGTGGCGTGCTGGGGCGATGGTTACTTGGTCGCCGCGGCTCCGGACATCCTTTACATCGGCGAACCGAAGGACGGCGAACCGGTCGAGCCCGAGTTGTGGTTCACGGGTTTTCGTCGCAGCAACGTGCAGGGATTGGTCAACAGCCTTCGCTGGGGACCCGATAACCGGATCCACGGGGCGACCAGCAGCAGCGGCGCGGATGTCCAAGCGGCCGATTCCGCCAACGCCCTCCCGCTCGGCCGCCGCGATTTCGCGATCGAACCGCTCAGCCGCGAATTCGAAGCGGTTCCCGGCGGTGGCCAGCACGGGATGGTGTTCAACGCTTGGGGTGACAAATTCGTCTGCAGCAACAGCGATCACCTGCAGCAGGTGTTGATGGTCGCCGGCTCCGAAGGGGTCCTCTCGGCGACTCCGCCGATGCGTCGCAGCATCGCGGTCGATGGCCCGCAAGCCGACGTCTATCGCGCCTCGCCGGTCGAACCGTGGCGGGTGCTGCGGACCGAGCTGCGGGTTTCCGGAGCGGTTCCGGGCGTGGTCGAAGGAGGCGGTCGAGCGGCTGGCTACTTCACCGGTGCGACCGGCGTGTACGTCTACGATGGGGATCAGTGGTTTGACGAGGAAACCGACCTGGCTCTGGTTTGCGACGTCGGCAGCAACCTGGTCCACCGCAAGCGGCTGACCCCCGACGGCGTGTGGTGGGAAGGCACGCGGATCGACAAAGAGACCGAGCTGCTGCGGTCCTCGGACATTTGGTTCCGCCCGGTCCAGCTCGGTAACGGACCGGACGGTGCGGTGTACATCGCCGACATGTACCGCGAAGTCATCGAGCACCCGGCGAGCCTGCCGCCGCAAATCAAACAGCACCTCGATCTGAACAGCGGCAACGACCGCGGCCGCATCTGGCGACTGGTCAAGACCGACCGTCCCTTGCGCCGCGAAGTCGAGCCGCTCGAGACGTTCACTTCGGCCGAACTCGTTCCGGTCCTCGACCATCCCAACGCCTGGCACCGCCGAACCGCTGCCCGCTTGCTCTACGAGCGGCAGCCCCAGGAAGTCATCCCGCAGCTGCGGGCGCTGGTTCGTGAAGGGAAGACGGCCGCCGGGCGGTTGCAGGCGATGCAGACCCTCGCGGGGCTTCCCGGTGGGCTCGATGGGGCCACCGTCAAAGCGGCTTGGAACGACACCTACCCGCGGGTTCGCAGCTGGGCGGTGCGGTTTGCCGGCGGCGGCGCGGAGCTGCCGCTCGAGGTCGAGCAGATCGCCGCAGCCGGAAGCGACGATTCGATCCACGTTCGCTTCCAGCTCGCCCTGCACGCCGACACGCTGGTCGAGGACGAAGCGACGCGAGCCGCCCTGCTCTGGGAGGTCGCTCGGCAGAACCCCAGCGACGCTTGGATCCGCTGGGCCGTCGAAGGTTCGCTCGGCTCGGCCGCGGACGCGTTTCTTGATCGGCTGGCTAAGCCGGCCGAGGCGATTCCGGCGGCCGATCGCGCCGCTTGGCTGCGGGCGACCGTCTGCCAATTGCTGCACACCGACGAGGATGGGATCGAGAGCCTGGTTCGCCGGCTCGAAGCGACCGAAGCCGAATCGGCGGAGCGAAACCAGTTGATGGGAGCGATCGCCGCCGAGCTGCGAGGGCTGTCCGCCAGCAAGCGTGGTCGCCCCTTGGCCGAATGGATCAGCACGGCGCTCGATCCCACGGCCCTCGAGCCGAGCGACAGCAAGGATCGAGCATCCCTGTCGCTCGAGAACCGGTTGGCGCTGTTGCAGTGGAGCCTGCCGGCGGAGGAGACCCGCGAGCTGCTGGTCGAGCTGCTCCATCCGTCGCAGCCGATCGGCGTCCAGAAGCTGGCGATGCAGCGGCTGGTGGGCAACGACGCCGCTTCGCTCGAGCTCGTGCTCGACAGCCTCGGGGAGTTGACTCCGGGAGTCCGGGAAGCGGCCTGGGGCGTGCTCAAGGGGCAGCGGCAAGGACTGAACCTGGTTGCCGCGGCCGTGATCGATGGCTCGCTCGAACCGCGGGCGGTTCCGGCTGACGTGCAGACGCTGCTGAACGATCGCGGCGACGCGGAACTGCAAAAGCGGTTGGCCGAAGGGGCGGTCGTGATGACCGAATCGGTCCCCCCGGAGATCCTGCAGAAGTACACCGCCGTGGCGAACACCCCCGGCGATGCGACCGCTGGACGGGAGACCTTCAAGCGGATCTGTGCGGCCTGTCACCGTGCCGGTGGCGAAGGCCAAGCGGTCGGGCCCGATCTGCGGAGTGTGCTCGAAAAGTCGAACGAGCAGCTCCTGATCGCGATTCTCGATCCGAACCGCGAAGTCGACCTCCGCTTCCAGACCGTGGTGCTCGAGACGGCCAGCGGCCAGATCCTCTCGGGGGTCGTCGAATCGGAGACCGACGCCAGCGTTTCGATCGTCGATTCGCAAGGTGTGCGGACGACCGTTCCCCGCGGCGACATCGAGCAGCTGCGAGCCACCGGCCGCTCGCTGATGCCCGAAGGGTTGCACAAGGAGATTCCGCCGGAAGTCCTCCGCGACTTGCTGGCATTCCTCCGAGCAAGCCAGTCCTGAGCGGACGGCGAGAGTGGAATGTTGTTGGTTTCTCGCTTGGCACTTATCAGCCGCCACGCGCTAGCGTTCGGTTCCTGCCGCATTCGAAGGAACCGGGGGCTAGCGCCCGGCGGCTGATGGGATGAAGAACGAGCGGGCTTGCCGTTAAACGATGGCGGTAGCGGACCGGTCAGGCTGGAAAGCCTGACGTACCTTGCGACGTATCGAGGGAAACGTGATGCGGATCGTGCGATGCTGTGGGTTGGCTGTGGGGATGGTTTGGGCGGGGCTCTGCCTGTCGCTCTCGCCAGCCGCGGCGGAGGGTCTTCGCGTCGGCGTGTTCCACTCCGATGCGTCTCCCGAGATCGGCTCGATGATGGCTTACGACCGGTGCATCGAAGTCACCGATCCGCTGAGCTGTCGCGGCGTGGTGATTCTCGGCTCCGGAGAGCCGATCGTGCTTTGCGCGATCGATTGGATCGGCGTGGCGAACGAAGCCCATGACGAGCTGCGGCAGCGGCTGGCCGAAGCCACCGGGACGACACCTGAGCGGGTCTCGGTGCATGCGTTGCATCAGCACGATGCGCCTCGCTGCGACTTTACCGCCGCCGCCCTGCTCGACCACTACGGGCAGGAGCAGCTGTACGATGTCCGAGGCGCGCGTCAGGCGTTTGAGCGGGCTGCTGAGGCGGCCCGTTCGGCCGTTGAGCGGGCGGTACCGGTCGACGGGCTGGGGCTGGGGGTCGCCGAAGTCGAGCAAGTCGCTTCGAACCGGCGGATCCTGGGAGAAGACGGCAAGGTCGCCGCCACCCGCTACACCGCGACTCGCGACCCCCGGCTGCGGGCAGCACCCGCGGGAACCGTCGATCCCAAGCTGCGGATGATCAGCTTTTGGAACGGGGACGAAGCGGTCGCCGCGCTGAGTTACTTCGCGACGCACCCCCAGAGCTACTACCGGACCGGTAAAGCGAATCCCGACTTTCCGGGTTACGCGCGCGACCGCCGCCAGTCCGAGAGCGGCGTCCCGCACATTCACTTCAACGGCGCCGGCGGCAACATCGGAGCGGGCAAGTGGAACGATGGATCGGTCGAGTATCGCGAGATCTTGACCGACCGCGTCGCCCGTGCGATGCAAGCTGCTTGGGAGGCGACCGAGCGTTCGCCGCTCCGCCCCACGGACGTCGGCTGGGAATCGGTCAGCGTCGAGCTCCCGGTTGGCGAGCACGTGGACGAGTCGGTCCTGGTCGCTCGGCTCTCGGGCCAGGCGAAAGACAATCCAGAGCTGAGTCTGCTGACTGCGGCCAAGCACCTGGCGTGGCTCCGCCGCGTTCAAGCTGGCGAGAAGATCGAGATCGGTTGCCTGCGGCTGGGCACCGCGCGGGTGCTGCACATGCCGGGCGAGCTGTTCGTCGAATACCAGCTGGCCGCCCAGCAGATGCGGCCCGAGCTGTTCGTCGCCATGGCCGCTTATGGTGATTACGGCCCCGGCTACATCGGGACCGCGGTCGCCTACGATGAGGGAGGCTACGAAACCAGCGATCGAGCGACGCGGGTCAGCCCAGCCGTCGAAGCGGTGCTGCTCGGAGCGGTGGAGAAGTTGCTGAGAGATCGTACCGGTCGGCCCTAGCAGTCACCCTCCCCCCGGGAGGGTCGCGAGGAACGAGCGGGGAGGGGCCGGTAGACGCTCGCGCGATGAGTGCGTGTGACCCTTTTTCCTCAACGAATTGGCTTCTTTTCTAACGGCTCAGTCGAGAGTTCGTGTCGAAACCCATTGCCCTCCCCGGGCCTAAGAGCCCGACCCTCCCGCATGCGGGAGGGTGATGTTTTGAGTCGCCGTTTCTACTTTTGGCGACCTTTTCCTCCGGGCTTTTCACCATCCCAGCCCGAACCTCCCGGGGGGAGGGTTAGACCGGTGACCGATCCGTTATCTCGGCTCTCGAGATGCCCCCCTCCTCGCTACAACCCCGCGTCGCGGAGGCGGTCGAAGTATTGCTGAGCGTGCTCCCGCTCGTCTCGGGGCAGCGGCTCGTTGGTGAGCGGATCGCTCTCTTCGGACAGCGCTTCGACGACGGCGGTTTGGACATCTTCCCGCGTCTGTCCCTTGCGATTGGCTCCACCGGCCGGCCCAGCGATGATCGCTCGGCCGCTCTTGGGCTCGCCGCGGACTTGCGACTCGTAGGAGTTTGTATCGGCTTGGCTGTCGTCCTGATTGGCGGGCCCGCGGCCGGGCTGATTTCCGGGTTTCAGACCGCCGCGGCCGGAACGCTGGCCGAGTTTGGATTGGCTGCCCGCCCCTTGGCACTCGGCGCAGCCCGCGCCGCTGCACTGCTTGCAGGCCATCTGCTCCTTGGTCTGCGAGAGCTGGTCCATCGCGTCCTGCAGATCCTCCAGCTCGTCCATCTCGGCCTGCATCTGGCCGAGCTCGTCGGCGATCTGCTCGAGCGCTTCGGAGGCTTCCTGCTCGTTGCCATTTTCGAGAGCCTGCTGGGCGGCTTGCATCCCTTCGGCCATCTGCTGAAGCTGCTGCATGGTCGGATCCATCTGCTGCAGTTCATTCAACTTCTGCTGCATTTTGGCGGCATCCGCCGTCCGCCCCTCGCGTCGCGCTTGCTCGATTTGCTCCTCGAGTTGCTGCTTGGCCTGCTGGTGCTCGGCGGCCGCTTGCTGAATTTTCTTCTCCAGCTGCTCGATCTGCTCGGCCAACTGCTGTTTGGCTTCTTTGGAAAGCGAGCCATCGCGGAGTTTTTGAGCGAGCGCCTCGATCTGCTGTTTGGCTTCGGCAAAGTCCCCCTCGGCGAGCGCTCGGGCTGCCCGATCGGCGGGACCCTGTTCGAGGTTTTTCATCGGCGCGAGCGATTTTCGCATCTGTTCGGGAGAGCCGAGGGCGTCGCGGCGCTCTTGGAGCTGCTTTTTGAGGTCGTTCAGCGCGATCAGCGTTTCCTTTTTGTCCGGGGCCTTGTGATCAGCGATCTTCCCCGCCTGCTGCTCGAGCTTTTTGAACGTTTCCTCGGCGTCCTTGAGCCCTTCGGCGGCGGCTTGGCGACGGTGCTGCTCGAGCCGTTTTTTCAGCGTCTCAGCCGCCTTCTTGATCTGTTCGGCTTCCGCCTTGGCCGCCGCGTCGACGCCAGCATCGGCTACATTTTTCCGCGTCGCATCGGGAACGAAGATCAGGACCCCAAGAAACACCAGCGGCACGAGCGGGAGCAGGCCGCGGCGGTGCGGGACGATGGCAAAGTGCTCGCCGATCTCCAGCTGACTCGCCCGCTGCTCCGCGTCCCCCACCAGCGCCTGACCCATCTCAGTTTCCCGCGCCTCGTCGTCGAGCGCGAGACTGCTGCTGAGGCGTTCCTTGAGCCCAAAGCGTCGGTCGATCTCGAGCGCGGTTTGGGCCAGCGTGGGCCGAGTGAAGAAAGTGATTCCAGCGGCGATAAGGACCGCTGCGGCGCTTCCTCCGGCGGTCCACATCCACCACCACGTCTCGCTCGGCACCGCGAGCGGCCAGACCTTGGGGACCGCGGCCCCGATGGCGGCGAGTGCCAAGAGCACAAAGAACGTCCACGAGGCGACCCGGCCAAAACGCTGCAGGAGCAACCGGCGGCGAGCGGCGGCGATCTTATGGCGAATCGTGTCCATCGACGGTTCCCGCTCGGCAAAAGAGGATCTAGGTTGGTTTTGGCCCGGTTCTTAAAGTATACCGGGCAGGTCACCGGTCGATGAATAATCCGGATCAGGCCTTATTAGAAAACCCGCGCGACACCCTCCCCCCGGGAGGGTCGCGAGGAACGAGCGGGGAGGGCGAGGCACGGCATCGATTCGTGAACGAGGAAGGATTCAGCAGTCCCTCCCCGGGCCTGAGAGCCCGACCCTCCCGGGGGGAGGGTAAGGGTGAAACGCGTGGCGGCTGATAACTGTTTCGTACCAGCTCGCCGTTTTTCTGACGATTGCATGGACTTTGCCGGATGCTTGCCACCGATCGCGGTTCCGACGCCGATTCGCTTCCGGAGCTCGACAGCCACCCCGATGCGGACGTGGTGATCTATGACGGGCAGTGCCAGTTCTGTCGGGCTCAAGTCGAGCGGCTGGCGGGTTTCGATCGGCTAGGCCGGCGGTTCGGCGGGCCGCCACGGCTGACGTTCATTTCGCTCCACGACCCGCGGGTTCGCCAACGCTATCCCGAGCTGACGTTCGAGATGCTGATGCAGCAGATGTATGTCGTCGATCGTTTTGGGGGCCGCCACGGAGGAGCCGACGCGGTTCGCTACTTGTCGCGGCGATTGAAGGTCCTGTGGCCGCTAGTGCCGATCCTGCACGTGCCGTTCTCGGCGCATCTCTGGAGGTGGCTGTACGCGCAGGTGGCGCGGCAGCGGTACCGCTGGAACAAACCCAACTGCGACGGGGACGCCTGCGAGGTGCATTTCGGGGGGAAGAGATGACGAATGGTGGCCACGGAAGGACACGAAAAAGCACGGAAAGGTGAGGGACCGCAGATAGCACGGAGAACGCGGATAAAAGGGGAGCCCGAAAACCAAATATTCGTGCGATCCGTGGGCACAAGCTCGCGCACTTAGATTCCCTTAGAGTCAGGAGAACCGAGGGCTAGCGCCCAATACAATCTACTTTCGCGGATTCTTGTTATCAGCCGCCGGGCGCTAGCCCCCGGTTCTCGAAAATGCCATGAGAACCGGACGCTAGCGCGTGGCGGCTGATGGATAGCCGGTGGTCTCGTGGAGACGGACAACGGCGGCCCTACAGGTTGGCCAGCAGGGGCATGCGGAGGACTCGGCGGACCGAGAGGAGGCTGGCGAGAAGTCCGACGACGAGCACGATCGCCAACATCCACAGCGGCTCGACGACCGCGGGCCACTCCCCTCCGGCGACAAAATAGGGAATCACCGTCGCCAGCGCCGCGCCGACGCCACAGCCGATGCCCACCACTAGCAGCACGGCGTTCTCGGTCATCACGCTCGAGGCCAGACGCCCGCGGGAGAACCCGACAGCGCGCAACAGCGACAGCTCGCTCTTGCGTTCCAGCACGTTTCGTAGCTGGACGACCGCCAACCCAAACGTCCCCAGCAACAAGCCCAGTGCACCGAGACTTTGGAACGTGCGCAAATAGGTGTTTTGGACCTCGAGTAAGCGGGCCAGCACCGCGCGGCTCGAGACGACGTCCATTCCCACGTCGCCGAGTCGATTCTCGAGGATCTCGGTCAATCGCGCCGGATCCGCTTCTTCGCCCGCTCGGATCAGGAAGAACGAGTAGCCGTTGATCTCGGGGAACAGCCGCTCGAAGTTTGCTTCACCGACCAGCAGACTCCCCTGCAGGACTGAGTTGCTGAGCAAGGCGACGACGCGGAAGTAACGCTCCCGACCATCGTCAAAGACAAATCCTCGGACTTCACCCACGCCGCCGCGCATCTGCAGGCTCCAGAGCGCCGTGTTCTGGTCGAGGATCACCGGCACCGGATCATCCACCGTTCCGCGGGCCGGCTGCTCGAGCAGCGCCCAGGGGGTCGCAGCCGCGGCACCCGGCTGCCCCCCAGCGGCCGCCCACTCGAACGGGACGGGAGCCGCGGCACCCGCGTACCACTGGTCGAGCGCGGGGGGAACGCCGAGGACTTGTGGCTGGCTGGCCTGGTACAAGTTGTTACAGCTGGCGTCCTGGCCGGGGCGCCAGCGGAGGCCGAAGATTTTCGCCGAGGCCGCCGCTTCGCCGTCGCGGCCGAGCAGGTCGCCGCGGACCGCCGGATCGCCGAGATCGCGGTAGAGGGGCACGGCGGTTTGGCCGAGCAGATCGAAGCCGCCGACTCCCGCGGCGGTCGGTCGCATCTGAAAGACGCTCATCGAGACGATCAGAAAGCAAGCCACCGCCATCAAGCCGATGCTCAGCGTGCTGCGGAGCGGATTGCGTCCGATGCTTCGCCAAGCCAGCGTGCCGAGGGTGTAATTGCTGCCGACTTCGCGGCGACGCGAGCCGACCTGCCAGTGGCTCAATCGTGAGTAGACGGTGGCCAGCACGCCGCAGAGCAGCAGCATCCCGCCGCCGACGAACGCCCCGCCGCGGGCCGGGCCTCCGAGCTGAGTCGCCGCGATGCCGAGCCCAAGGGCGGCGAGAAAACAGAGGGGGGCGGACCAGTTCAGCACGCGGCCCGAGGCTCCCCGCCGGCGGCCTTCGGGCAGCCGGCCCATCAGCATCGGCCGGACTTGAGCCCCCCGCAGCCGGCGAGTGGTCAGCAGGATGGTGAGGATCGTCATCAGCACCCCGGCGGCAAATCCGCCGACGAGGCTGAGCGTCGACCAGTGAAAATTTAGGAACGGCACGGTCACCGCGCCGACGAACCAGGAGCGGAGCGACCACAGGACCAGCATCGCGTAGCCAATTCCGGCCGCCACTCCCAGGATCGCTCCCGGGACGGCGATCAAAATTCCTTCGCCGAGCGCCGTCCGCGCCACTCGCCGCGATGGCATCCCGACGGCCAGCAACGCTCCATACTCGCTCGCCCTCTGTTCCATCCCCAAGCGAAACAGGAGCGCGACGAGCATCAGCGCGGCGACGATCACGAACAGGCTGAGCGAGAGGAACAACGCGTCGAACGGCGTCGTCCCGCGCGAGGCGGCCAGCTGCTGGGCTTTGATCGGTATCGCTGCGAAGCCGAGTTCCGCTTGCCGGCTTCGTAGCGCTTCGGCGATCCGCTGCTCGAGCTCTTCGACGCTCGCGGCCACCGAGCGATCGATCCGGAGACTGGTCGTCTGGCCGAACCGGCTGCCAAAGTACTTGCGACCGACAGCCAGCGGCAGGAAAGCCTTGGGCGTCAGTCGGTACTGGTTCCAGTAATCGTCGTCGGCCCGCGAGATCTCCCGCTCGAGGCGAAACGGCAGATCCCAATCGCTGATCGAATCCTGATCGGTGACGCCGGGTACGGTGGGAGTCAGATCGGGATCGTTGTACCGCGTCGGCGGGTTGTCGAATTCGGCTGGCCGCCGCCGCCGATACGGGGTCGCCGGTTCGGTGATCGGGACGATCGAAGTCAGCACCGCGGCGAAGGTCCGCTCGCGCTCGCGGCCCCCCTCGGTCTCGGGCTCAAAGTAGGCGATCCGCAGCCGGTCCCCGGGCTCGACCCCAAGACGCTCGGCAGCCCACGAGTTGAGGACTAGCGGCACCGGCTCCCCGCTCGCGCTCTCCCCGCTCGCATCTCCCGCGCTCGACGCGGTGCTGCTGCCGGGGAGCGTGAAATCGAGCGGCAGCGACTCGCTCGAATCGATCGCCGTGATCGTCGAATAGGGAATCGAGGCGGCGGCAGCTTCCCCGCCCGGTGCGTCGAGCGGTGTGTCGTCCGCTGCGTCGAGCGGCTCGATCGCGTTGGCCAGGTAGGTCAGCACGGGAGTGGCGTTGTCGGCTCCGAGCGATTGGCGGACCGCATCGACGACGGTGTCCGAAAGGAGCAAGCGATCGCTGGTCAGGCTGTAGTAGTCGAAGATCTCTTGGGGAGGGCCTTCTTGGAGAGGATCGCCGCCAAAGGTTTGCCGGATCCGTTGGACCCGCAGCCCATAGTCGGCCAGCGCCGGGCGGAGTTGCTCGCTGACCATTTCGACGGCAGCCGGGTCTTCGTCCGCTCCGCTATCGATCAGCAGCACGTTGGCCGCGCCGGGGCGATCGAGCGCGTCTTGGACCAGCTCGAGCGGCAGGAAGACGGTCAGCGGCTTGCTCTGACTGGGCTGCAGACTGAACCGTCCGAGCCCTTCATCGGGGACGATCGCGACGACTTCGAGCCGCGGCAGTCCTTCGCTCTCGCTCTCGCGTCGACCGAGCGGGCTGTCGGCCGGAACGGCTTGCTCGGCCGGCAGCCGGACGGTCACCAAGTCACCGACTCCCACTCCCAGTTCCTCGGCCGCCGCGGCATTGAGTGCGACCGCCTCGCCGCTCGGCAGCGGATCGGGGCGGACACCCGCGGTGCCGAATTCCCAGAACTCCGGCCCGCAGGCGATCGCTTGGACGTTTCCGGCGCGGCGGAGCGAATCGGTCTCGGGGCCCGTCTCGTCGGGAGCTGTTCGCGGAGCTTCGACGGCCGCGCGGCCGAAGAGGATGATGCCCGCGGTGTCGACGGAGGCGGGCAGCTCGGCGGTGAGCCGCTGGGGATCAAAAAAGCCGCCCGGCAGGACCGCGGCATCGATCTCGCCGAGTCGCTCGAGGGTCAGCCCGCGGAGGCTCCCCCGCATCGAATCACCCACCAGCAGTGCGCCGCTGACCACGGCGGTAGCCGCAGCCACGCCGAGGACGACCGCCAGCGTCACCCAGCGGTGAAACCAGACGCTCCGCCAAACGAGGCGACCGACCGTCAATTGCATCGGGGTCTATCCCTCACGAAGTGGGCCAGCGTGGTCCTCAGTCCGAGCGCTGTCTTAGCTGACAGAATAACGCGCGCTTCTGATCGGGGAGCGAGTAATCGAACCCGCAGCTCCGCAGGAAGTCGTCGCTGGCGCTGATCGCCAGGACTTCCATCACGTCCAGCTCGCGGGCTCGGTCGAGGCACCGCATGACCAGCTTTCGCCCGATGCCGCGATTCTGGTACCCATCGGCGACCGCCAGCGACTGGATCTCGGCCAGCTTGCGACTGTAGATTTCGATCGCGGAGAAGCCGACGATCTCTCCTTCGTCCTCGGCGATGAATCCGTGGCGGGTCAGCACGGCGACTTCTTCCGGGGTGCGGCGGAGCAACTTGCGAGCTCGCACGAAGGGCTCGAGCATCTCCAGCAGTCGGGGCACATCGTCGGCGGTGGCCGTGCGAAAGCTGATCTCCGCTGAGCTCATTCGCTTGCCCCCGAGTGGCCAAATTCCGCCGGGCCCGGTTCCGCGTGGCTAATTTGACCGCCGAGTCGGACGGGATTGGTGGCCGTTTTGAGGACTTCGCGCATCAATTCGATGGGCGGTTGGCGGTCGGTAAACAAGCGGTACTGGTAAGCGGCTTGGCGGACGAACATCTCGACGCCGGTGATCGTTTGGCAGCCGGCGGCCCGGGCGTCTTTGATCAAGAGCGTGCGTTCGGGGTTGTAGATCGTCTCGAAGACGACGCAGTCGGGGTTCAGCAGATCGCCGCGGAACGGGGTGCTGTCGAGATCCGGGTGCATCCCCACGGGCGTCGCGTTGACCAGCAGATCGACGCGTGGTCCATGGCGATCCTCCCAGGGAATCGCCGTACCATCGATGTCGCTGGCCAACTGCCGGGCGCGCTCGGCGGTGCGGCTGGTGACGAGCACCTTGGCACCCTTTTGACGCAGTCCCCAGGCGACCGCGCGGGCTGCTCCGCCAGCACCGAGGACGAGCGCCGACTTTCCGGTCAGCGGCTGCTCGTCTCCCTCGGCGGCTCGCATCGCCTCGAGCAAACATTCCATCGCCGCGCGATAGTCGGTGTTGTAGCCCAGCCGCTCCTCGCCATCGAACACGATCGTGTTGATCGCCCCGATGCCGGTGGCCGCCGCTTCGGCCCGGGTCATCAGATCGAGCGCCGCCTCCTTATGCGGGATCGTGACGCTCAGCCCACGGACCCCCAGCTGCGGACAGGCCTCGATGAACGTCTCCAGATCCTCCGCCGGCACGCGGAACGGCAGGTAGCGGGCGTCGATCTCCTGATGGGCCAGCGCCGCGTTGTGGATCACCGGGCTGTGGCTGTGGGCGACCGGATCGGCGACGACGCCGAACAACTGCGTCTCGGGCGTGATCGAATCGTAGCGATACGTCTCCTTCATCTCCCGCCAATTCAGCTGTCCCGGAGCCAAGCGGCGATCGGCGCTGTAGGTCGCGTAGGTGAACGGGGCCCCCAGCCGCCCGGCGAGGATCCGCGTCGGCGTGCCGATGTCCCCCATGCAGATCGCGATCGTGGGGAGCTTCGCGTTGCGAGCCAGCTCCATCATCCGCAGCACGTCGTCGACCGTGTTGGCCATCGTGGCGATCTTGACGATGTCCGCTTCCTGGGCTGCCAAGTGCTGGTGCAGCTCCTCGAGGTTGTCGGGCGTCTGGACGAAATCGTGGTGGCTGACGATCCGCTTGGTTTGGCCGTAGCGGGGAATCGAAGCAGCGATGTCCCCCTCCAAGTCGACGTACTCCACCCCCATCGCGATCGCCCCGCGGAGGAGCATCAACCGCTCTTCTTCAGAGCGCTGCCAGCGGCCTCCGTCCTCGCGGCGGCGGCAGGTGACGACGACCGGGCAGGGACGCTCGTCGAGCAGGCGGCTGAGGTTGACGCTGCGACCGATGAAGTCCAGCCGCAGCTCGACCAACTGGACTCCCTGTTCGGCCAGATATCGATGTTCGGCGATCGTGTACTTGTGCCGGGTACGCCCGACGCTGACGCAAATCATGGATCCGGTTCTGCTCCGTAACCTGCGACCTCATCCGCAGAAGAAGAGAGACTTCTGGGAAATAGCGATGGGGTCGAGTGTGCTGAAAAATAGGGGCTGCCCGGAAGAGCGGGCATCGCTCCTACGATACTTCCGCTCAAGCCGACGGCATAGGTTAGCCGGCTACCGGCTCGCGGCCACCGCTTGCGGTTCGCTGGCCGCCGTCCGCCGCTCGATGAGCATCTCGATCCAGGGCCCGACGTAGTGGCCGTTGTCGTGGAAGGTGCGGCCGCTGAATAAGTTGCCGTCGATCACGCACGGTTCGTCGACGAAAATCCCTCCACAGACTTCCAAATCGAAGCGACATTTAGGGACCGTCGCCATCCGCCGCCCGCGGACGCAGTCGGCATAGGCGGGAATCTCAACCCCGTGGCAGACGCTGGCGATCGGCTTGCCCGCCTCGAAGAAGTGCCGGGTGATCCGCACCAAATCCTCGTCGTAGCGGATGTACTCCGGGGCTCGCCCGCCCGAGAACAAGATCCCGGCGTAATCCTCCGGGTCGACGTCTTTGAAAGCGGTCGCCGCTTCGATCGTATACCCCTCCCACTCCTTGGTGATCGTCCAGCCCGCTTTGACCTCGTGCATCACCATCTGGTACCGCCGTTTCTCCGGGGCCGCGACCACCGGGAGAAACCCGGCTTCCTCGAGCCGGTAGTAGGGATACATCGTGTCGAGAGTCTCGCTGGCGTCGCCAATGATGATCAGTACTTTTTGCATGGCAGGATTCAACCGCAGGTGGGGCCGAGACGGGGAACCGATCGCGGTCTCCATCCTAAACTAGTCTTTCGGGGTCGGGCATCGGGGAGGCGGGCCACGGAAAGACACGGAAGCGCACGGAAGGGGGGGAGGCGGTCAGAAACTTTCTTTCTTTCGTACTCGTACTCAGCGAAGCGGTACTCGTACTCGTACTCGAAGCCGCTCAGCCCCGGAAAGCACCCTCGCGGGGATCGAGTACCGCTCCGCTGAGCACGAGCACGAGCACGAGAGAATTCTGCCCACTGCCTCTCCCCGCCCTTGCTTCCGTGCCCTTCCGTGTCTTTCCGTGGCCCCTGTCTTTCCGTGGCCCGTGTCTTTCCGTGGCCCCCCCCTGCCCCTCTTTCAGTGGGATTGGATCGCCAATTCTCGTGTTTGGCCGATTGGAGCTGTTTGGTAAGATGGTGAGTTTACGGTAATGCACGGACGGATAACTGCGTCCCCCTTACTCTTGCTGAGTTCCATTTTTATGAAGAAGCCCGCGCAAAGCGATCGCCGCTCTTTTCTGAAGACGAGTTCGACTCTGGCAGCCGGTGCGGCTGCTTTGGGCAGCATCTCCGCCCCGGCTCCGGCCTCGGCCGCCGACGGCAACAGCCGGATTCGAATCGGCTTCATCGGCCCTGGGGGTCGCGGTTTCGGCGCCCACGTCAAGAAGCTGGTCGAGCTCCGCAAGGACGGCCGCAAGATCGATTTGGTCGCCGTCGCTGAAGTCTATGAAGTGCAGCGCGACAAGGTTGCCGATTACATCGAGAAGGAGACCGGCACGCCGGTCGCCAAGTACGTCGACTACCGCGACATGATCGCCAAGGAAAACCTCGACGCGGTGGCGATCGGAACCCCCGACCACTGGCACGCCAAGCAGACGATCGACTCGCTCGAAGCGGGTTTGGCCGTGTACTGCGAAAAGCCGATGACCAAATCGGTCGTCGAGGCGCTCGAAGTCGTCGACGTTTGGAAGAAGACGGGGGGCGTGATGCAGGTCGGCGTCCAGTCGACCAGCCTCCCGGTCTGGAATCAGGTCCGCGCCCTGCTCCAGGAAGGCAAGCTCGGCAAGGTGCTCGGTTATCAGACCGAGTACTTCCGCAACTCGGCCCAAGGCCAGTGGCGGTACTACGCCCTCGAGCCGTCGATGACGCCCAAGACGATCGATTGGAAGCGGTGGTTGGGGAGCGAGGAAGGGCTGGCCGAGTCGGTGCCGTTTGACCGCGAAGTCTACAAGCAGTGGCGTCGCTTCTGGCCCTACGGCTCGGGCATGTACACCGACCTGTTCGTCCACCGCACCACGTCGATGCTCAAAGCGACCGGGCTTCGCTTCCCGGCTCGCGTCGTCGGTGCCGGCGGCCTGTACCTGGAATACGACGGCCGCGATGTGCCGGACGTGGCGACCGTGGCCGCCGACTTCAACGAAGGCGTCCAAGGTTTCGTCACGGCCACGATGTGCAACCAAGAATCGCGGATCAATCAGTTGATCCGGGGGCACTTTGGGACCTTCACCTTTGGCAACGGCGAGCAGTTCGACGGCTTTGACTTCATCCCTGAGCGGCCCCAGGTGACGCGTCTCCGCGACGTCGAACCCGAGCGGATCGCGACCGAGCGGGTGGCCGATACGACCTACGCCCACTTCGCCAACTGGATCGATGCGATCGAGGCGGGCGATCCGAATCTGTGCAACAACGATCCGGAACTCGGCGCCGCCGCGATGGCGGTGGTCAACCTCGGCGCCCGCAGCTACCGCGAAGGAGTGGTGTTCTTCTTCGACGCCGAAACGGGCAAGATCAGCACGACTGATCCCGGTTGGGCGAAGAAGTGGGAAGAGCGCTCCGAAGCTCGCGGCAAGCCGAACCACATCCCCGGCTGGACCGCTGGCGATCACGGCAGCACGCTCGAAGAGCCCGATTACATGAAGCTGGCCGGCCCCTGGGTCGACGGCAAAGATCCGGCCAAGTCGTAAGCAGCCGCCGGTTTTTCGCGAGCCTTTGCTCCGAACAAAAAAACGCCCGCGACGGGATTCCCGCCGCGGGCGTTTTTCGTAGACGGCGAGCGCCAAACGCTTGAGCCGTTGAACGTCGGCGCCTCACCCTCCCGGGGGGAGGGTGATCGGGAAGAGAGGTTCTCTGACAGCGATTAGCGCGTACGGCTCGGCAGATACGCGAAAGGTACTGGCGCAAAAAAAGCCCGAGATGGGATTCCCGCCTCGAGCTTTGGCCATAGGGGGCTGAACTGCGTGGCAGTCCAGCCTCACTTGGATCGCTGTCGACTACGACTCCAGAGCGAACTCGAGCTGCTCGGAGTTGGCGTCGCTGATCGTGGTCTCCAGTTCGGAGTCGACGTTGTAGCGGCTCGGAATCCGCTCGGCGGCCAATTGTTCCTGGGCCGCTTCGGGACCCGGAGCGGCGGGAGCGGCTTCGGTCGTGCCGTCGGTCGCAGCCGAATAGACCCGAACGGTGTAAGTGCCCGGCATCACGCCCTGCTCGGCCGGAATCTCAAAGCGACCGTCGGTGATCACTCCGCCGGTCATGCCCGCCGCTCCCGCTTCGGGATGGAACTCGATCGTCCCCCGATCCAACGGCTGGCCATCGAGCGTCACCTGGCCCGCCAACGGCAGCCGGCCCGAAGTGTCACCGCCGCAACCGGTGGAGAGGATCGCTGCCAGAGCCAGCGCCATTCCGCCAACCAAACCACGACTCGTCAAACAGTCAAGCATGTTCCGTGAAAACCTGTGCAAGTGAGAATAGAGGATGGCGGATTACTGATTCAACTCGAGGACTTCTCCACCACGCGAAGTGCTCAGACCGCGCCAGGTCTCCAAGTCGATCGTCTCGCCGAACAGACGCACCGAGCCGTCGCAGAGCGCCACGTTGACGCCGCCGGGATGCTGGCTCCGCGAGGCGAACATTGTCGGGTTGGTGCTCGAGCTGACGTCGCAGGGCATTCCCTTGACCGGCTTGCAGTAGCCGGACGAGTAGATCCGGTCCGGCAGCGGGCTGTTGGGACCGAGATAGGACTCAAAACCCGACGCGTCACCCCACCACAGGAAACCCCGCAAATCGCTCCCCTGCCCTTGGCGGACTTCGGCGACCATCAGCGTGTTGCTAGTACCATCGGTGACGCTGTGAAAACCAAACTCTTTGGAAGGATCGGCCGAGAAGGGAGCTCCGCCAAAGATCACGCCGTTCAGGTTCGAGACCTGCGTTTTGCTCGTGTTGCCGTAGTTGACCGCATAGTTGTGGCTGGTGATCTCGCCAATCGGGCTGTTCTCTTGGTCGCTCGGACAGGTCAGCATGTCGTAGCGACGGCCGGTGACGTTTTCGACGTTCGGCGAGCCGCTGTACCGCACGCCGGTCGAGGAGGTATCGCCCCAGCTGACATACAGATCGGCAACATTCCCTTGCTCAAAGTAGGGCATCAGCAGCACCGGCCAAGTGCCGTAGCAGCAGCCGGCAGCCCCGGTGGGGAAAACATTGTGCGTATCGTGATAATTGTGCATCGCCAGGCCGATCTGCTTGAGATTGTTGCTGCAAGACATCCGTCTCGCCGCCTCGCGAGCTGCCTGAACCGCTGGAAGTAACAGTCCGACCAGAACGCCGATGATTGCGATCACCACCAGCAGTTCCACCAAAGTAAAAGCACCGCGCCGCCGCATACTCATTGCTCCAGAAGTGAGAAGAAAAGATAGAAAATGCGTCACAGCGTGAACGAAACACCACAGACGTGTTCGCCTTTGCTGCTGTGTACATCCTTTCCATAGTCGGAATTCACGCAATTTTCAAAAAGTGAACGACCGCGCTGGTTCGTTCAGGTGGTGTCAGATCCTCTCTTCCATAAAGTGCCGTGCATGGCCGAAAATTGACCATTAAGGGATGTTAACGCCCCGTTGCGTGTGCTACCACGCGTTAGAAAAAAGTCAAGCCGCTGCGGATTTTCCCGCGACTCGGCGAAACCTTCGGGTGCGGCGCGGGTTTAACGCAGCTCGTTTAACGGCAAGCCGAAGGCGACTGCTTTTTAAAACACAGTCGCCTTCGGCTTGCCGTTAAACGATTCTTTCGCGAGCGGTTTGCGACTCGCTGTCAGTCGCTTCGGCGGAGCGTGAACTGCTCGTCCTCGGAGCGGACCACCCACTTGGAGCTCTCGCTCACCTGCTGCTCAGCTCGGGGTTGCTCGCCACCGCCGATCTGGATTTGGGTCGGCCGGCACCGCTCGAGCGTCAACGTCGCCCGCGGCGGAAGCTGAAACTCGCGGCTTTTCGACTCCCCTTGGACCACCAATTGGACCGGCTCGTCCGCCGCGTTGGTGACGTCGATCTGGATCCGCGCCGACTCGGGACGACCAAACATCTGCACTGCAAAGACCGTCGTCCCTTTCTCGCCGACCGCCAACCCGACGCCGGTCTGCGTCACGGCCGGGTCGAGCATGTTCTTGCGGTGTTCGGGAGACTCCCGCCAGCCCTCGAAAAAGTGGCTCGCCAGATCCACCGAAGCCAACCCACGAGTCTGCTGCCGGTAGGCGATGTTTTCGAGCACGATGCAGTACTCGTATCCCGCTGCGACCGCCCGCTCGGCCGGAGTCCGCCCGTCGGCATGGTGCCCATACTTCATCGTCTCGGCCATGTACTCGGCGAAATCCTTCGCCGCCTGCTGCAGGTCCTGATCGACTTCGACGGGCGACCGCTGCTGTTGCTCACGAAACTCGTTGGTGCGCCGCACGATCTCTTCCCGAGTCGCGGCAAGCTCGAATCTCTCGGCCGCTGGCTCGTCGGGATCAGAAAGTTGCTGCGCATCGGTGTCGGGCAGAGTCTCCACGCTCTGAGCGACCGCCGGCGAGAAACAGCCGACGAGCAGAAGGAACGTGAGAAGCGGACCACGGCTCAGGGAAGAAAAAACCATTGCAGATACCTCCGGAAGCGAAGATCAAGCAGTCAATCTACTTGCCCCCCTAGCGGAGCGAATCGTATGCCTAGGGTTCGGTGAGCCGACGGCGCTAGCCGCGGGTGCTGCAGCGGATATCCCGGGGCTGCCTTGCCCGAGGCTAGCGCCTACGGCTCAAAAGATTGGAATCGTCAAGTTCTCGGCCAGTGCGCAGCGGGGGCGCTACGGCTCGGCAAAGAACTCCACGTAGGTTTCCGGCCGATCGTCGCGAGAGCGGTATTCACGATAGGCGGTGTAGTGCAGCCGACAGCGGGCGACCAATCCCGTATACCGCTGGCGGAGGCCGGCCGCTTCGGCCAACTGCTCGAACAGCGGCAACGACTCGAGCATCGCGGCGCATTCGAGTTCCGTTGCCGGCCGCCCGGCGAACTCCACGTGCGCTGGAAGCTGGCTCAGCGAAGCGGCCAGGCGATCGGCCAACTCCCGGGTGCGACGGCTCGCCTCGGCCGCGTCGGCTTCGGGAGGGACGAGTGCATTGCGAAGCGACTGGAGGACGTTCTCATCAAGATTCGCGTCGCCCAGCTTCGGGTCGTCAAGATTGGGGTCGTGTGGGGAGTGCATCGGGGTGCTTCGCTTCGGCAGAAGCCGTTGGAACCAAGGTGCCGCCGGAGGGGGGCGGCAGGCGGATTGGCCTCGATTGTGCAGATTCGTTTTGCCGCAACCGGTACAACCATTAGTATGCCGAGCCCTCTTCGCTTTCCATCCATCCCGTCTGACTTCCACTTCCCATGAACGACTCCCGCCACGATGGGTCCCTGTCCGACATTCCGCTTCCGCCCGAGCACCTTGAAGCGATCAAGGAGGCCCACGAGGTGCTCGAGCATCCTGGGCTGGCGGCACGGCTGACCGAGCTGGTGGGGATGCCGGTGGAGCGGGGACTGCAAATGCTTCCGACGGCAGCCAGCGAGTCGATCAACGCGGCCACGATGAAAGCCCTGACCAAGGCGCTCGATCTTGCCGTCTCGACGCTGGGCGACAAGACCGACGCGGGGCCCCGGCTGTGGTCGCACAAGTTGATGGCTGGAGTCAGCGGAGCGGCGGGCGGTGCGTTTGGGCTCCCCGCCCTGGCGATCGAACTGCCGCTGTCGACCGTCCTGATCCTGCGGAGCGTGGCCGATATCGCCCGCAGCCACGGCGAGGAGCTGAGCGAGCTCGAAGTCCGTTTGGCCTGCCTGGAGGTGTTCGCTCTCGGAGGAGGACGCAAAACCAGCGAAGAGGGGAGCGGCGAAGATGAAGGGACCGAGATCGGCTACTTGGCGGTTCGGGCCGGGTTGGCCAAGCATGTCTCGGATGCGGCCAAGCATCTCGCCCGCAAAGGATTGACCGAGCCGACTGCGCCGCCGCTGGTCCGGTTCATCGCGGTGATCGCCAAACGCTTTGGAGTGGTCGTCAGCGAAAAGGTCGCCGCTCAAGCCGTGCCGATCATCGGAGCGGCGGGCGGTGCGCTGCTCAACACCTTCTTCATCGATCACTACCAAGACATCGCCCGCGCCCACTTCACGATGCGGGCCCTCGAGCGGGAGCACGGCACGGAGCTCGTCCGCCGGATCTACCGCAACCTCTAGCGGGGCGATGACTATTGAGCCGACGGCGCTAGCCGCGGGTTCCGTTGCGCTGACGAAAGGTCCGAACTTGCGACTGGACGCCGCTACAGCGTCACGCTTCTCGGTGACGCAGACCGCATTGGGCTCGAGGCGAGGCTCTATCAGAAAACCCTGAGCCGACGGCGCTAGCCGCGGGTGCTGCAGCGGAAGTCCCGGGGCTGCGAGGCCCGAGGCTAGCGCCTACGGCTCAAAAGAGTGAAATCGCCGGGTTTTCTGACAGAGCCTAGCGCCTACGGCTCAAGGGATTCGCAATTGGTAGGGCTACCGCGTGGCGGCTGATTGGGCAGCGGGATTCCACCTTCCGGGGAAGCGGGACCGGAATTTGGAGGGATAGGCAGTTTGGGAAGTTTGGAACAGATTGTGCAGAGGGCTCTGGCGGCTGTAATCTCTTCGTCGCTGAGGGCCGATTCCGCATTTTGGGGCGGGAGGCTTGCTTCTACTTCGCGGTGACGTAGAGAGTTCTCATCGTTCCCCTCGGACACCACACCTTGAAACCCATGAAGATCTCTCGCACCCGCACCCTGCTCCGCCGCACTTTCGGTACCTGCTCCGCACTGGCGCTGCTCGCCGCCGGTTCCCTGCTTCCCGCCACGTCGGCTGCTGCCGCGGAGCCCCGCTGGGTTCCGGTGATCATCGCGCGGGGCGAGTATCGCGAGCACTTGCAGTCGCTGCCGATCGAACAGCGTCCGAATCGTCCACTGCACTTCTACGGAAACGCGGTTCGCCGCCAGCATGCCCGGGCGGCCGGGCCGGCCACTTCGCGGCGAACCGTTGCTCCCACTCCCTTCAACGTGGGGCCGTTCTACGCCCCCTTGAGTCGCTAGTCGAATCGGGCCAGCGGTGGACGCGGCCGAGGATCCGCTCCTCGGCCACTCCCTCCGGAGCCGAGCGGCTGTCGAGTGAAGCAGGCGGGTTGTCGCCGAGGACGAGGTAGCGGCCAGCCGCCACGCGAACGCCTTGCCGCCAGACCGCCGCAAAGGCTCGCGGCGGGTCGAACCGCACCGAGCGCCCAAGCCAGAGTCGCGTGGGCCCAAGTTGCTCGGGCCCAAGTCGTTGGGGCCGACGCGCCCCCCGGAGCCGCAAGGCGACGGGGCGGGCGAGGTCGACTGGCGGTCGCTCGGTGGCGGCCAGCGGTGCTTGCGCCGCGGCACCGTGGTCGGAAAGTAGCCGCGACGGGGCCTCGGGCGGCAGCAGCCAGAGCGTCGCTCCGAGTTTTGCCAGCCGCACCGTTTGCGCCCCCTGCTCCAGCTCGATCGCAGCGACGCGTGGAGAATCGTTCGTCGCGAAGGCGACCTCCAGGGTGCAGGGCGCGGCGGCGACCACGTGCACCGCCAACTGCAGATCCTCAACCGGGTGCGTCTGCCGACTGAGGCTCGCGTTGGCCGGATCGTCATCACGAATCCTCGGTCCCGCGTCGGAGGAGCCTGCGGGGTTATAGACATCGCGGTGGTGATACGTCAGCCAATCTTCGCCAGCGGAAAGACGCCAGCGAGACGCTTCGGTGCCGGGGTTGTGGTCGTCATCGACGACGATCGATCGCTCCCACGATTCGGTCGGCGAGAGCCGCAGTGGCTGGTCGTCGACGAGCACCTTTCCGTCCGGGCAGATCTTCACGACCTCGCCCGGGAGTCCCACTACGCGTTTGACTTGCAGTCCGCCGGACGGCATCTCGATAGCGACCAAATCTCCCCGGCGGGGTGGGGAGAGGAGATACGCTCCACGGTCGATCCACACGCGATCGCCGGCTTGAGTGGTTTCGGAAACGCCGAGGCCGAGCCGTCCGCATTTGAAGCACCGGAGCGTTCCGCTGGCTGGCCAGTGGATGCGATACTCCCACCCGCACGCTTCGCAGTTCGCCAAGCGGTGCGGACCCCACAGCGTGGGACTCATTGATGGACCGGCCACGCGGATCGGACGGAGCAAGCCTTCGACCCGAGACGCTCGCCAAGCCAGCAGGGCGGAGAGGGCGAGGAGGGGCAGCAGCCACCCCTTGCGGAACCTGGGCCCATGGAGGCGAGTGGACCAAACGAGGGGTTTGAGGCTGGGGAGGGGTCTGAGGCCGGGAAGGCGTCGGGGCCAGTTCAGGGGTCCAAGATCCATTGCAGCGAGGGAAGATCCAGGCGGCTCGACCACTCCCGAGACGGAATCACCAGCCGCTCTCCGGCAAACACGAGGGGGATGCAGAATCCCAGGGTGACCGGCATTGTCGTCACCGCCCAAGCCCGTCGCGGGAGGCGATAGCCATTTCCGGCAGGCACACAGAAGTAATGATACGCCCGATCGCAGCCGCGGTAGCCGACCGGGCTCTCGGTCGGCACTCGCTCCTTCAGCGCGGCGAGGTCGGCGAGCGGCTCGACTGCCTTGGGAGCCGCGACCGGCCCGCCGTGGGAGCCGAGCACGAAAACATCCTCGCCGTCGCTCTCCCACCGCAGCACGGCTCCGCCCCGGAGCGGCGCGACCCGCTCGATGCGGGCCGGGGTTGGAGGAAGCGCGTCTTCCTCGATCCCCGCTTGGCGGCGAAGCTCGCCGGCATGGTGGCCGCCTTGAATTTCCACGTGTGCGTCCGTTGCGGGTGTGCGTCCGGTGCGGTTGTGCGTCCGGTGCGTGACGCGAAAAGCGGTCCCAAACCTACCACGCCTTGGAGTGTAACTCGCCGCTCGGCCCGGGCAAGCGGAAAGCGGAGCGGTTCGAGCAGGGACGCTGCCACTTCCGGCCGAGGGGGCGTGGCGGCCTCCGTCACGACCCGCGGCAAAGTTCGCCTGCCCCTCCCAGGCCTCCGTCGCTATACTCCGGCTTGACGTCACCCCTTGTCCCGTTCCGCGTACGTTTTGCAGTCGTTTCATGTCGCGAGTCTCGAGCGCGAATCCTCTCCACGCTCCGTCGACCGCCGTCGGTATCTCCGGCCGCAGTCGGTTGGGTTGCACTCCCGGGATCCGCATTGTCTCCACCGGAGCGTACGTCCCGGACCAGATCGTTACCAACGAAGATCTTGCCGCCCTCGGGTGCGACAGCGACTGGATCAAACGGCGGACCGGGATTCTCGAGCGTCGCAAAGCGAGCGAGTCCCAGGCGACGAGCGACTTGGCCTTCGAGGCGGCGACGCGGTGCCTGCGGTCAGCGGGAGTGGGCGTTGAGCAAGTCGACCTGATTCTGGTCGCCACGATCACCCCCGACCATCCCACTCCGTCGACCGCCTGCCACCTGCAGCGGCGTTTGGGGGCGGTCGCCCCAGCGATGGATCTCAACGCCGCCTGTGCGGGTTTTATGTTCGGTTTGGTATCGGCCGCGCAGTTCGTCGCCACCGGTGCGGCCAAACATGCTCTGGTCGTGGGAGCCGATTTGATGAGCCGGATCATCGATCCGGACGACAAGAAGACCTATCCGCTGTTCGGCGACGCCGCTGGTGCCGCACTCCTCTCGGCCGACAGCAACGACGAGCCCGCATCGGGTCTGCTCGCCTACACCCTCGGCAGCGAAGGCTGCGGCGGCGAGATGCTCTGTATCCCGAGCGGCGGATCGCGGCAGATTCTTTCGTCGCAGGGCCTCACCGAGGGGCTCCAGTATCTCCGCATGGACGGACGGGGCGTCTTCAAGTGGGCCGTCCGCGTCGTCGCCGACAGCACGCTCGACGTCTTGGCAGCGGCGAATCTGACCCCGGCCGATCTCGACCTGATCATTCTCCACCAAGCCAACCAGCGAATCATCGATTCGGCGGTCGCCGACTTGGGGGTCGATCCCGAGCGAGTCTTCGTGAACCTCGAGCGGTACGGCAACACGAGCGCCGCAAGTATCCCGCTGGCACTCGACGAAGCGCTCGCCGCCGGCAAACTCAAGCGTGGCGACCACGTGCTGCTGTGCGGTTTCGGAGCCGGTTTGGCGTGGGGAACCGCCGTCCTGAGGTACTGAGTACTGAGTACTGAGTGTTTGGTCCCTCTATCCCGCGTGGGGGACCGCGTCGGACCTCTCCACTTCCTCTTCGGCGGCTTCGGCGGCTTCCGTCTCCTCCGTCTCCTCCGCGGCGGGGTCTTTGGCTCCGAGCAGCACGGCCAGCGACCGCGTCTTGGCGAAGTGCTCGAACCCGAGCCGGGCGACGATCAGCAGCGGGACGGCGACAAAGATCCCCACCAAGCCCCACATCCAGCCCCAGAAGGCGAGCGAGAGCAGGACCATGACGGGGCTTAGCTGCAGCGTCTTGCCGAGCAACGAAGGGGTGATGAAGTTGCCTTCGATCGTCGTCAGCGTGAGGTAGACCGCGGTGGTCATGAACGCCCAGGAAAGCGGCTCGAACGTGATCGCGGCGGCCAGGAAGATGACGGCGGCCCCGATCAGCGCGCCGAGAAAGGGAATAAAGTTCAGCAGCGTCGCCATCGTGCCCCACAGCAACGGGCTGGGCATTCCCAGCAGCGCCATCGCAATCGCGACGGCCACCCCCAAGCCGACATTGATCAGCGTGACTTGCCCCAGATAGCTGCTGATTCCTCCCTGCAACTCGAGGATCAGCTCGACCACTCGCCTCCGCTCGCTGAACGAAGGGAGCACGTGCAGCAGATTGTTGATCAGCGCGTCGCCGGTCGCGAGCAGGAAAAAAGCGAGCACGACGGTGAGCACGATGAAGCCCACGACGGCCGAGGTCCCGTTGACCAGATACCACTGATCGGTCCACTGCGGTTGCTGGATCTGAACCTCGACGGGCTTCTCGGCTCGTTCTTCCGCGTCAGTGGCGATGTCCTCGACTTTTTCCGAAGCATCCTCGATCGCTTCGAACGGATTGCGAATGCCCTCGGCCTTCGCCTCCAAGGTCTCAAGGTGCACCGGCAGGTCGTTCAGCCAGCCGCGAGCCGGAGTGATGACGGTGGCCACGCCGACGATCAGGAGGCCGATGAAGGCGACCAGCAGGATCAGCGCCGAACCGAGATGCGGAAGGCCGTACCGCTGCATCCGCACCACCAGCGGGCGGAGCGTCAAGTACAGCAGCAGCGAGACGACGACCGGTGCGACTAGCGTGCGCGCAAAGTACAGGGCGTGGCAAACCACCAGGGCGGCGATGACCCAGATCGGGATCTGTAGGCCGCGCCCCGCGGCGGCCTGCACAAACTCCGCCTGCATACCGGCCTGCACATCCGCCTGCGCACCGGCCTTCCCTCGCCCCGGCTGTTGACCCTCCGCCATCGATTTCTCGTCTACGGTTTCAGTTTCCACCCCACGATCAGTCCCAACCCAAAGCACCACACGGCGGCGACGTCGGGTTTTTCACGGGCATAATCGCGGAGCAGGCCGAACAGGTCTTGGGCCGGCTCTTGAACATAGTAGCGAGCTCCCTCGCGGCTCATGTCCGCCGCCGAATGGGCAGCCCGGCTGACACCGGCTCGCGCCGCCTCGACCGCCGCGTGACTGCGGTCCTCCCCCTCCACTCGACTTTCCCCGTGACTGGAACTGGCCCCGTGACTGGAATTGGCCCCGTGACTGGGACTGGCCCCGTAACTGGGACTGGAGGGGCTGGCTGAGGAACCCGCAACTTGTTCCGACTTGGACGCACCATTCTCTGCCATCTTTTCTTCCTTTTGGAATTAGCAAATCCGAACGCGATTCAAAAACGAGCGTGGGCGGTGGCGGACGGTTTGTTGGTGGTCGGCTCCCCGCCCCAACCGGACGATTCCCCGGCCGCTGCACTGGGCGGGGCCGCTGCACTGGGTGGGGCTGCTGCACTGGGTGGGGGCGATCCCGGGGCGGCCGGGCCGTAGGGTCCAGGCCCATGCGCTTCCGGCCCGTAGGGGCCCGCTGCGTAGGGGCCCGCTGCGTAGGGACCCGCCCCCGCGGAGCCGGGGCTGCCGCTCGGGCCGAATCCCGCAGCTCCATAACCCGGGCCTCCATATCCTGCAGCGACAGACTCCCAGGAGCCCGCTCCCGCCGGACCCGCTCCGACCGGACCCGCTCCGTGCTGTGGGGCAGGAGAGGCGACGACCGCCCGCAGCCACTCGACATTCTCGGCAAACTCCGCACCGACTTCGTGCATCGCCGAAGCGGCCCTTTTGAGCGAAACATAGGCCAGGCCGAGGATTCCCAGGACCAGCAGCAAGGCGAGCCCCGCGACCGCCAGCAGGCTCCACCCGAGCGGCCAACCGGCCCCGGCGTGCAGCACCCAGCCGAAGCCAAAGAGTCCGACCGTGGCGGTTGAAATCAGGAGCGCCGCGGCCAATCCGAGGTACAAGGCCGCGCCGATTCCGCGTCGCCCCGCTTCGCGACCATCGACCGCCAGTAGCTGGAGTTGCAGCAGGGCAAGGTCGACCACGTCGGAAAGGACGCGACGGATTGCGGAGGGTCTGTCAGCATTCATCGGTTCAGGTCCGTCACGAGCATCCGAGTGGAGGGCCGAAATCTTTACCGCCGTTTGATGAGCCAGCCGGCGGTGATGCCGAGCACCGCGGCAGTGGCGACGAGGACTGGCAGCGGCAGGCGTCCGCCCGCTCCGCCGATTGCTGACCGCGCGGCCGAAACGGCGACGGAGAGCTGCGGCGGCACCGAGGCGGCGAACCCCCCACCACCCCGCGTCTCGCCGCCCCACGTCTCGTGCCCCAACGGGTCGCGCCCCATTGCAGTGGGCCCCATCGCGGCATAGCTCGACCCGCCAGGACCCGCCCCGCCGCAGGCTTGCGGAGGAAAGCCCGACTGCGGAGGCAGCGACTTGGCGGCTTGGCCATCGCGGTGTTTCGACTCGGGGGCAATCATGGGAGCAGCTCGAGGGGAGGAAAATTGTGGGTCAGAGGGTCATTCACCCGCTGCGATTTTTGCGGGCTAGCGGCCGAACCGCATTTCGGGATCGAAGCGTTGGCTCAGCTTCTGGGCCAGCAGCCCGGTTCCGGTCCGCAAGGCAAACGTCGTAATCGTGCTGACTAACATCGAGGCCAGGGAGGCTTTGGCCGTCGTCTTTCCGGGCGTCTCGCGGATCGCCACCGGCGTTCCGTCTTCCAGTTGTGCCATGCTGAGGGTGGCCGATTCAGCTTTGGGACGCTTGTAGGGCACGACGAAGTAGCCCGCCGCGGCAACCGCCCCAAAGACCAACCACGGATGCTTGCCAGCTTGGTGTTTCCAGTCCGTCATCTGCCGGACTTCGGACCGCGCTTCGTACATGCGCGCTGGCAGCGTGTTGCGAATCGACCGCATTCGTTCGCGGATCATCGCCGATTCGTGATGGGAAGCGGTGGTTGCCACGGAGCGAGCCTCGGGCGCTGAGGGATGCGATGGAGCGAGAAAGATGGCGGGACGGAAGGTCTTTAGCCCCGCCGGACGGGTCCGCTGCGCGACGTGGAATCGCGACGGCTCATCGCGTACATGCAGCCGACAACCGCACCCATCGCCAGGGCGATTGCCAGCGACTCGATGGGCTTTCGGGAGACCCGCTCGCCGAGCCGTTTGGAGAATTCGCCGGTCGAGTCGGCCGCCCGCTTGTAACCGTCTCTCATCGCGTCGGCCGCTTGATCGATGTACTCCCGCGTCAGTGCCGACATCCCGCTGGCGTCCTGCATGCATCGCTCGAGAAACGACTCGACTTCCCGCCGCGTCGCTCCGGTCTTCTGCTGAATCGCCCCCACCAGCCGCTCGGCCCCTCCCTCGATGCGGCTGAAATCTTCCTCGGAGAGTTGGTCCCACTGCTCCTTCAACCGGCCTTTGACCTCATGCCATCTTCCCTTCAGCTCGTCGCGCGAAACCATGGATGGAGTTCCCTGATCGTGGAGGTGGTGCCGCTCAGCCGACAACCCAGCGAACGATTTTCTAGAGCAACTCCCGTGCCGCACCTGCCCAGCAGCAATCGGCTGGCAGATCGGTAGCGGAGAATTTTGAGCCGACGGCGCTAGCCGCGGGTTCTGCAGCATATCGCCAGATGCGAGGCCCGAGGCTAGCGCCTACGGCTCAGGCGCAGCGAAGAGGCCCGAGGCTAGCGCCTACGGCTCAGGCGCAGCGAAGAGGCCCGAGGCTAGCGCCTACGGCTCAGGCGCAGAGACGCCCGCAACGAGCCTCGATGCCTGGCACCGCGGCTCTAGTTCTCGAGCACCTGCGGCTGTGCCTCGGCAACGCGCCCGGCGGGACGCGGATGCGCACCCGGCCGACCGTGGTCGCCGAGATCGGTGCGGGCCTGCTCGGCGAGCTTCTCCAGTCGAGCGACCACCTCGGGATGCTGAGCAATCAGGTTGGTGGTTTCGCCGGGATCGGCAACCACGTCGTACAATTGGGCGGGGCGAGTCTGCGGTTTGGCGGTCGGCTGGAGCGAAACCGGCTCGATCGCCAGATGCAGCTTCCACCGCCCCGAGCGGACCGCTTGCAGCTGATCGACGTGGTAGTAGTAAAACGCCTCGTGGGGCGTCTCGGCCGAAACCCGCGTCAGCAGCGGGCGGATGTCCTTGCCATCGATGATCCGGTCGCCCGGAGGCTCGGTGCCGGCGAGGTGAGCAAATGTCGGCAGCAGGTCCATCAGCGTCGCCAGCTCGCTCTGCTCGCCGCCGGCCGGCACGTGGCCGGTCCACCGCATGATGCACGGAACTCGCATGCCGCCCTCCTGCGTCGTGTAGCCCCAGCCGCCGAGCGGCTTGTTGGAGCCCTGCGGCGGTTGGCGACGCGGTGCTCCGTTGTCGGAGGTCCAGATGATCAGCGTGTTCTCGCCGATCCCCAACTCCTCGACCGTTTCCAGCAGGCGGCCGAGCGACCAGTCGAGCTCTTCGATCGAATCGCCCCAGGGCCCGTTTTGGGACTTGCCCTTGAACCGCTCGCTGGCGAACGGAGCCGAAGTCGAACCGGGCATCGCTTCGGGGTAGTACAGAAAGAACGGCTCGTCGGCGTGAGCCTTGATCCACTCGACCGCCGCCTCGTTCAGCTTCCGGGTCAGCTGGTCGCGATCGACCGGCGCTTCGACGACCGTCTCGTTGTGCATCAGCGGCAACGGCGGCCAATTCTTGCCGGGCCGCGGCGTCATGTCGTCGCTGTAAGGAATCCCGACGTAGTGGTCGAAACCCTGCTGCGTCGGCAGGAACGGTGGCTGGTCGCCGAGGTGCCATTTGCCAATGCAGGCGGTCGCATAACCCGCCTGCTTGAGCACTTCGGCGATCGTGATTTCGTCCGGATGGAGCCCGATCGGGGAGACCGGACGGAGCACGATTCCGTCGGTCTCATGCATCCCCACACGCTGCGGATAGCAGCCGGTCATCAGCGCCGCGCGGCTCGGCGTGCAGACGCCGCTGGCCGAATAGAAATGCGTGAATTTCATTCCCTCCCGCGCCATCCGGTTCAGATGCGGCGTACGGTGCAGCGTCGAACCGAACGGCTCGATGTCGCCATAGCCGAGGTTGTCGCACATCACCAGGATGATGTTGGGGCGCGGAGCGGTGGCTGCTTCCCGAGTCTCGTCTTGCGAACTCTCCTTCTCCGGAGCTGCTGCCTGCAGCCCCGGAGCGATGAGCAGGGCGAAAGCTAGGGATCGGGCGAAGGCCGAGGATGCGAAGTGCCGAATCATCGTGGGCTCCAGAGTTTTAGCTAGCGGACGCTTGGGAGAGGATCTTCGCCGCCTCGTCTTTGGGAATCTCGCGAACGAAAATGTTCCGCCAGCGAATCTCGCCGCCATGCGTCTGGAGCATGATCGGTCCGCGCTCGGGCAGCGGCTTGCTGCGGTCCCAGAAGTTCGCCATCTCGGCACCATCGACGACCAGCTTGTCGTTCAGCCAGACCCAGGTCCGGCTGCCGACCTGGCGGATCCGCAGCTGGTTCCACTCGCCGAACGGTTTGTCGGCGTGCACCAGCGGATGTTTGCCCGGGGCGTCCTCGGCGTTGTTGAACAGCCCGCCGGAACCCCGCTCGGCGTGTCGCGGCGGGCCGGTCTTGCCCCCTTCGACCGTGGTGTCCCAGATCTGGACTTGCGGCGTGCCGCGGAGATAGACGCCGCTGTCGGCTTTGGCGACCGTCTTGTATTCGAGCTGGAATTCGATGTCCCCGAACTCTTCCTCGGTCGTCGCATAGGGTCCGTGGCCATCGTTGACGAGCTCGCCGTTCTCGACGCTCCAGTGCTCTTTGAATTCGGCTTGCTGCTCCTCGATCGACTTTTTCGCGTCTTTCGCTTTGACGGTCACATGCGGATTGTTGCCGTACCACCCGTCCAGGTTTTCGCCATTGAACAGCGAGCGAAAGCCCTCCGGGGGCTCCGCCTCGGCAGCTCCGGCCGAGAGTGGCGGAGCGAGCAACAGGGCGGCGAGTGAAAACAACGCAACTCGAGTCATAGTCCTACCTGGAAATGCAAGGTTCAAGAAATGCAAAAGCCGGCCGACGCCACAGTTTATTCAGAACGACGCCTCCCAGTGAGAAAACGCGGCCGTCAGCTCGGCGACTCGCCCCGGCTCTTGCCGAGCCCGATCGGCCGTCTCCGCGGGATCGGCAGCCAAATTGAATAGCTGCCAGGGAGCCGCCGGCTTCTCGCGGACGATCTTCCAATCCCCCTTCCGCAGCGCGGCGTGGTTACGGTAGCGAAAATAGAGGGAGCGGTGGGGGGACTCCGCTTCGCCGCAGAGCACCGGCAGCGGATTGCGGCCATCGTAGACGCGGTCCTCCGGCAACGGGGCAGCCGCCAATGCGCTGCAGGCGACCATCAAGTCGGGAGACCAGAGCGGTTCCTCGATGACCGATCCGGCAGCGATTTGTCCGGGCCAGCGGGCAAAGGCGACGACTCGCAATCCTCCCTCCCAGCAGGTCACGCCACCGCTGCGGAGCGGCGCGTTCGAACCGACGTCGAGGCCTTCGCGGTCCAAGCGAAAGGCCCCGTTGTCGGACATGAAAAAGACGAACGTCCGCTCCGCTTCCCCCGACGCGTCGACCGCTTGGAGAACTCGTCCGATCGCTGCGTCGAGCGCCGTGACGACCGCCGCATAACGCTTTGCGGGATCGGGTTCGTCGGGGCTCAGCCCGTACGCCGCCAACGCCCACTCGGGCGCCTGCCAGATATTCGCCTGACCTGGGCGTTTGTTTCCCGCGGTTGGAAAGTGGGGAGCGTTGAAGGGAAGATAGACGAACCACGGCTCGGAACGTTTTGACTTCCGCTCGATAAATTCGATCGCCGCGTCGGCAAACAAGTCGCTGGCATACGTCCCTTCGCGGAACAGTTCTTTGATCCCCTGCTCTTTGCTGCCCTGATAGAGATCGTGCCGGTCGCGATAATGGTGGTGGTAATAATCCATGTTTCCCGAAGCGTGGCCGAGAAACTCATCAAAGCCGCGATCCGTCGGCCGCGACCCTTCGGCGAATCCAATATTCCATTTTCCAAAGCACCCGGTCGCGTAGGGCGTTGCCGCCTGCTTGAGCATTTGCGGTATGAGGATTTCGTCTTGATCCAACCCCACACCATAATTTCCCTCGACTCCGGCTAATTGATCGACCAATCCGTGGCGCTCGGGAATTCGGCCGGTGAGCAGGCAAGCGCGGGAGACGGTGCAGGTCGGCGAGGCGGTATAGAACTGCGTCAACCGCGCGCCTTGAGACGCCAAGCGATCGAGCTCGGGCGTTCGGATCGAGGAGTCGCGGTTGTAAGTCGCGAGATCGCCATAGCCGAGGTTATCGGCGGTGATGATCAAGATGTTGGGGCGAGGATCTTTGGCCCCCTGCTCTTTCACCTCCCCGGGCGCCGCTTCCTCGCCTCGCGCATTGCCGGGAGTGCCCACGGACAAGACGACGCCGAAGACGACCAGCAGAGCTGTCCACACCGCGCGGTTCGTCACAGGGAGGATGCCAGCGAGAAGGAGAGATTGCATCGGGGGAGCGCCTCCACAGAAATCGCGGCTCAGGTGGGAAGTGACTACTTTACCAGAACCCATTTGCCGCGCCGCAAGAAAGCTCGGGTCTGTTAGAAGCCCCGTCGCATTCAGTTCTTTGAGCCGTAGGCGCTAGCCTCGGGCCTCGCCGCCCCGCCGTGCAGAACCCGCGGCTAGCGCCGTCGGCTCAATGTTTCTGACAGGGCTGCGGATCGCGGAGGAACTCGCCGACCATGCGATGCACCCGCGGGTCGGCCAGCAGAAGATTATGGGTCGTCCACAGATAGACTTCGCGGGTCCGCGCGTCGGTTTGGGGCGGAGCGCGGCGGAGCAGCAGATCGCCTCGGGCCCAAATGATCTTCCGCTCGATCCCCGCGGGCAGCGGCAGCCCCTGGGCGGCCCGCTTGGGGTCGGACATCGCTTCGAGCGGCGGCAGCCAGCGACCAAACAGCGGCGCGGCCAATTGGGCTGCCGGGCTCTGAGCGATCACCGGGACCAGCGACACAATCCGGTCGACGCCGCTCGGCCGCTCGCCATCGCCATCGATCTCGGCCAGGGCCGCGCGGGCCAACCAGTCGCCGAAGGAATGCGTCACGAGCGAGACGCCAGCGGGTTGCCGGGCTATGCCATCGGGCTGCCGGGCTATGCCATCGGGTTGCCAGGCTATGCCATCGGGCTGCCGGGCTGGGGAGGCGAAGCCGCGAATTGCGTCGACCAGTTCCGCAACGATTTTCGGCAGCGGCGCGGCCACTCCCGTGGTGTCCCAAATCTCCGCCTCAAAACCTTTCTTCCGCAGCGTGTAGCGGAGAGGCAGCAGCATCCAACGCGGGTAGAACAGCCCGGGGATCAGGAGAACTTTGCGGGGAACTCGCTCCATGGGTCAGAACAGCCGCAGTTGGCCCCCATCCGCTGGGCTTCGATCGCGCCCGGGACGGCTTGGGCGGACGAACAGATCGGTTCGCTGTGGCGGCGGCTCGTCGGCTAACCCGTACTGTCGCGAGAAGAGTTTGAAGAGGTTGCCGATCTGCGCTGCTCGCTCGCCGCTGCCGCGCATCCGCCGACCAAAAGTGGCGTCGTTCAGTGCTCCCCCGCGAGCTTCGCGAATCTTCGCCAGCACGCGGTCGTGAGCTTCGGGACGGACTTCGGCGAGCCACTCTCTGAACACCGGCTCGACCGCTCCAGGCAACCGCAGCAGCGTGTAGCCCGCGCAGCACGCACCGGCTTCGGCGGCCGCCTCGAGCAGGCTCGGCAGTTCGTGATCGGTCAGCCCAGGAACGATCGGCGCGACCATCACACGGACCGGAACCCCGGCTTCGGTCAAGCTGCGGATGGCCCGCAGACGAGCCTCGGGCGTGCTCGTCCGCGGCTCCATGTCGCGCGCCAACTGCGCGTCGAGCGTGGTCAGGCTGATCGCCGCGTGAACGAGCGAGTCTTCGGCCATCGCAGCGAGCAGATCGAGATCGCGCTCGATCAGCGCGTTCTTCGTGATCAGGCTGACCGGGTGCCGGCAATCGCAGAGCGCCTGCAGCAGCCCCCGCGTCAGTCGCCACTGCCGCTCGGCGGGCTGGTAGGGATCGGTCACGCCGGAGAGCGTGAGCGGGGCGGGCTCCCACGACGGCTTGGCCAATTCCTCGAGCAGCAGCCGGACCGCTTGCTCTTTGACCAGGATCTTGGTCTCGAAATCGAGCCCGGCCGACATCCCCAGATACTCGTGCGTCGGACGGGCGTAGCAGTAACTGCAGCCATGTTCACAGCCCCGGTAAGGATTCAGGCTGTAGCGAAAGGGAATGTCGGGGCTGCGGTTCTCGCTGATCAGACTCACGCTGCGGTCGCTGAGGAACAGCGTCGGCGGGCGGGCCGCGAGCCGCTCCTGAGCGTCTTCCTCGCCCAGCTCCGAAAGATCCGGTTGGCGGTGGAGCTGCTCGAAACGGTTCGGCACGTCGGCCCGGGCGCCGCGGCCGCCAGCTCCCCGGTTACCCTCGGACCGCCTACCACCGGCCGGCTGCCCACCGGCCGGCTGCCCACCGGCCGGCTGCCCGTCTGCCGGCTGCCCGTCTGCCGGCTGCCCAATTGCCGGCTTGTTGCTCACTTCCAGACCCCAGCGGCTTGCAGCTGACCGGTAGCCGCTTCGGCCCAGCCGCGGTTGGCCGCTGGGCTCGCCGGGCTGGGGTGGAGGATCCGCGTCGTCTTGCGGCCCTCGCCAGCGACTCTCTCGAGACACGCTTCGGCGTAGGCGCCGATGCCCACCAACCATTCGGGGTCGAGAGCGGTGACGAGCGTTTTTAAGTGTTCATCACAGGCCGCGACCAAGGGGGCTCGCTCGCTCGCTGGGAGCTTGTCGGGAGTCCGATTCCGCCCCGAGTCCTCCATGAACACCAGCGGGCAGTAGTTGGCGACAAAGTGCTCGGCGAAAAAGTCGGCGGGGTCGGGGAAACGGCTCCGGAAAAGCCCCCACAGCCGCTCGCCGGAGACTTCGCTTCGCTGGCAGCCGAGCCCTTCGACGGGACGTTTGGGATGTTCGTGGGCCGGCTTCTCGACTGGGCCATCGATCCGCAGCCAATCGCGGACCGCGGCGACTTGGCCGAAGGGAACGCCGGTCTGGGCCATGCCCCAGGGGCCGGGGTTCATGCCCAGGAACAAGACCCGCGTGCCGCGGGGGTTCATCCACCGCAGGTACTGTTCGTGGTTCTTCCAGGCGTAGTCCAGCGGGTTATAGACGTGCGTGACCGGCGGGGCGAACACGAGCCGATCGACCGCGGCGGAGAGCCGGCGAGCGGCCGAGATTGCGGCGGTGAGCGGAGAGGATGGAGCCGGAGGGGACAAGGACTCGCGGGGGCTTTGGAAAGAAACGGGACCCTTCGCAGGAAGGGGCACCTTCGCAGGAAGGGGGCGACTCAGATCTGGAAGTTCAGCTCCGGGCTCAGATCGCTCTCGGCGGCGGAGCCTCGGACCCGCAGTTGGGGTTTTTCCAGCGTCACGGTCGTCAACGGGGAGACGCTCCGCGTGATCCACACGCTCGAGCCGATCACCGCATCATGACCGATCGTCGTCCGTCCGCCTAGGATCGTCGCGTTGGCATACACGACGACGCGGTCCTCGATCGTCGGGTGCCGCTTGGTTCCCCGAATCAGGTGGCCGTCGGCATCGGTGGGGAAGCTGAGCGCGCCGAGCGTGACGCCCTGGTAGAGCTTCACGTGGTTGCCGATCTGGCAGGTCTCGCCGATCACCACGCCGGTCCCGTGATCGATGAAAAAGTGGTTGCCGATCGTCGCTCCGGGGTGGATGTCGATCCCGGTTTGCTTGTGCGCCCACTCGGTCATCATCCGCGGGATGAAGGGGACGCCGAGCTGGACCAGTTCATGGGCGATCCGGTAGATCGTGATCGCTTCGAAACCCGGATAGCAGAACACGATCTCGTCGGTCGTCTGGCAGGCCGGGTCCCCTTCGAAAGCGGCTTGGACGTCGGTCGCCAGGACTTCGCGGAGCCGCGGGATGCGGGTCAGCAGCTCGATCGCCATGGCTTGGCCCTTGGCTTCGAAGTCGACTGCCGAATCGCAGTCGGCGTGGGTCTGCCGCACCCGATGATCGTGCTGCAGGGCCCGCCCGATCTGAACGGTCATCGCGTCGTGCAGCGTGTCGACCAGATTGCCGACATGGTAGGTGATATTCCCCTGGTGCAATCCCACTCGGCCGCGATAGCCGGGATACAGGACGTCCCGCAGGTTGTGCAGAATCTCGACCACCGCGTTGTAGCTCGGCAGCGGGCAGTGTCCCAAGTGGTTCAACCCATCGTCGGGGCGATAGGTGCGGACGATCTGCTCGGTTAGCTCGGGCAAACGCTGCTTGAGGCGAAAGTCGGTCGCCATGTCGGATCGGACCAGAGAGCCGTGGGGGCCAAGGAGTCAAAGACGATTTGGGGCCTCACCCTCGCGAGACGCCTCGATTTTAGCCAGCCGCCGGGGCCGAGCCCACGGCGGCGGCAGAAGGAATCCTCCGCGCTGCCGAGTCTAGCGGCCGATCGAAGGAGGATTGTCGAGCAGAAAGTCGCGAGGCCCGCGGGTCGTGTAGTAGGGATAGGCGACCGCGCCGGTCGGAGGTCCAGCCGGTCCGTACTGGCCGACCGGAGCCCCGTGGTGGCCCAGTCGTCCGCCCCCGTAAGGAGCCGACTGCCCACCGGGGAACGAGTGCCCGGGATGATGGGTCGCCAAACCTTCGGAGTAATCCAAGCCGCCGTGCTGCCAACCGAGCTTGCAGGCGCGACAGCCGGTGGCCACGTTGCAGCCTCCGTGGGCATGCCCATGCCCGAGGTGCCCTTGACCGAGGTGCCCGTGACCCAGCACTCCGCCACCACCGGCGTGCGGACCGCACGTCTTGCAGCCATTGGAGTGGCAGCCCAGGCTGCCGGTCAGAAGCAGCGCTGCCGCCGCGAGCAGAGTGATGCGTTTCATCGGGAGTAGGTCCTTCTACGGGAGACTGACAGATGGTTCGAGACAGGCGTCACCGGCTGGAACCGTCGCCCGGGAAAGACCATCGGCCGGAGGATTCGCGAGTAACCAGAGAATCGGTTCAACCGGAACCAAGACGCGAAAGTCGGCCTGGCAAAGATTGCCCAGTTTGCCTGGACACTTCGGCATACGTTTCCGCTCTTGCGTCGCTGAGGCGGGGAGTGGTAACAGCGCCCCGCCGCTTCTGAATCACCGCCCCCTTCTTACCCAAAGCCAGTGCTATGCCATCCGCGGCTCTCGCTTGCCTCGTCTCGCTCGCCCTGCTCGTCGCCACCGCAGCCACCGCCGAGGCTCAGATCGGTCCGGCCGCTCCGCTGGGCTTTGCCCCCGAGGTCGGCTCCGACGTGCCGGCACCGGGCGGCGTGCGACTGCCCACCCTGCGGCAAACGCTGACGAACAATCTGCGAGCGACGGCATTCGAGCAGCAAGAATTCCTCCGCCGCGTGGAAGTCTCGGTCGACCACGGCCAACTCGACCGCCGCTTGGTGCTGGCCCTGATGCGCTACTCGCAGCGCCGCAACCCCGGCTATCCGTTCCCCTATTTTGAACGGGCGCTGCGGTTCGAAGCCGCCAAGCGGGGCGTGCACCTGCCCTCGGTCGCCGTGATCGCCTCGACCGCTCTGCCGGCCCCCCTGCCCCGCTGAGCCGCGACTGGCTCGGCCGCTGGCATGCGAGTTGCAAACCGTCGCCGTTCCAGGCCAGTCGGCACGGGTGTGTCGCCCGGCGGTTTCCATTCTTCAAGCCTCCCCACCGGAGAGAGCGATGTCTTTAGAAAACTTGGCCGATGCCTTCTACGATGAACTCCGCGACGTCCTCAGCGCCGAGCGCCAGCTGACCAAGGCGCTGCCGAAAATGGCCAAGAAGGCTAGCAGCCCGCAGCTGCGGGAAGCGTTCGAAAAGCATCTCGAGGAAACCAAGCATCAGATCGAACGCGTCGAGCAAGCCTTTGAAGATACCGGCAAAGCGGCCCGCTCCCAAAAGTGCGAAGCGATGGCCGGGCTGGTCGAAGAGACCGAAGAGATGATCAAGGAGGCGGATGCTTCGGAAGTCCTCGACGCCGTGATGATCGCTTGCGCGCAAAAGGTCGAGCACTACGAGATCGCCACCTACGGCACGCTCTGCACCTGGGCCAAATGCCTCGGCTACGACAAGGCCCTCGAGTTGCTCAAACAAAACCTCAGCGAAGAAGAGGCGACCGACAAGAAGCTGACCAAGCTGAGCACCAAGATCAACCAGGCGGCCTTGGCGTAAGGCTGTGGTTTCTCGGCTCATCAGCCGCCGGGCGCTAGCCCCCGGTTCCCGAAAACGCCGCGAGAACCGGACGCTAGCGCGTGGCGGCTGATTGGTGCGACGACGGAGGAACCGGACGCTAGCGCGTGGCGGCTGATTGGTGCGATTCCGGAGAGGCAAACCCCTTCTCCCCCTCCTCACACCGGCGTCCGGCCGCCGGTGGCACCGAAGACTTCAGCGGTGACGTAGCTGGCTTCGGGCGAGGCCAACCAGACGTACAACGGAGCCAGTTCGGCTGGCTGGGCCGGTCGTTTGAAGAGCGTGTTGCTGCCGAAATTCTGGATCTTCTCGAGTGGCATCGACCCCGGGATCAGCGGCGTCCAGACCGGACCGGGAGCCACCGCGTTGACCCGTACTCCCTGCTCCATCGCCAGCTTGGCCACGCCTTTGGTAAACCCGGCCAAGGCGGATTTGGTCAGCGAATAGGGCAGCAGGTTTGGCGACGGTTCGTAGCTTTGGATCGAGACGGTGTTGATGATGCTGCCGCCGGGCTTCATCTTGGGCAATGCTTCGCGGCACAGCCAGAACGGGCCATAGATGTTCGTGCGGATGATCCGGTCGAGCACTTCGGTCGACCACTCATCGATCGACTCCCGTGTCTCTTGGTAGGCGGCGTTGTTGACCAGGATGTCGAGCCGCCCGAAGCGGTCAAAGACTTTGTCGACCAGTTCCTGGCAAAACGCCTCCTCGCGCAAATCGCCCGGGACCACCAGCGGTTCACCTCCGGCGTCGCGAATCAGCCGCTCGGTCTCCTTGGCGTCCTCGTGTTCGCAGAGGTAATTGAACGCGACTTGAGCGCCTTCCCGCGCATAGGCCAGCGCGACGGCCCGCCCAATGCCGCTGTCGGCCCCGGTGATCAGCGCGGTCATCCCCGAGAGCTTACCGGTCCCCTGGTACGACGCTTCGCCGTGGTCGGGCTTCGGCCGCATCTCCTGGCTCGAGCCCGGCATTTCGAACGGCTGTTGGTCCTTGAACGGGGGCTGGGGGTAGAGCGTGCGGGGATCTTGCGGAGTCGGCATCTCGGTCATCCTTGGGGGGGAAGGTAGGAACGAGCGCCGAGCAAAGCAATCACCGTGCCGCCCGTCAGGGGGCCTGGCGGGATTAGCCCGTTGAGCCGTAGGCGCTAGCCTCGGGCCCCATGCGGTTTGGACTGCGAGAAAACGTCGCGCTGCAGCGGCATCCCATCCCGAGTTCGATCCTTTCGATAGCGCGACGGAACCCGCGGCTAGCGCCGTCGGCTCAAGCGGAGCGAAAGGAACCGGGGGCTAGCGCCCGGCGGCTGATGATTAATTCGGGCTAGCGCCCGGCGGCTGATCGAAGAAAGGTGCTCCGACTATCTCAGCCGTGGCCGGCTTGGGCGATCTTTTGCATCTGCTTTTCGATCCGTTGCGGCGAGACCTTGATCGAGGTCCCGAGCGGCTGGGCGAACAGACTCACCCGCAGCTCTTCGAGCATCCACCGCAGCTCCTCCACCGCCGCCGCTTGGCTCCGCTCCTCCGCGCCACCCGCCCCAGCGAGCGCTTCGTACTGCTGCCAGAGCCCCGTGACCGACTGCGTGAGCTCGGCATCGCGGGCCATCGCTCCGCTGCGGAACTTGTCGAAGCGGTATTCGATCGCTTGGAAGTAGCGGGGATAGTGCTGGAGCCATTCCCACGGCGTCCGCTGCAGGAAGTCGGCCGCGAGCAGCCGATCGATCTGCCCACGCACGTCCTCGACCAGCCCTTGGAACGCGGGACCTTTGGCCGATTCGAGTGAGCTGCGGACGGTGTGAATCGCAGTGGCCAGCTGGGGCAACCAGGCGGCGATGTCCTGGGTCGCCTCAGCGATCCGCCGGCCACGCTCTCCGCGCCGCGCGGCAAAAACCTCGGCCGTGCGGACGATCGGCTCGCCGTCGACAAACGCGCGGCGGGCGATCAGGTCGCCGAGATTGGCTTCAAACGTTCCCGGCGGGAGGGCGTGCGCCATCAGCACCCGAGAGCGTTCGACGTCGGGCAGCCAGCGGATTTGGCTGCGGATCTCTTTGCGTTCGGCGATCGCGAACAGCCGCATCAGCCCGCGGCGAGTCGCGAGCTCGGCGGCACCCCGATCGGCCAGCACTCGCACATCGACGTTTTCACCGCGGTCGAGCAGCGCTGGATACTGCGCCACGCGCACTCCACCACGGCGGCGGATGACTTCCTCGGGAAGCGTTTCCAGATCGAACGTGACCATTGCGTCACGGTCGAGATCCTCGTCTCGCAGCTCGCCCGCCTCTCCGGGCGCGTCGGCGTCGCCGGCGGGCGAGAGGTTCAGCTGGGTGCGAATCTCGCTGATCGACCGCCCGCTGGCGAGCGGCTGCCCGGAATCGTCGACGACTTGGATGTGAAACTGCAGGTGCGCGGGCAGCTTTTCCTGGTCGAAATCCGACTCGCGGATCGGCATCTCGGCCCGCGCCGAAAGGGCTCGGCAGACCGCCGGCATGAAGGGGACTTCGCCAGCCGCCCCGGAGAGCTCGCGGGCCACTTCGCGAGCGGTGTCGGCGGCGGGAACCAGGTTGCGGCGAATCCGCTTGGGGAGGGCCTTGATCAGGGCGACCAGCTTGTCCTCGAACAATCCCGGGACGAGCCAGCCGAGGCGGTGGTCGGAGACTTGCGGCAGCGCGGCTTGCGGGACCGTCACCGTCACGCCATCGTCGGCCGCCCCCGGCTCGTACCGGTAGCGGAGCGGCAAGCGGGTTTCGCCGAGGTCGAGCGAATCGGGGAACGCTTGCGGCGAGATCGCTGCTTCTTCTTGACCGATCAGCGTCTCGGGCCGCATGTAGGGCGTCGCCTCACCTGCTTCGGGCAGCGTGGGCGGGTGGTCGAGCCACTCGATCAGCTGTGCGACGCCGCCGAGTTGTCGGGCCCAGTCGGGCGGCGGCTGATCGCGGTCCCAGCGCTCGAGCCGCGCTCGGTCGACGACTTCCTGCGGAAGCCGCTCGTGGTAAAACCGCTGGACCGCATACGGATCGACGACCAAATCCCGCCGCCGCGTCTTGGCGGCCAAGTCGGCGATCGCGTCGCAAAGCCGCCGGTTATGGGTGACGCAGCGAGCCCGCGTGGGCATCAGCCGCTCGACCAGCCCCTGCTCGATCATCAGCGCCCGCGCCGTGTCCGGGTCGATCGGAGCCAGGGGAACGCGGCGGCGGACCACCACCGGCAGCCCAAACAGACTGACCCGCTCGTAGCAGAACGCGCCTCCCGCTTTGGTGCTCCAGTGCGGATCGCTGTAGCTGCGGCGAACCAAGTGCGCCGCGACCGTCTCGAGCCACTGCGGTTGGATGCGGGCGACGCAGCGGGCGTACTGCCGCGACGTCTCGACCAACTCGGCGGCCACGATCCATTTCGGCTTCGCCCCAAACACTCCCGAGCCAGGCCACAAGAACAGCTTGAGCCCGCCGGCTCCGAGATACTCGTTCTTCTCCGTCGCCTGCGCGACTCCGCTGAGCAAGCCGCTGAGCAGCGATTGGTGGATCGCCGCGTAGCGAACCTCGTCGACGATTCCTGCGGCGGAATCTTGCGGGTCGATCTCGATCCGCGGCGGACCGATGCCCGCTTTGTTGCCGCGGCCGAGGCTGCGAGTCATCTCGCGGAGCTGGCGGTAGACGTCGCTCCACTCGCGCATTCGGTTGGGGGACAGAAAGCGGCTGCGGCAAGCCTTCTGCAGCTGGTTGCGGCTGAGGTTCTCGCGCTGCGTTTGGTAGAACTGCCAGAGCCGCAGATAGCTGAGGAAGTCGCTCGAGGGATCCTGGAAGATCGCCTGAGCCTCGTCGGCTGCTTGCTTCTTTTCCGGCGGCCGTTCGCGGGGGTCCTGGATCTCTAGCGCCGCGGCAATCACCAGCACTTCGGGAAGCACGCCGTTGGCTTCGGCCGCCAGGATGATCCGCCCGACGCGGGGATCGACTGGCAACCGTCCCAGCGTGCGGCCGATGGGCGTTAACCGCCGGCGGTCGTCGATCGCTCCGATCTCGAACAGCGTCCGGTAGCCTTCGCTGATCGCTTCGGGGCGAGGCGGATCGAGGAAGGGAAAGTCGGCCACCGCACCGAGCCGCAAGACGTGGGTCTGCAGGATCACCGAGGCCAGGTTGGTGCGGCGGATTTCGGGCGTCGTGTAGGCGTCGCGGCTAAGGAAGTCGTCTTCGCTGTAGAGCCGAATGCAGATCCCTGGCGCGACGCGACCGCACCGCCCGGCACGCTGGCGAGCGCTCGCCTGACTGACCGGCTCGATCGGCAACCGCTGCACCTTGCTGCGGGGGCTGTAACGGCTGATCCGGGCCGTTCCCGAATCGACGACGTAGCGGATTCCGGGAACCGTCAGCGACGATTCGGCAACGTTGGTCGCAAACACGATCCGCCGCGTATTGCCCGAGGGGTTGAAGATCCGCGTCTGCTCGCTCTGCGGCAACCGCGCGTAGAGCGGCAACAGCTCGACCGACCCGGTGCGGCCTTGGCGTTTGAAATGCCCGGCCGTGCGGTGGGAGACTTCGCGGATGTCCCGCTCGGTCGGAAGGAACACCAGGATGTCGCCAGAGCCGGCCGCCATCAGCTCGTCGATCGCTCCGTTGACGTGGCGGGCCAGGTCGTAGTTCTGCGGCAGTCCCTCCTCGTCGACGCTGCCGACCTCTTCCCACGGTCGATGGCGGATCTCCACCGGGTACGATCGCCCTTCGACGACGACGATCGGAGCTGGACCGGAGTCGTCGGCAAAGTGCTCGGCGAACCGCTCGGCATCGATCGTGGCGCTGGTGATGATCGTCCGCAGCCGAGGACGTCGCTCGCGGAGTCGCCGCAGGTAGCCGAGCAGAAAGTCGATGTTCAGCGACCGCTCGTGCGCTTCGTCGATGATGATCGCGTCGTAGGCTGCGAGATCGCGATCGCTCTGGGTCTCGGCCAGCAGGATCCCGTCGGTCATCAGTTTGACGAGCGTCTTGCCTTGCGTCTGGTCGGCAAAGCGGATCTTAAAGCCCACGTGCTCGCCGAGCGGCGAACCGAGCTCCTCGGCCAGCCGGTGGGCGATCGAGCGGGCCGCCAACCGCCGCGGCTGGGTATGGCCGATGAAGCCGCCGCGGCCGAGCCCGGCGGCCAGGCACAGCTTGGGGAGCTGCGTGCTTTTGCCGCTGCCGGTTTCCCCCGAGACGACGATCGTCGACCGCTGGCGGAGCAGCTCGACGATCTTTGCGGCGTGGTTGGCGATCGGCAGCTCAGCGGGAACCGACAGATCGAGCGACTCGATGGTGCGGGCGCGCTGCTCGGGATCGACAGAGGATTTGCGGTCGATGGGAACGTTCACAGGTTCGCCTGATAGGCTTCGAGCAGCGACTCGGGGACCCGCTGCAGACGACCCTCGCGGTCGATCACGGCCAACGTCACGTCGGCTTCGACCAGCAGCTCATCGCCTCGGCGGATTTTATACTCGTGGATGATTTTGGCGGCCGTCACTCGGGCGATCCGGGTGTGGACGGTGATCAGGTCGTCGTACTTGGCGGGGCTGCGGTAGCGGCAATCGATCCGCACGACAACGACCAATTGGCCCGCCGCTTCCATCGCGCGATAACTCCCGCCGCTGGCGCGAAGCAGCTCGGTGCGGCCGATCTCAAAGTAGCGCAAGTAGTTCGAATGGTGCACAAAGCCCATCGGATCGGTCTCGTCGTACCGTACCCGGAGCTGCGTCTGATGCTCTTGAATCACTGATAGACAGTTCGGCGGCTGAAAGGTTCGAAAGGGCGCGCGGGCCGGTGCATGGACCCTCGCCTGGGCTCATTGGTGTGGCAATCAAGACCTGAACCGACATAATACCGCGGAGATAATTTTGGCGGCACCGCTGCCTGCTCCCCCTGCCCTGCTCCAAACGACTTCGCACCGCGTGAAGCCGTTTCCCACCCTCTACCCCTCCTCAATCGATGGCCAACATGTCTGCGGCGGAAGCTCAAGCCGAACCGGAACTCGCTCCCGCTCCACGGTGGCGAATCAAAGAAGACTGGCTGGCGATTCTGGTCGGGGCGGGGTTGCTGGTGGTGGTGCTCGGGATCGTAACTGCCGCCGGAGAGATGACGGCCGATGGGCTCACGCATCCGCTGAAGGGGCAAATCTCGAAGCCGGGCGAGTGGGATTCGAGTCCGCTGGAGGGGATGACCCGGTGGAGCGGGATCGTGGCCGCATGGCTGGTGCTCGGCGTCGCCGGGTTGGCCGCGGCGCTAGCCGCCCGCCGCCGGCTGGACCATTTCGTGCCCGGGATGCTCGGCGTGCTCGCCTTGGCCACGCTCGCCTACGTGCTGGCCGGCCAGGCGGTCGTCAAGCACTACAACCTCGAATACGCGATCTGGGCGCTCGGCATCGGGCTGTTGATCAGCAACACCGTCGGCACCCCGCGGTGGCTGGCCTCGATGTCGCTGACCGAGTTCTACATCAAGACCGGGCTGGTGCTGCTCGGCGCGGAGGTGCTGTTTGGGCGGCTGATGGCGCTCGGATTGCCCGGGGTCTGCGTCGCCTGGGTCGTGACCCCGATCGTGCTGATCACGACTTTTTGGTTTGGGCAGCGAGTGCTGCGGATCGAATCGCCGACCCTGAACATGGTGATCTCGGCCGACATGTCGGTCTGTGGCGTCTCGGCGGCGATCGCCACCGCGGCGGCGTGCCGGGCGAAGAAAGAAGAACTCTCGCTGGCGATCAGCCTGTCGCTGATGTTCACCGTGGTGATGATGGTGATCATGCCGGCGGTGATTCGCTGGACCGAGATGAGCAGCGTTGTCGGTGGGGCCTGGATGGGCGGGACGATCGATTCGAGCGGGGCGGTGGCCGCGGCCGGATCGATGCTCGACAGCACCGCGCTGGAAGTCGCCGTGACGGTCAAGATGATCCAAAACATCCTGATCGGCGTGGTCGCGTTTGGAGTCGCCTGGTACTGGGTCCGCTACCGAGACGTCGACGCTGCGGCCCATGCGCTGGAGCCGTCGGCTGGAGCCGGTGAGATTCGCGGACCGCGTCCCGGAATCGCGGAAATCTGGCGGCGGTTCCCGCGGTTCATCATTGGGTTCGTCGTCGCTTCGATCCTGTTCTCGCTGCTGGCCGGATCGGGAACCTTTGGAGAAGCGCTCGCCACGTCGACCACCGGCGTCACCAAAACCTTGCGGGGCTGGTTCTTCTGTCTCGCCTTCGTCAGCATCGGTTTGGAAACCAATTTTCGGATGCTGGCCCATCAGCTCCGCGGCGGGAAGCCGATCGTCCTGTACCTCGTCGGCCAATCGCTGAACCTCTGCCTGACCCTATTCATGGCCTGGCTGATGTTCACCCAGGTGTTCCCCCACTGGGTCGCCGCGATGGACTAGGAGCAACGCCCGAATGTTTCGCCCCATCAGCCGCCACACGCTAGCGTCCGCTTATCGCGGCTCAGCTGAACAGCATCCCAACCGCCGAGGCATCGTCCTCTTCGCCGCTGGCTGCGTGGCGATCGCCCTCCTTTGGCTGCTCGTGCTGCCGGCCGTCGGCCAGCAGCGTGCGGTACGTCGCCACATCGACCGCAATCGTGCCCAGGGAATCCACCCCGACGCCCTCTTCTATACCGAGATGGGAGCGATCGACGGCGTCCGGCTCGTCTACGTCGACGGCAAACCGACCGTCGAGCCGATCCGCATGGGCGAGTAGCTGCGCGACGCCACGCTGAATTCGTTCGCAGCGGAACGACTCGCGGAAAAATCGTTTAACGGCAAGCCGAAGGCGACTGTGTTTTAAAAAGCAGTCGCCTTCGGCTTGCCGTTAAACGACTGTGGGACGAACTGCTGGGCACTCCTGATGTTCTGACGATTCGGCGTGAGAAAGTGGCCCTGTCCGAGCCTACTTGGTGTGCCGCTTGGCTTTGGAGCCGCCCCCGTTCCAGATGTCGTACTTCGGGTCGGCGTAGCGAGTGAAGAAGGCGTCGAGTTGTTCGGCCATTTCCTTGCGGACGGTTTCCATGCCCGGTTGACCGTACAGATTCACCCTCTCCTGCGGGTCGTTCTGCATGTCGTACAGCTCATAAGGCCCGTTGGGATGCCGGCTGACGTATTTCCATCGCTCGCTGCGCACGGCGCGACAAACTTCCATCTCATAAAAGACCGTATCGTCCCACTCCGTCTCCTCTTCCGGTGATCTAGTCCCGGTGAGCATCGGCGAGAAGTCACGGCCAGGGGATGGGGGTTGCTGGGGCATTCGCTCGGAGAGTCCGAGGTAGCTCAGCAGGCTGGGCATAAAGTCGTAGTTGCTGACCATTCGATCGCTCGTCTGTCCGGCAGCGATGCGGCCCGGATGACGGAAGATGAGCGGGATTTGCATCATCAGCTCGAAAGCAGTGACTGGCTTAGTATGATCCCCCATTCCCCACAATCCGTTCTGGCCGCCCATCCAGCCTTGATCGGCGGCGTAGACGATCAGCGTCTCGTCGTCGATCCCTAACCGCTCGAGCGTTGCCATAAGTTCGCCAACGCCATCGTCCACTCCGCTCGTCTCGGCCGCACAACGCTCCATCGCCGTCTGGGTGTTGTGAAAATATTTGTTGGCGTCTTGCCAAGGATGCATGGTGTCGACGGGAAAGCTTTTAAATTCCTTGCCGCGATAGTACTCGGCGTGCCGGTTCTTGGGCGGGTTCGCCATCAGGCGGCCGAGGTTATAAGGTCCGTTGTAAGCCAAGAAAAGAAAGAACGGCCGCTCCTGGTTTTGCTCGATGAACTCGATGCCTTTGCGCGTCCAAAGTTCCGTCGTATAACCCGCCTCGTTCCGCAGTTTTCCGTCTTCGATCACTTGTTGGTCGTAAAATTCTCGCGTGGAACCATCGGGTTTCGTGACCCAGAAACTAAATCCGTTGGAAGGTGTGAGGTTGGCACCGAGGTGCCATTTTCCGCTCAGCCCGCAGACGTATCCCGCGTCGCGTAAGATTTCAGGTAGCGTCTGGAACTCATCGAGCGTGTCATAAGCCTCGGGCCCCATCATGTATTTGGGATCCAAGAACGAGTGGATGCCATGCTGTGATGGCATCAGCCCGGTGAGAAAGGTCGCCCGCGTGGGTGAGCAGACAGGATTGCTGCTCAGGGCGCGAGTGAACCGCATGCCCTCAGCCGCCAGACGGTCGATGTGGGGCGTGCGGATATCGGGGTTGCCATAGCATCCCAGCGTCCACGCCCCCTGGTTGTCGGTCAGGATGAAGACGACGTTGGGTGGACGTTTGGCGTCCCGGGTCTCGTCTGCCGCAGGAGGTGTTTGAGCAGGAGTGGTGGGAGTGGGGATGAGGATCGCGGTTAGGATTAGGGATAGGAGTGGTCCGGCGGTGGAGATTCTCATGTGGGTTTCTCTGGGTTGAGGCGTTCGTTTTGCGGCGAGTTGCAGGTGTTGGGTTCTCGCACGATCAGCCGCCACGCGCTAGCGTCCGGTTGTCGCGGCGTTTTTCAGAAACCGGGGGCTAGCGCCCGGCGGCTGATGGGATCAAAGGGAACCCATCAGCACTCAGGCGATGACCTCTTCGACAACGTTGCCGAAGACGTCGGTCAGGCGGAAATCTCGGCCTTGATAGCGATAGGTGAGTTGGCGGTGGTCGATGCCCAGCAGGTGGAGCATCGTGGCATGCAGGTCGTGAACGCTGACCGGTTTTTCCGTGATGTTGTAGCTGTATTCGTCCGTCGCTCCGTGCGTCATGCCAGGGCGCACTCCGCCACCGGCGAGCCAGATCGTGAAGCAGCGAGGATGATGGTCCCGGCCGTAACTCTTGGCGGTGAGCTCTTCTTGGCAGTAGACGGTGCGGCCGAACTCGCCACCCCAGACGACCAGCGTATCGTCGAGCAACCCTCGCTGTTTGAGATCCGTGATCAGGGCGGCGGAGGCTTGATCGGTGTCGCGGCATTGGCCGGCGAGCTGGGTCGGGAGGGTGCGATGCTGGTCCCATCCACGGTGGAAGAGTTGGACAAACCGCACCCCTCGCTCGCAGAGCCGGCGGGCGAGCAAGCAGTTGTAGGCAAAGCTGCCCCGCCGCAAGACGTCGGGGCCGTAGAGGTCGAGCACCGCTTGCGATTCTTGCGATAAGTCGGCCAACTCGGGGACGGACGATTGCATCCGATAGGCCAGCTCGTACTGGGCGATGCGGGAGGTGATCTCCGGGTCGGGGCACTGCTGGTGCTTGAGCCGGTTGAGCTGGGCCACGCTGTCGAGCATTCGCCTCCGGTCGGCAGGGCCGAAGCCTGGCGGATTGGAGAGGTGGATGACCGGATCACCGACGCCGCGGAATTTGATTCCTTGGTAGTGCGGCGAAAGAAACCCGCTGCTCCCGGGTGTGCCGAGGCGAGCTCTTTCCACAGTCCGGCCGGTTGGTAGGGCCGCACCGATGGGCCGCCTTGTTCCCGGACCAGCAGACCGCTGGCGGCCAGCGCTTGATCGCGGATCAGCTCGGCGGCGAGCCGGAACCGGGGGCCTCGCGACAACAGCCGATTGTCGGGATCCCGCTGCCAACTTGCAGGGCTCCCCAGCGTCGACTGTCGGTAAGTCGCCGAAGTGACGATCGCTCGCAGCAGCGCTTTCACATCCCAGCCGCTGTCGATGAACTGGAGGGCGAGAAAATCGAGCAACTCCGGGTGGCTCGGCCGTTCTCCGCGGATCCCAAAATCCTCTGGTGTCGCAACCAGTCCCGTCCCAAACAGCATCTGCCAGAACCGATTGACCGTCACCCGAGCGGTCAGGGGATGTTGGGGATCGACCAGCCAGCGAGCAAGCCCCAGCCGATTGCGAGGGGCGTTCGGCGGAAGTGCCGGGAGGACTGCGGGGATGCCAGGTGAAACCGCTTCGGCCGGTCGGTCGTACGCGCCGCGGATGAGCAGGTGCGTCGTTCGCGGCTGCTCCAGCTCCTCCATCACCATCACCGAGGTGGAGCCGTGGGGCGTTTCGGGCAGCGACAACAGTGGCGGCGAGTTGCCGTGCCCGCGACCCTCTTCGGCGATGTTATTGAAGAACGCGAAGAACTCGTAAAACTCGGTCTGGGAGATCGGGTCGTATTTGTGCGAATGGCAGCGAGCGCAGCCGAGCGTCAGCCCCAGCCAGACCGTCGCCGTCGTTTCGACGCGGTCGACCACGTACTCGACGCGGAACTCTTCGGGAATGATGCCGTCTTCATCGTTGATGCGATGGTTGCGGTTGAAGCCGGTGGCGATTCGTTGCTGCTGGGTGGGCTGTGGCTGCTGTGGGGAAGCGGGCAGCAGGTCGCCGGCGAGTTGTTCGATTGTGAAGTGGTCGAAGGGCTGGTTGCGGTTGAACGCTTCGATCACCCAATCTCGCCAAGGCCACATCGAGCGGAGGATGTCTCCTTGGTAGCCGCCGGAGTCGGCGAAGCGAGCCGCATCGAGCCACTCGAGCGCCATCCGTTCGCCGTAGGCTGGCGAGGCCAGCAACCGATCGACGACCCGCTCGTATGCCTGCGGTGAGGAATCCGCCAGGAACGCATCGACCTCGGCGGGAGTGGGCGGAAGTCCAGTCAGGTCGAGCGTCACGCGGCGGATCAGGGCCGCGCGATCGGCTTCGGGAGCCGGCTGCAGATTAGACTGTTCGAGTCTCTCGAGAACGAAGCGGTCGAGCGGGCTCCGCGGCCAGTCTGCATCGGCGACTTCGGGCGTCACCGGTTGGCGGGGGGCAACGAATGCCCAGTGCTCGTTCCACTGAGCTCCTTCTGCGATCCACTGCCGCAGCCGCTCCACTTCCGCCGGGAGAAGCGCTTGGCCCGCTTCCGGAGGGGGCATCCGTTCGCTTGCTTCGGGCGTGGAGACCCGCCGGTACAGTTCACTCTGTTCGGGCTCGCCGGGGACGATCACGGCTGGTTGCGAAGCGGACGATCGGGAATCGGCGACCGCTGCCTGGCGAAGGTCGAGCCGCAGATCCGCCTGTCGCTGCGCCTCGTCGGGGCCGTGGCACTCGAAGCAATGCTCGGCCAGCAGCGGCCGGATGTCGCGCTGGAAGTCGATGGTCGCGGCTGGGGCGTCGGCTGTGGGGGTTTCAGTTGTGGGAGAGTCAGGCGTGGAGGTTGGCGGGGCAGCTCGGAGAGTCGGAGTGAGTGTGAAGCTGGCTGCGGCGAGGAGCAATGCGCCGGCGATGCGGCGGAGCGGAAAGTGGCGGCGACCGGTGGTGCGCATGGCATCTTCCCTCGGGCTCAGGGGTTTTTGGTGGTGGCCAGCGGGTCGTCGTGCTCTCCGAGCCAGTCGAGCAATTGTTGGCGAAGCTCGCTACGGCGGCGGGTGTGGCTGGGCGCAGCGGCCAAATTGTGCAGCTCGTCGCGGTCGTTCTGGAGGTCGAACAATTGCTCGTGGTTGATCTGCGGGTACCAGATGTACTTCCACCGATCGGTGCGAATCATCCGTTGGCTGTCGCCGAAGTATCCGACGATGAAGGGGTAGATCTCGTCGGTTTGCCCGTGGAGGACCGGGACGAGGCTCTTGCCCTGCACCGACTTGGGCACGGGGACCCCGGCGAGTTCGCAGGTGGTTGGAAAAAGGTCCCGCAGGTAGCACTGGGCGGCTCGGGTTTCGCCTGCGGGGATCCCGGGACCGGCAAAGATCAGCGGCACATTGATGGTGTGTTCGTACATATTCTGTTTGCCCCGCAAACCGTGGCTGCCCATCGCCAGCCCGTGGTCGCTGGAAAAGATCACGATCGTGTTGTCGGCATGGCCGTTCTGTTCGAGCGCTTTGAGAATGCGGCCGATCTGGGCATCGAGATCGGAGATCACGGCATAGTAGGCTGCCAGATCGCGGCGGACGATCTCTTCGGTCCGTGGCCAAGGGAGCAGCTGTTCGTCGCGGCCGTCGAAGTTGCCGTGGTCAAAGGGGTGCTGCGGTTGGAAGTTGTTTGGCAGCGGGATCTGGGCGGGATCGTATTTGCTCTCGTCGCCCGGGGGGACGAGCAGCGGGTCGTGGGGGGCGGTGAAGTTGACGTGCAAGAAGAAGGGCTGCGGTGACCGGCGAGCGAGGAATTTGATCGCCGCATCGGCAAACCGGGCGTTGATCGTCGGAGTTAGGCCGACGCCGTGTTCGGGCTGGAGTTGTCGGTCGTCGCTCTGAAAGATCCAGCCTCGGTAGCCGGTGACCTCTTCGCCCCGATAGTCCTGCGGGTAGGCGAGCGGAAAACGGCTGCCGCCGGAGGAGAACAGACCGAGGCTCTCGGAGTAGCCACGCGTCGTGGGGCGGCCGGCGAGATGCCATTTGCCAACCCACCAGCTGTGGTACCCCGCCTCCTGCATCGCTGCAGGCCAAGTCGTGAGCGACGGATCGGGTTTGTTGTGCGGAGGGTGGACGCCGTTGCGAAAGCCGGTGCAGCCGGTGAGGATCTCAGGGCGGCTGGGGACGCAGAGCGGATGGGCGCAGGTGGCGCGAGTAAAGGCGGTGCCGCGGCGAGCAAGGGAGTCGAGGTGGGGTGTCTTAATCACTGTGTTGCCGAGCGCGGCGACCGTGTCGGGCCGCTGGTCGTCGGTCAGCAGAAACAGGATGTTTGGCGGCCGCTCGCTCCCGGACTCCGATTTCGGGGCATCTGCCTCACTTCCGCTGCTGCGATGCGGTGCAACCCCGGCAACCGCCCAGCAGCCAAGGCACAGCAAAATCCGACCCAACCCCTGCAGCTTTCGCATCGCTGTTCCTCTCGACTCAAGCCCAGGAAGTAACCCGTCCGGCGCCCCATCATGCGCCAATCGAACCCCCGCCCGCCACCATTTTCTCCCCCGTTCCCCATTGGGGGTCACAGCCCTAACGGAGACACTGGGTAGCGTGTCGGTAATGGGGCAAATGGGAAAAGGGGGGAAGTTCGGCGCCGGCGTTAGGGCTGTGACCCCTTCCTGATGGTGTTAGGGCTGTGGCCCCTTTTGAGCGCGCCCCGCAGGGGCCCCAACAATCCAGCCCAGGGCACAGCGTCGCGGCGAAGCCGCAGAGCGACGCCCTGGGGCACGCGCGTCCCTCACACCCGGAAGCCCTGAAAGGGCGAGACAAACCTCCGCTCAGCCCATTTGGGGTCACAGCCCTAACGGAGACAGTGGGTAAAGTGCCTGCAGTGGGGCGAGTGGTAATAATAGGTAAGCTGTTAGGGCTGGGGTGCGGGGGCTGGGCGCAAGGGCTGTGACCCCTTCCTGAGACGAGCGCAGTCCTAACGGAGACACTGGGTAGCGTGTCGGTAATGGGGTAAATGGCAAAAGAGGGCAATTCGGCGCCGGCGTCAGGGCTGTGACCCCTTCCTGAGGGTGTTAGAGCCCATTTGGGGTCACAGCCCTAACGGAGACAGAGCCCATTTGGGGTCACAGCCCTCACAGAGACAGTGGGAAAATTGCCTGCAGTGGGAGGAATGGGAAGGAAAGGTAAAACGTTAGGGCTGGGTGTGCGGGCTGGGCGCAAGGGCTGTGACCCCTTCCTGCGACGAGCGCAGTCCTGCCGGAGATACTGGGTAACGTGTCGTTAATGGGGCAAATGGGAAAAGAGGGAAGTTCGGCGCCGGCGTTAGGGCTGTGACCCCTTCCGGGGAGCCTCAGGGCTGTGGCCCCCTTCCGGGGAGCCCGCCCCGCAGGGGCCCGAACAATCCAGCCCAGGGCGGCGCTCTGGGCGGTTTTGTTTGAGCCCTCCGGGCTGAGGGTGAAGCCCGGGGCAAGGGTGGAGGCCGCCTTCCTGGCAGCGCCTACCCTTCTTCCACAGCCTCTTTGATGGCGCGGACTTTGGCAGGGCGGGTGAGGGCTGTCGCGGTGACGCGTGCCACGTCGATGCCCAGCAGAGCGCCGAGTCGCTCGGCGAGATGGAGGTCCGAGACGCCGTGAAACTGGTTCACCGGCGCATTGCCGTAATAGATCGTGTCCCGGTCGTGGGCGTAGCCCGACTCAAAAGCATCGGCGAGCTCCTCGATCCACTCCTCCGGAACCCCTTGCTCGCGGCAGTGCTCGACGGACCAGATCTCAGCTCCCTCGCATTGGCTCAAAAGTGCGAGGGCACGGATTCTCGACAGCATCGCTAAGTTAAACGATCGATCTTGGCGGCCAGAATAAAGTCGTTCTCGCTCAGCCCACCGATGGCGTGCGTCGTCAGTTCAATCCGCACATTGCGATAGCCGACCAGGTGCAAGTCGGGATGGTGCTGCTCTTCCTCGGCCAATCCGCCGACTCGATTCAAATACGAAAGGGCTTCAAGAAAGTTGGGGAAGGATCGTTTGCGGAAGATCGACCGACCGTCGTCGCTCAGCTGCCACTCCTCCACCTGCCCAAGGAACATTCTCGCTTGCTCGGGACCCAGCGGTTCGACTCCCCCTTCGCAGGGTTTGCAACGGCGACTCGCCAACTGGGAATCGGTAGACATGATCCGGATCGCTTTTGAGCTTTCTAGGTTCGCACGGACGGGGCCAAAGCCACCGAATCAGATGTCGCGAGCCGAGCGAGGAAAGGGCGATTGTCGCAGCGAAGCGGGTGCATTTTCCGCTCTGCCCAAGGTGGGCTGTGGAACGCGGTCTTGATCGCTCGGCTGGTCCGCCTCGTCCTGCTCCGCGGCGTCCTGTTCAGGCTTCTTCTCTTCAACATCGGGCGACGAGGGACCGGCTTCGGTGGCCGATTCCCCGGCTGCAGCTGCCGCTTCGCCAGTTGCGTCCGAGGGGCTGGGCGTCGCTCCCTCACCATTCTCCGGGGCACTCATCTCCGCTTTCTGCAGCCGCGTTCGCGGGGCTTGCTCCGCCGCGCTCGGCTCGGGCTCAATCACCGAAGCTCCGAGCGGCGTGCCCGGCAGCTCGATCGTCGGCGGCGGCATCAGCGACGAGTGGCCGCTAGAGATTGCCGCCCCGAACGAGTCGTAGTAGTTCGGCGCCACGCGCTGCACGACTTGCCGCGGAACCATCACCGTCCGCTGGTAGGGCACCAGCTTGGCGACTTGCCGCTGCACCTGAATCGTCCGCGTCTCGGTGACCGGCTCGTAGTACTGGACTTCGACCGGTTCCTTGCGAGTCTCGTAGACCATCCGCGTCGTCTCCACCGGGACCCGCCGCGTCTTCACTTCGGGCACGTACTTGTACTGTTGCACCGGAATGTTCTCGGTCGTCGTCTCGGTGACTGGTCGCTGGACGGTCACAGGTACGCGGCGGGTTTCCACCACCGGCTCTAGCCGCGTCGTCTGCACCGGCACCCGCTGGACGACCGTCTCGGTCTGCATCCGCTGGACTTGAACCGGCACTTGTTGCTGGACCGTTTCCGGGACGTATTGGGTTTGCGCCACCTGCTGGGTGATCAAGTTCGGGCGATACGTCAGCTGCGTTTGCACGGTCGGCGGGGTCGCCGCCGGAGTCCAGAACAAACCCCCACGGTTGATCGACACGATCCCCAGCGGACCGGTGGTCTGATAAGCCCGCGGCACCCACTGCAGGCCATACCCGACGGTTCCCGGGGTGATCACCTGCTGGGCCACGTAGCTGCCGGCGTCGACGGTCTGGTTCTGCACCGTCGTCACCGGCCGCAGCGTCGTGTAAGCCTGCGTTTGGTACTGCGTCTCCACCACTGGACGCTGGACCTGGTACTGTTGCTCCTGGTACTGCGTCTCGACGACCGGACGGTAGGTGGTGACCTGTTCTTCCCGTTCGGAGGTCTCGGTCACCATCCGCGTGGTCGTCTTTTGTTGTTGGCGATAGGTGGTCTCCAGGACCGGCCGCATCACCGTGTACTGTTCCTCGCGGAACGAAGTCTCGGTGATCGGACGAGCAACCGTATGCTCCCGCTGCTCGGTGCGGGTCTTGAGCACCATCCGCGTCTCGCTGACTTCGCGCGGTACGAAGACCGTTTCATAAACCGTGCGATAGGCGGTTTCGACTTGCGGTTCGAGCACCGTGTCGCACTGCAGGCGGTAAGCCGGTTGATAGCAGCAGTCGTCTTGGGCGAAAGCTTCACCAGCGGCGACGAGTGGCAGAGAGACACCGGCCGCCAAGGCCAAGCTGCGGACGGAACAGGTCAAGCGGAGCGATCGGTTTTGCATCATCATGGATCAAGTGCTGGAAGAGTCGCGGACGACGTGTACTCCATGCAGGCCGTGTGCCTAAGTTTGCTCCGCGGTCAAGCAACATGCAAATCCCATCTGCGGGCATGAGAGTCAGCAAGTTCACCAGAGGTCGACGTTTAGCGATTCTGAAAAAAGTTCAAGTTAATTGGGCACTCAGCCGAGGGTATAGCCGGTCCGGTTTTGCTAGTTTGCCCGGCTTGTGCAGCCGCCGCTACAAGCGTTGTCTTTTCGCAACAAGTCTCCCCGCTCCCCGCCCAACTTCTCCCACTGAGACTCCGCATTGACGATGCAGCGACTGGATTGGATGGTCGATTCTCTGCCGCTCAACTTGGCGATCGATGAGGCGCTCCTGCAGGCGGCCGAAGCGGATCAGGCGGGGGAGGTGCTGAGGCTGTGGGAGTTCAGCGAGCCGGTGGTCGTCATCGGCCGCGGCTCGCGGGTCAAAGTCGAAGTCGATCTCAACGCTTGTGCGGCCCGCCGCGTTCCGGTCCTGCGGCGAGCCAGCGGCGGCGCGGCGATCCTCGCCGGACCGGGCTGCCTGATGTATTCGGTCGTGCTCAGCCTCCGCGAGCGACCCGAGCTCCGCCGGCTCGATGCCGCCCACCAGTTCGTCATGGGACAGCTGGCCGAGCAAATCCAAAAGCTGCTCCCGGAGGTCGATGTCCGCGGCACCTGCGACTTGGCGTGGCAGAACCGCAAGTTCTCCGGCAACAGTCTCCGCGTGACCCGCGACCATCTGCTCTACCACGGCACCCTGCTCTACGCCGCGGATCTCGAACTGCTCGCCAGTTGCCTCAAAACTCCGCCGCGTCGCCCCGAGTACCGCAAGGATCGCGAGCACGCCGCCTTCGTGACCAATGTGCCGCTGACCGCCGAACAACTTCGCGAAGCCACCGCCGAAGCGTTCGCCGCCGGCCAGCCTCCAGCGACCCCAGCCCGTCTCGCCTCGCTCGCCGCCGGACCGCTCGAGCGGGCTGAGCAGTTGGTCGTCGAGCGGTACGCCAGCGACGCGTGGACCTTCCGGCACTGACAGCTGTAGAGCGGCTCGCGGAAGAATCGTTTAACGGCAAGCCCAAGGCGACTGCTTTTTTGAACACCGTCGCCTTCGGCTTGCCGTTAAACGACTGTGTGACGTACTGCTGGCCGGCTCTCGTGCGTTGGCTTAGGCTGTGCGAGCCAGCGGTTCCCGAAAATTTCCCTCCTCGCCAATCAAAAGCAGCAACGATGTCGGAGCAGTCTTCAGAGTCCCCGTCCGGAGTCGATGCGGATCCCGCAGGCCTTGCGGAACGCTTCGCAGGCCTTGCCGAGCGGTTGGCGGCTCATGGACAACAGCACGTGCTGCGGTTCTGGGATCAGCTCGACGCGGCGGGCCGCGATTCCTTGGCTCGGCAGCTCGCCGAGGTCGATCTGGAGCTGCTCGATCAACTGGTCCGCGGCGAGGATCAGTCGGTGGACTTTGGGGTCCTGGCCGCGCGGGCCGAGGCCCCGCCGTCGGTCCGTGCCGACGGGACGGGAGCCGAGTGGTCGGTAGCCGAAGCACGGGCTCGCGGTGAGGAATCGCTCCGCCGCGGCGAGGTGGCCGTGCTGATCGTCGCCGGCGGCCAGGGAACGCGGCTCGGGTTCGACCAGCCCAAGGGGATGTTCCCGGTCGGCCCGCTCTCGGGGCGGACGCTGTTTCAGTTCTTTGCCGACCGCTTGAAAGCCGTCGCCCGCCGCTATGGGCGCACCGTTCCGCTGTACTTGATGACCAGCCCGGCGACGCACGAGGAGACGCTCGCCTACCTCCAGGCGAACGACTACCTGGGGCTCGGCCGCGACGACGTGCATGTCTTCTGCCAGGGAACGATGCCGGCGGTCGACCGGGAGAGCGGCAAGCTGTTGCTCGCCGAACGCGACTCGTTGGCCCTCAGCCCCGACGGGCACGGCGGCACGGTGGCGGCCCTTCAGCGGAGCGGCGCGCTCGAGGCGATGCGGCGGAGGGGAATTCGTCAACTCTTCTACGCCCAGGTCGACAACCCGCTCGTCCCGCTCGCCGACCCGGAGCTGATCGGCCACCACCTGATGGCCGGCAGCGAGATGACGACGCAGGTGGTCCGCAAGCGGTTCCCCATGGAGAAGGTGGGCAACGTCGTGCTCGTCGACGGCCGCGTCCAGATCATCGAGTACAGCGACCTTCCCGAGCAGGCAGCCGAGATGACCGACGAGGCGGGCAACCTCAAGCTCTGGGCCGGCAACATCGCCGTGCACGTGTTCGAGCTCGAGTTTCTCGCCCGCGCGGCCGATGATCCCCAGCGGTTGCCCTTCCACCGGGCGACCAAGAAAGTCCCCTACGTCGACGAGCGCGGCCAGCGCGTCGAGCCAGAGGAGCCGAACGCCACCAAGTTCGAACGGTTCATCTTCGACCTGCTCCCTTCGGCGTCCCACGCGTTCGTCGTCGAAGGAATTCCCGCCGAGGTCTTTGCACCGGTTAAAAATGCCGATGGCGCTCCCACCGACACGCCGGCCGCCGCCAAGGGAGCGATCGTCGACCTGCATCGCCGCTGGCTCGAGCAGGCCGGAGTCAACGTCGCCGCGGGAGTGCAGGTGGAGATCAATTCGCAGCTGGCGTTGGACGCAGGCGAAGTCGCTTCGGCCGTCGCCGAGGGACGGCTTCCCGCCGCCGGGACGACGATCGAATCCGATCAGTACTTCGGTGGTTAACCCCTGCACCCCTTCCTCTCAGTTCGCCCTTCGGAAACAGCCGGAATGTTGCACGCAGTAATCATGGCGGGTGGTAGCGGGACGCGGTTCTGGCCGGCCAGCCGGCGGGATGTCCCCAAACAATTGCTCCGCTTGGTCGGCGAGCGGACGATGATCCAAGCCACCTCCGACCGGCTCGAAGGGCTGGTGCCGGCCGAGCAACGGATGGTCGTCACCAACCGCCGGCTGGTCGCTGCCGTGGCCGAGCAGCTGCCCGAGCTGCCCGCCGAGCAGATCATCGGCGAACCGTGCAAGCGCGACACCGCCCCCTGCATCGGACTGGCCGCCACGCTGCTGCTGGCTCGCGACCCCGAGGCCACGATGCTGGTCCTGCCGTCGGACCACGTGATCGGTACCCGCGAGCAATTTCAAGCGGCGATCACCGCCGGAATGGCGTTGCTCGAGGAAGACCCGCGGCGGATCGTGACCTACGGAATCCCCCCGACCTACGCCGCCGAGTCGTTCGGCTACATCGAACGCGGCAACCCGCTCGCCGCCAAGATCCCTGGGCTCCAAGCGTTCGAAGTCGCCCGGTTTCGCGAGAAGCCCGATCGGGCGACCGCCGAGAGCTACCTGGCCGCCGGCACGTTCTACTGGAACAGCGGCATCTTCCTGTGGCGGGCCAGCACAATTCTGGACGCGATCGGCGAGGCCGAACCGGCGATGGCCGCGCGGCTCGAGCGGATCGGCCAAGCGGTCGGAGCGGCGGATTTCGACGCAGTCCTTGAGCGCGAGTTCGCCGCCATCGAGGGCAAGTCGATCGACTATGCGGTGATGGAGCGGTACCAGCCGGTGGCCGTCATCGAAGCCGCCTTCTCCTGGGACGACCTGGGCAGCTGGCAAGCACTCGCGCGGATGGTCCCTCCGGACCGCGACGGCAACACGGTTCAAGGCCAGCACGTGGGGATCGACACCCGCGGGGCGATCATCCGCAGCGATGACGGACACGTCGTCGTCACGATCGGCGTCGAAGATTTGGTGATCGTCCACACCCCCGGAGCGACGCTGGTCGCCCCCAAGGCAGCCGAAGAACGCGTCCGCGAAGCCGTCCGCCGGTTGGAGGAAGAAGGCCTCGACGCACTGCTCTGACGCTGAGCCCGCGCCGCGGACCGGCCGTGGTGGCTGGGGAAGTCTTCCGCTGCGGCGGTGAAAATGCTACTCTTGCCGAGCTTCGGAGGGCTCCGCTCGAAAATGGCGGTCCGAAAACCCCCCGATTCCCACAAAACCCTTACGCTTTTTAGCTCGATCCATTCCGAACCATGGCAAAACCTCACCATAAATTGAAGAAGGCGAATCACGGTCGCCGACCCGCCAACGCGAAAGCCCGCAAGGCCAAGCGGAAGAAGATCCGGACCTAGGAAAGGGTCGTTGTGGCCAATCGCAATTTCCTAGTCGACCCATCTCTGCTCGACTTCGACCGCCCGATCGCGGGGATCGAAGAGATCCGCCGCTACAACCCGCAGCGGTTCGAGATGGAACAGCTGACGGCGATCCTCTACGAGGATCTGACGGAGAATGTCTGCGCGGCCTACAAGGACCTGACTCGGAACGAATTCTGGGTCCGCGGCCATATGCCCCGTATGCCGCTGATGCCCGGCGTGATCATGCTCGAAGCGGCGGCCCAATTGGCGAGCTACTTCACGCAGAAGCACGACCTGCTCGGGGCTGCGATGGTCGGTTTTGGCGGCGTCGATGAAGTCCGCTTCCGCGATCCCGTCATCCCCGGCGATCGCTTGGTCCTGATGACGCGGCTCGAGAAAGCCCGGCGAGGGCGGATGATCGTCGCCCGCTTCCAAGGAGCCGTCGGCGACTCGCTGGTCGTCGAAGGAGTCCTCAAAGGCATCCCGATCCCGGTCGATGCGATCAACGCAGCCATGGCCGCCGAAGCTGACGCGAACTAAGCCGGCCTACGGCTTATCTTGAGGGTTGCGAAAGCGACCGGCGACCACGGCGATCACGATCAGCAGCGTCGGGGCGATGATCAGCGCCCCCATGACGAGCATCACGGCCGCCGAGTCCGCGTCGAAGGAGGGGGCGTTCACCGTTGGGCTCGCACGCACTGCGGAATCGCCAGGACGGGACGACGCCTGGCCGGATTGTCGAGAGTGGCTCGTCCGCTCTCGCCCGCTAGTTTACCGCACCCCCGGCCAAACCGGGATGCTGGCCGGCCGTGATCCCGGCAGCAACTCGCTCGCCGGTGCTCTAGCCACTTCCGCGCCCGCCCCCGTCGCTCGCGGGCTCGGCCGCGAGGCGAGCCCTGCCCCATGTTCGGCCGCATGTTCGGCCGCATGTTCGGCCCTTGCCTCGGCGAGCCGTGCAAAAGCCGCTGCCAGTTGCGGATCTTCGCCGGCTTCTCCCCCGCTGGCCCCCTCGACGCCGCTCCAATTCAGTGGCGAGCCCCCGGCGAGATTCCCGCGAGTCGGGCCGGGCGAGGTGCACCCGAGGCTGATCGAAGCGAGCATCCCCAGCACCGCCGCTCCACGCAGCGCCCTCGGGCTCCGCGGTCGGCGGTCGCCGGCATCGATGCCGCTTCGATAGCTCGAGACTCTTTGCACCTGATTTCCACTCCCGGCTGACGCAGGTTCGCGATCCTTCTCGCCCCTCCGCATCCCGCGGATGGTCGGAAGGAGCCTTGCTGCTGGCTGAGAGTCAGGATCGGGCGAGGAACGGCTGGTGTTGTACGAATTGTGCGTCCCAAGCCGGCTGTGCCGCGGATGCGGGTGGGGGAATGCGGAGAACCGACACGGCCGGCAAGAGAGGAAGGATCGCTGCGACCGGCAGGGAGCATCGCAGCCGGCAAGGTTTGCCAGGGGCGGGGCTCTTTTTGATTCATCAGCCGCCACGCGCTAGCGTCCGGTTATCGCGGCGCTGTTGGGAACCGGGGGCTGGCGCCCGGCGGCTGATGGATTTTCCCGCCCTTAGGCGACCAGGTAGGCCCAGCGGATCGTGGTGCCGTCGCTGCTCGCCGGTCGCAGCTCGATTGCTCCGGCTGTTTCCTCGAGCTCGGTCGCCGCGATGTCACCGAGCGGCTCGATCGCCACCGCCGTCCCACACCGCTGGTAACGGGAGCCGAGAAATCCGCGCTCAGCACTACTGCAGCGGGCCGCGACGTCGAACTGCAGCGCGGGGACTCCGCCGCGGTCGGTGGGGTGGACGCTGATGCTCCAGTGGCTGCGGGCCGCGGCTCCCACGCCGAGCGCGGTGGTCGTGGTCCCGATCGTCTCGACCGACAACTGCTGCAGCGGCGGACTCTCCGGCCAATCGGCTTCGGCATCCGATTCGATCGACGTCAGCTCGGCCGTCACCGCGTCGCCATCGACCCGCTCAATCACGTGACCAAAGCGATCGCCCTGCCAGAAGAAGCGGATGCGGAGTCCGCGGCCGGCGGGATCGAGCGCGGCGACCGGAGGAGGTGGAGCAGGTTGGTTCATGGAAGCGGCGAAACTCAGGCGGGCGATAGTCAGGCGGGTGCGTGCAGGGGAAGCGAGGCGAAATTCTCGAGCAGTCGCAGCCCGTCCGCCTGGCTCTTCTCCGGGTGGAACTGTACCGCGTGCAGGTTGCCGCGGCGGACCATCGCACAAAACGGCCCACCGTAATCACACTCGAGCGCCACCACTTCCCGATCGCTCGGCCGCACGTAATACGAGTGGACGAAGTAGAAGTGAGCCGTCTCGGGGATCCCTTCGAGAATGGGGCTCCGGCCTTGAGGAGCCGTTACCCGGTTCCACCCCATGTGCGGCACTTTCAGAGTCGGATCGATGTCGAACCGGACGACGTCGCCGGCGAGCACCCCCAGCCCGCGATGCTCGCCCGCTTCGTAGCCCGTTTCGAACAGCAGCTGCAGCCCCAGGCAGATTCCCAAAAACGGGCGTTCGCTAGCGATGAAGTCGAGGATCGGCTGCTCCAAGTCGCGGTGACGAATCTCCGCGATCGCTTCGCCAAAGCCGCCGACGCCGGGCAGAATCAACCGCTCGGCTTCGGCGATCTCGCGGGGATCCGACGAGATCACGGCTTCTTGGCCCACCCGTTCGAGCGCCTTTTGCACGCTGCGAAGGTTTCCCATTTGATAGTCGACAATGGTGATCATGGCGGTGACCGTAGCGGAGATTTCGGAGGCGGGGGAGTGGACTGCGAGAGCGAAAAGCACGAGAGCATTAAAGGCAAGGATCGGCCGGAGCTGTGAGTGACTCGAGCGCCGCGAGGCATTCGGCGGCGGTCGGAGCCTCGACCGCCCGCCGCAGCGCCGCCCGCTGCTCGGCGGTCAGCGGGACCGGGGCGCCCGGCTCCGGAGCCGACGGCACGAGCGCTCGGCTGATGCCCCGTTCGAGCTCCACCAACCCCGTGCCGCGTGTCGCTGAGACCGCAAAGCTGACGGCCCCCTGCGGATCACCTGCAGGAGCGGCCCCGTTCGGCGGCTCGGCCAGGTCCGCCTTGTTCCAGACGAACAAGCAGGGGGCGGAGGTTCGCGCCCGCAGCTCTCGGTGCGTCGCCGTCCAGCCGCTCTGGCTGTCGATCACCAGCAGCACCAAGTCGGCTTTCTCAAGAGCCGTTCCCGTGCGGCGGACCCCTTCGGCTTCGAGCGCTGCGTCGGTCGCGCGAACCCCGGCGGTGTCGCTCAGCCGGACTGGCCAGCCCCCGATCGCCGCGTCGGCCGAGACGACGTCGCGGGTGGTCCCGGGAGAGGCAAAAGTGATCGCCCGGCGGTACCCGAGCAAGGCATTCAAGAGGCTGCTTTTGCCGACGTTCGGGGGCCCCGCCAAAACGACGTTCCAAGGTTCAGCCAAATGCGCCCCGAGCGACGCGCGGCCCAGCACTTCGGCGACCCGTGCTTGCACCTCTGGCAGCACGCCGCTCGCCGCCGCCTCCCGAAGCTGCGCGGCGAGCGTCGCGGCAAAGCGGTCCACCGCCCCGCGGAGCTGATCGAGGGCGATCGCCGCCGTCCGCTCGGTGCTGGTCTGAGCGAGGATGCGAGTGGCTGCCACGCGGACGCTTGAGGTGTGAGCTGCGGCGGTGCAGGCGAGCCACGTCTCGGCATCGACGGTGGCGGCACCGGCGGCGGCTAAGTCGCGGAGGATCGCGGCCACCGCTGCTCGACCGCCGTGGCAGTGGACTTCGATTGCGTCGTCGGCGGTGGCGACCACGACGACCGATTCGCCGCTGCGTCCTTCGCGCTCCTCGGCCGGTCCCATCCAGCGTCCGTAGCGGATCGCATCGAGGGGAAAGCGGTCGGCAGGAATCGGGGTGGCCGGTGCAAAGTTTCGCAGGACCGCGCGATGAGCTGCCGGTCCGCGGACGCCAATCACCGCGATCGCACCCCGTCCGGCGGCCGTCAGCGGCGCTGCCAGGGTGCCGTCGGCGGCGGTTCGGGCGGACGGCTCTGCCGACTGGTCAGGATGGCTCACAAGACTATAGGTTTTATCGACAGGTAATTGCGTCGGGTAAAAAAAGGGGGCCGACCATCCCCGCTTCTTTGGAGAATCGCAACCGTGTCCCACGTCTCGGTGAAAATCCATGCCCCCGGCGGCACCATTGTGATGGAGCGACCGCAAACGCGGAATGCCTTATCGCGGGGGATGATTGAAGAGCTCGATCAGGCGCTCGACGATCTGCATCAGGAGAAGCGGGTGCGAGGGGTGATCCTGACCGGTGCCGGCAGCGACTTTTGTTCGGGCATGGATCTGCAAGAGCTGCATGCGACGCGGAGGCAGGATGATCTGCAGTCGCTCGGCCAACTGCACGCTGACTGGGTCGCGGTGGCCGAGCTGCTGAAGAAAATTCTGCGGTTTCCCAAGCCGGTGATCGCGGCGGTCGACGGGGACGCGCTCGGCGGAGGGCTGGCGCTCGCACTGGCGAGCGATCTGATCGTCGCCTCCGAGGGAGCTCGGTTTGCCGCCCCAGCCGCCCAGCGGGGATTGATCAGCGGACTGGTCGCTCCGCTGCTGGTGTTTCGACTCGGAGCTTCCGCGGCCGCGCGGCTGTTGCTCGCTGGCGACGCGCTCGACTCCTCGCAGGCCGAGTCCGCGGGGCTCGCAAGCCGCGTCGTTCGCAGCGACCAGGTCTGGGTCGCTGCCGAAGAACTCGTCCGCCAGTGTGCCACCGCTCCGGCCGAATCGTTGCAGCTGACCAAACGCCTGCTGAACGAGACGATCGGCGAGATGCTCGATGGGCAGCTGACGATCGGGGCCGGGATGGGGGCCACCGCCTGCTCGACCGAATCGGCCGCCGAAGGGCTGGCCGCGTTCGCGGAAAAACGCCCCGCGGTGTGGCCGTAGCCCGGCTTCGGTTAAACTCCCAGGCCGCCCGGTGATCACCACCGCGCATTCAACCATTCGCAACGCAAACCGAGCCTGGAGCCGAGAGCATGAAAGTCGCCACGATCGAAACCGACAAAGGCACCATTCGTTTGGAGCTGTTCGAGGACAAAGTCCCCAAGACGGTCGCCAACTTCGAGAAACTGGCTGGCGAGGGATTCTACGATGGGCTGAAGTTTCACCGCGTGATCCCCGACTTCATGGTCCAGACCGGCTGTCCGCAGGGGACTGGCACCGGCGGCCCGGGCTACAAGTTCGAGGACGAGTTCCACCGCGACCTGAAGCACGATCGGCCGGGGATCCTCTCGATGGCCAACGCCGGACCGAACACCAACGGCTCGCAGTTCTTCATCACCCACGTCGCGACGCCTTGGCTCGACGGCAAGCACAGCGTGTTCGGCCATGTCCTCGAAGGCCAAGACGTGGTCGACTCGATCGAGCAGGGTGACGCGATGAACAAAGTCACGATCAGCGAAGAGTAATCCACCCGAGGAATCCAATCGTGAAAGCGCTCGTGCTGACCGAATACAAACACATCGAGCTCGCCGACATCCCGGAACCGGAGGTCGGAGCCGAGGATGTGTTGGTCCGGGTTCATGCGTGTGGAATTTGCGGCAGCGATATCCACGGCTACGACGGCAGCACCGGGCGGCGGATTCCTCCGCTGGTGATGGGGCACGAAGCGGCCGGCGTGGTCGAAGCGGTCGGCTCGGCTGTCCGCAAATTCAAGGCGGGGGACCGAGTCACCTTCGACTCGACCGTCTCCTGCGGCCGCTGCCACTTTTGTCGCCGCGGCGAGATCAATCTCTGCGACAACCGCCGCGTACTCGGCGTTTCCTGTGGCGACTACCGCCAAAACGGAGCCTTCGCCGAGCTGGTTTCGGTCCCCGAGAACATCGTCTACAAGCTCCCCGAGGGGCTGTCGTTCGAAGCGGCCGCGCTGATTGAAGCGGTTTCGATCGCCGTGCACGCGGCCAATATCACGCGGCTCGCCCTCGGCGACACCGCGGTGGTCATCGGCAGCGGCATGATCGGACTGCTGGCGATCCAGGCGATTCGCCTCCGCGGCGCCGGACGCGTGATCGCGACCGATGTGGAGGAGAGCCGGCTGGAGATGGCGCGGCAGCTCGGAGCCGATATCACGCTCAACGCCCGGGAGACCGACATCCCCGCCGAAATCGCGAGGCTGACCGACGGCCGAGGTGCCGATGCGGCGCTCGAAGTGGTCGGCCATCAGCAGACGGTCAACGATGCGATCGCCGCGGTCCGCAAAGGGGGCGTGGTGACGCTCGTCGGAAACCTCTCGCCGAAGATCGAGTTTCCGCTGCAGTCGGTCGTGACCCGCGAGCTGACGATCCAAGGCAGCTGCGCTTCGCAGGGCGAATACCCCGAGTGCATTCGGCTGCTCGAAAGCGGAGCGATCCGCGTCGAGCCGCTGATCACTGCTCGAGCGACCCTCGCCGAAGGCCCCGAGTGGTTCGCCCGCCTCTACGAAGGCGTCCCCGGAGCCATGAAAGTCCTCGTCTGCCCGCAAGCGTAGCCCGTACGCCAGGCGGTTCAGTCGGACACTCTGCATCAGTCAGCCTGGAAAGGCTAACGTACGGTGGCCGCGACTGGGCTCCGTCAGAAAACTCCCTCTCAGCATTACCTTCCCCGCTCGTTCCTCGCGACCCTCCCAGGAGGAGGGTGTGTGGCTACAGGTTTTCTGCCAGAGCCTACCGCTTCTGCGCGAACAGCCACTCGTGGAACGCGTCGTTGCTGTAGGTCTGGCTCCAGCTGTTGTGCCCGACGCCTGGGTACTCGGTGTATTTTGGCTCGCCCCCGGCTTCGCGAATCGCTTCGATCATTTCGCGCGACCGCTCGACCGGCACCGCTTTATCGGCGTCGCCATGGAATGCCCACAGCGGCAGCCCCACGTACCGCTCGGCCCAGCTTGGATCTCCGCCGCCGCAGATCGGCGCCGCCGCGGCGAAGGGGTGTCCCTTGAAGCCAGCCGCATACCACGTCCCATAGCCTCCCATCGACAGCCCGGTGACGTAGATTCGGTCCTGGTCGACGCGTCCCGAAGCGACCAGCTGGTCGATGATCTTTAGCGCCAACCGCATCGGCTCCGACGGTTTGTCGGGAAAGGAGTTCTTGCCGCTCTCGTCGCTCCAGTCGACTTCCACCCACCGCTGGCCCTCGGGGCACTGCGGAGCGACCACGAATGCCGGATGCGTAGCGCGGCGAGCGTAGAAGTCGCCGACGCCGTGGACGAGCTGAGCTTCGTTGTCGCTCCCCCGCTCTCCGGCTCCGTGCAGGAACAGAACCAGTGGATACTGTTGCTTCTCGTCGCCCGAGTCCGACTTTGGCGGAGTGAGCAAACGGTAGTCGAGCGAGCCGGAGTCGTCGGAAATTGTCTTCCGCTCGAGCGCCGCTTTCCACGAGTCGTCAGCGATTCCCACGGAAGCATTCATCGAAGTCAGGAGAGCCAAGGAAGCAAGTGCCGTCATCGCGGCGCGAACCAGAGAGATAGTCATCGGCAGAGATTCCAATGAGGTGCGTGAGAGGAATGTTGGAGGGAGGGGGAGTTTTTCTGGCCCCCTCTCCCCCACAGGGAATCGCGGCTTTCACCTTACCATCGCCATGTGTTTCAACGCGATTTCCTGTGGGGGAGAGGGTTGGGGTGAGGGGGCCGACGCGGCTGGCGACCCGCCGCGACCAAGGCGTTCGAACGGTGGATTTTAGCTTCACAGGCGGATGGTGTGGGCGGACTTATGGAGCGTGTTTGCCGCATTGTAAAGCCCCCTCACCCTAACCCTCTCCCCCAAATCGTTCGCGAATGAGTGGAGGATTACAACGAGTCATCCGCGCGAACGATTCGGGGGAGAGGGAACTCTAGAGACTTTCCCCACCACCCTCTCCCGCTCGGGCCGGTTATGCTAACGGCACTCCCCAAGCCATCTGCATTCTTCCTCTCGCGAGGTTTTCGATGACCCGCCTGCATCCCCTGCCCTCGATCGGCCACCGGCTGATCGTTGCGCTCGGTCTGATCAGCATCCTCGTTCTCAGCACCTTTGCAGACGACGGCACCGCCGCCGCGGCCGACCCGCCGCCGCAGCGTCCAAACATGATTTTCATCTTGGCCGACGATCTCGGTTATGGCGATCTCGGCTGCTACGGCCAAACGGTGATCCAGACGCCGCGGCTCGACCGCATGGCGGCCGAAGGGATGCGGTTCACCCAGTTCTACGCCGGCAGCACCGTGTGCGCGCCGAGCCGCAGCGTGCTGATGACCGGCCAGCACATGGGGCACACCCACGTCCGCGGCAACGCCGGCGCCGCGGCGATGGAGCGACAGTCGCTCCGCGAGGAAGACGTGACGGTGGCCGAGGTTCTTAAAAAAGCCAACTACACCAACGCGCTGATTGGCAAATGGGGATTGGGCGAAATCGACATGCCGGGGCACCCGCTCAAACAAGGGTTCGATTCCTTCTATGGATATCTCAATCAAGCCCACGCCCATAACTACTATCCCGAATTCTTATATCGAGGTTTCGAGAAAGAGCTGCTGCGGAATGAGGTGCAGCGAGTCGAGAAGCCGGCCGGGTATCAAGGATTTATTGGCGGCGCGGCAACCAAGCGAATCGACTATTCACACGACCTGTTCGCTAGCGAAGCGCTCGAATTTCTGCGGACCCATCAGGATGAGACCTTCTTCCTGTATCTTGCACTAACGATCCCCCACGCGAATAACGAAGGTTCGCGGCTGACCGGCGACGGCGCCGAAGTTCCCGACTATGGTCCCTACGCCGATAAGGATTGGCCCAACACGGATAAAGGCCAGGCGGCGATGATCACAAGGATGGACAGCGACATCGGGCGAATCCTCGACCTGCTCGCCGAATTGGGAATTGAGGAAAATACGCTGGTCTTTTTCACTAGCGATAACGGACCTCATAACGAAGCCCGACACGATTTGGAACGGTTCGATCCGTCGGGTCCACTGCGGGGAATCAAGCGAGCTTTGTATGAAGGAGGAATTCGCGTTCCAGCGATCTGCCGGATGCCCGGGACCGTTCCGGCCGGGACGGTCACCGATCACGTTGCCTATTTTGGCGACTGGATGGCGACGGCTGCCGAGCTCGCGGGAGTCGAGCCGCCGGCGGGAATCGATAGCATCAGCTTTGTGCCCACGCTGTTGGGCAATCCCGACGAGCAACAGCAGCACGAATATCTGTATTGGGAGTTCTATGAGCAGGGAAGCCGCCAAGCGGTCCGCTTTGGAGCTTGGAAAGCGATCCGGCAACCGATGCTCAGCGGCCCGGTCGAACTCTACAATCTCGAGTCCGATCTCGGCGAAACCAACAATGTCGCTGCCGATCACCCCGAAGTCGTGGCCCAAGCGGTGCGTTATATGGAAGAGGCCCATGCGCCCCACCCGAATTGGCAAGTCCCCGAACCCAAGCGGAAAAAGCCGTCCACGCGGTGAAGGTCGATGAGCCAGCCTCGCAGCCATTTTCGTATCCGCTTCCCGCACGCCGATCGACCTCGTCTGTACGTCGGCGCGGCGGAGTATGCGGTGTTGAACTTGTCCGAGAGCGGCGCGTCGCTCGCTGCCGCTGGGGCGGCGAGTGGTTGGCGATCCGTGGCCTCGGTGCGAGTGGTATTTCGCGACGGCGCCGAGTGCCAGACGACCGCGTCGGTGTTGCGCTGTGAAGCGGAGGAGCTGATCATCCAGTTTGAAAAATGGATTCCGCTGCCAGTGATCGTCGCCGAGCAGCGGCGGTTGCTGCAGCGGTACCCCAAAGAAACCCTCCGCGACACCTCGCCGGAGGAACGGAAGGACTAAAAGAAATGGCCGTGGAGCCACCAGCGGTCTTGCTTGAGGTCGTGATAGATCCACAGCCACGCTCCCTCTTCGGTTTCGACGCGGTAGTAATCGCGGCGATGCATCGGGCCGTTCCACCAGCCGGTCTCGAGCCGCTCGGGGCCCCAGTGGCGGACGATGCGGTGGACTCGTCCGCCGAAGCGAAACCGCTCGGGCAGGCTCCGCGGCCCCTCCGCTGGTGCTTGGGAGTCCTCCCCTGCCCTTGCTCGAGGTGGATCTTGGCGGCTCGCTTCGGCTCCGGGAGCGAGGACCGAGAGAGGTACGGGCTGGGAGAACATCATCAGCGGGCGGCGGAGCGGATCGCTCGGCGTGGGGGGGTGGGTGGCGCTGGTCCAGCGTGACGCGGGCGAGTGCGACGCGGGCGAGTGCGACGTTGGCGAAGGCAGTGAAGGCGACGAGCGCGGCGATCGCTCGCGACTTGCGGTGCGACGCGCCGAGCGGCGGCGGGGCGCGGGACGCCCCGGCACAATTGCCCCGATCGGTTGGCCAGCCAGCGGACGCAGCCGAATCGCCTGCTCGGGCAACGGGTCTTCGGTCAGCTCGACGCCCAGCACGCGACTCCGCCCGAGGCGACTGCTGAGTCCGTCGATCAACCGAGCCAAGTCGATCACCGAGCCCTGTTCGTCGCCTCCAATATCGCCGAGCGTCGGTTGATGCATGGTCAAAGGACCGGTCAGCGTCGCGGCGACCACGACGCGATGGGCCAGCGACGGAAAGCGGCAACGCTCCAGGTTGCCCGCAAGCAGCCGCAGTAGATGCTCGGCCGTGGCCGAGGGGGCAAACAACCCAATGCGAACTTCGACCGCCGGAGGCTGTTCCAAATCAAACCGGCAGACGAGCCGCAGGGCACCGCGTTGTCGCTCCGCCAAACCGCGAGCCACCTGGCGGACCAAGCCTTCGACTTGATGGCGGAGGATGTCCAGATCTCGCGTCGGATACTCAAGATCGACCGCGGCACGATCGCTGGCGGCCGCATGGTGGGCCGGGAGCGGTTCGTCGACCGCTCCGAGCGCCTGGTCGAGCCGGCGGAGCAGGTCGGTCCCCAGCCGCGTCGCCAATCCGCTGCGTGGCAACCGCCGCAGGGCTTCGATCCGCTCGACTCCCAAGCGGCGGAGCATCGCTGCGGTCTCGCTGCGAATCCGCAGCGCCGCGACCGGCAGCCGATCGAGAGTCGCGGAAGTCTGCGCTGGGGGAATCAGGCACAAGGAGTTGGATGCGGTTCCGTAATGGGCCAATCCCCAAGCGGCTCCGGCGGTATCGGCAATCGCGATCCGCCCCTCGAGCCGCTGGCGGCCGAGGAGCTTCTCGGCCGCGGCGGCTAGCTTCGCTTCGCTGCCGAACAGCTCCCCCACACCCGTCACGTCGAGCAGCAGCGCCTGAGGCTGATGCAGGACTTGGCCCGCCCAGAGGAAATCGTCGAGCGGCTCGAGAGCGACGATCGGACTCAGCTCCTCGGCACACGCCTCGGCCAACCGCCGCAGCGCCTCCAGATCGGCCTCGCTGTCATGCTGGAGGATTTGGGGGGCATGCTGGAGGATTTGGGGGGCATGCTGAAGGATCTGCGGGGCATGTCCGCGCAGCAGCGAGTCGGCTTCGCCCACCGTCATTCCCACCCGCACGCCTCGGGCGGCGGCTCGCTCGCAGCAGGCGACGACCAACCGGCCCCGCCGCGGATCGATCCCCCACAGCACCAGCGGGGCTTCGGGCCCGAACGACTCGGGGGGCGGTTGGGGATGCGCCGCGTCAGGCTCGGCGGCGGACAGCTCGCTGCGCAGCCGCTGGATGGGCCAGTTGGGCAACCAGAGGCAGAGCAGCCGAGTGGCGGGCGTTCGAGGCGGTGTCATGGTGGAGTCGTCCGGCGGCATCGATTCGCAAAATCACGCTTCCTCCCGCCCGCCCGCCGCGACAGCGGACCAGCCGAGCTCGCAGTCGCCGGTCGCCCGAACCCCTCTCCTCGGCTCTCCACCGGCGAGAGGCGGGCTCTTGAGCAGCTTGCTCGAGCGGCTGGTCCGGCGACGGTGTGGGGATGCCCCGCACGTGCCAGCGGACTTCGGCCCAACTCGGCTCGCGGAGCGCCGCCTGCGGGCGGACGAACATCGCGGTCGTACGGCCGGTCTCCGCAGCCAATTGCAGCCGCCGCGCGTCGCGGTCGTCGAGCGTTTCCAAAAATCCCCAAACCACTGCCACCGCGGGGCTCCGCAGCGCCTGGTCGGCCGCCCAGACAAAGTCGCTCCGCCCGGCGACCCGCACGACGATGATCTGGTCGGCGGGAATTCCTGCCGCGATCGCAGCCGGGGGGTAGAACGCGCCGCTCCCCCGGCTCGTTTCGCTGCCGTCGATCACCACCAAACGCCCCCGCTTGCCCCCGGTTCGCGGCTCGCCCCCCGCTTGCGACCCGCCTCCGGCGAGGGCTTCGCGAGCGGCCAGGAGCGAAAGCCAGCCCGCTCCGCAGCCGTGGCTCTCGCCCACCCACTCGTTGAGCGTCCCCGGAGTCAGCCCGCCGCCGGGAAGCAATTGGTCGAGCTCGGGCGAGCCGCAGGAGATGGCCGCAGCGAGCGGATCGCGGCGGCCGCTTTCGATCCGCGAGAGTTTGGCTCGCAACGAATCGAGGACCGATTCCCGCCCGGACGCCGGCGGAGCCGCCGGTGCGGAGTCCGCAGGCGGCGCTTTGGCGGCGGCCAGGCGTCCAGGGGTCTGGAGCCCCGCGACCGGCGGCCGCTCGGTCGCCGCGTCCTGCTCCACCGGATCCCATAATTCCAGCTGCATGGTTGCCATCGCACGGCCCTTGAAGCTTGAGGGGGGAAAGTCGGTCCATCCATGTCCTGCGAATACTGAACCCTTGTATCGTCATTTGCTAATGCTAGCAAAAGACAAAAAGCGGGTCCAGTTTTTCTCGCGGGAGCCGGTTCTCGAGGGGAGGGAGCCCCCCAAGGAACGGCTGCGGAACCGTAGGCAAGCGGCCGGACACGTTAGGTCAATCCAGTCCGGATAATCGGAAAATTTTGCCGGAAACCGGAAACCGGAAACCGGGAGCCGGGAGCCGGGAGCCGGAAGCCGGAAGCCGGAAGCCGGAAGCCGGAAGCCGGAAGGCCGAGTGAGTCTTGCTTTCGTACTCGTACTCAGCGCAGCGGTACTCGTACTCGTACTCGAAGCCGCTCAGCCACAGAAAACACTTTCGCGGGGATCGAGTACCGCTGCGCTGAGTACGAGTACGAGTACGAGTACGAGTACGAACGACACCGGACGCCGGACACCGGACACCGGACGCCGGACACCGGACACCGGACACCGGACACCGGACACCGGACGCCGGACACCAGACACCGGACACCGGACACCTGCTCCTTCTCCTCCGGTCCGGCAATTGCTTGAGTCCTCTCGCCATGCTCTGCCCTACCCCTCTCCGCTCGTCGCCCGCCGCTGCTGAGCCTTCGATCCGTCGCCGGTTGCGGGTGGCGCATTTGGTCTACAGCGAAGACTCGATACCGGGACTCAAGCGACAGCGGTGTGGGCGCGGTTTCACGTATCGGCTCCCCGACGGAGGGTGTCTGCCGCAAGGGGAGCATCGGAGGTGGATCGAGAGTCTGGCGATTCCGCCGGCCTGGACGCGAGTGTGGGTCTGCCCGCTGCAGAACGGGCACTTGCAGGCGACCGGATATGACGATCGCGGCCGCAAGCAGTACCGCTACCATCCCGACTGGATGGCCTACGCCAACGCGGACAAATTTTCGGAGCTGCCTGCGTTCGGCGAGCGTTTGCCTCGGATTCGCGGTCGCATTCGCCGAGACCTGCAGGGCTCGGAGCTCGACCGCCAGCGGGTATTGGCTGCGGTAATCCGCTTGATCGATCGAGCGGCGGTGCGGGTGGGCAACGCGCGGTATACCAAAGAAAACCATTCTTACGGAGCGACCACGCTGTGCGGCCGCCATTTGCTGCTGGCCGGCGCGCGAGTGCAGTTAACCTATCGCGGCAAAAGTGGCTGCTCCCGGACGGTGGAGCTGACCGACAAACGGCTGGCCGGCGTCCTGGCGGGGATCAAGAGTCTCCCCGGCCAGCGGCTCTTCCAGTGGCTCGACGCCGAGCAGAACGTCCACGCGGTCGACGCAGCGGACGTCAACGAGTATCTCCGCGAGATTTCGGGGGCGGACGTGACCGCTAAAGATTTTCGGACTTGGCACGGAAGCGTAGCCGCACTCTCGGCAATCCTGGACGAAGACGCGCCGGAGACTCCCAAAAAGCGGCAGCGATACGCCGTCCGCGCCGCCGCCGGCTATCTGGGAAACACCCAAGCCACCGCCCGCCAGTACTACATTCATCCCCACGTCCTGGAGCTGGCGACCACCCCCAAGCGGATCGAACAACTCCGCAATCCTCCCGTCGCCCACCGCGAACTCAAGCAAAACGAAATCCGACTCCTCGATTTGTTGAGCCGGTAGGCGGGAGGCGGGGAGCGGGAACCTTTCGTACTCGTACTCGTACTCAGCGCAGCGGTACTCGATCCCCACGAGAGTGCTTTCCGTGGCTGAGCGGCTTCGAGTACGAGTACCGCTGCGCTGAGTACGAGTACGAAGGAAAAGCCTCGACCGGCTCCCGGACCCCGGATACCGGCTCCCGGTTATCATGGTCCTTTCGCTGTTAGGGCTTTGCTCCTCCGCTTGCCGGATCCTCTGTGATGCGTTCTCGTCCCTTCTTCGTTTGCGGCTTGGTTCTCTCGCTGGCGTCGTGCTCGGCCGTGGCCGAGGAACGGTTAGCCGGCGACGCGGCTTCGCTCGCCGCAGCCCGGCCTCTGCCGGCGGCTCGCCGCCCAACTTCCGGATTGTCTCCGCGCGAAGCGGCTCGGCAGTTCACCGCCCCTTCGGGTTTTCACGTCGACTTGATTGCCGGCGAGCCCGAGCTGCATCAGCCGGTCGCGTTTTGCTTTGACGCCCGCGGTCGGCTGTGGGTCGCCGAGGCGCACACCTATCCGGCCCGGGCTCCCGAGGGAGAAGGATGCGATGCGATCCTGATCTTTGAAGACAGCGACGATGATGGCACTTTCGAAACTCGCACCGTCTTCGCCGAGGGGCTGAATCTGATCAGCGGTTTGGAGGTCGGTTACGGAGGTGTCTGGGTCGGCGCCGCTCCTTACCTGATGTTCATTCCCGACCGCGATGGTGATGATCGACCCGATGCCGCACCCCAAATTCTGCTAGACGGGTTTGGCTATCAAGACACCCATGAAACCTTGAATGCTTTCACCTGGGGACCCGACGGCTGGCTGTATGGCTGCCAAGGCGTTTTTACCCGCAGCCAGATCGGCCCGCCGGGAGCTGCGGCGGGCGACCGCATCCCGTTCAATGCTGGGGTGTGGAGATACCATCCGGTGCTCAAGAAGTTCGAAGCCTTCGCTCAAGGGACCAGCAATCCCTGGGGCTTGGCCTTTGATCCCCACGGCCAGGCTTTCATCACTGCCTGTGTAATTCCACATACTTACCACATGATCCAAGGCGGACGTTATCAGCGGCAGGCGGGTCAGCATTTCGATCCTTATACCTTTGACGATCTGAAGACGATCGCCGACCACGCCCACTATGCCGGCAACATTCGCGACCATGCTTGGTGGGGACGCGACGAACCGGTCGAAGATGATGCGACCAGCGCCGCTGGCGGAGGACATGCCCACTGCGGAGCGCTGATCTACCAAGGGGACAGTTGGCCCGCCGAGTATCACGGCGCGCTGCTGATGCACAACTTGCATGGCAACCGCGTCAACGTCGACCGGCTCCGCGGTCAAGGTTCGGGCTTTGTCGCTTCCCATGCCCCCGACCTGCTCTTTGCCAACGACCCCTGGTTCCGCGGCATCGCCTTGCAGCTCGGACCCGACGGAGCGGTCTACCTGATCGACTGGTATGACAAGAACGCCTGTCACCGCACAACTCCGGAAATCTGGGACCGCACCAACGGGCGGATGTATCGGCTGCGGTACGGCGAGCACGAGACTCGTGCGGTCGACTTGCAAGCGGCGGACAACGCACAGCTCATTGCCTTGCACGCGCATCCCAACGAGTGGCAGTCGCGGATGGCGAGCCGGATGTTGATGGAGCGAGCGGCCCGTGGCGAACCGCTTCCTGGCGTTCGCCAGCAGCTGTGGGAGGGAGCGTTGTCCGCTGCCCCCTCAGCGACTCGGCTGCGCTACCTCTGGTCGGCTCACGGGATCGCACCGCTTGGCGAAGCGGAAGTCCTGGCCCTGCTCGACCAGTCGGAAGCGATCCTGCGAGGTTGGGCGATTCAGCTGGCCTGCGAACGAGCGACGCCGTCGGCGGAAGTGCTGGAGCGGTTCGTCGCCCTCGCCGAGCGCGACGACTCGCCCGTCGTACGGCTCTACCTCGCCTCGGCTCTGCAGCGACTCTCGCAAGCGGATCTTGAGGCCGGGAATCGTGACGCCGGGAATCTTGACGCCGCGGAACGAGCGACCACGGCCCGCTGGAGGATCGCCGAAGGGCTCGTCGCCCATGCCGAGAGCCAGCACGACCCCAACTTGCCGCTGATGATTTGGTATGGGGTTTCGCCGTTGGTTGCGAGCGACACCGAGCGGGCGTTCGACTTGGCCTCGCGGTGTCAGATCCCGCTGGTCGAGCAATTCATCTATCGGCGTGCGGCCAGCGACCCGAGCTTGGTCGGCAGTTTGGTTGCCGCCATCGCCGCCGACCCGGAGCCGACGCGGTCCAAGGTGATGCTCGAGCAATTGGCCGAAGCGGCGCCGCGGCTGGGCAAGCTGCGGATGCCGGCCGAGTGGCCTGCGGTGGTTCAGAAAACGGCCGACTGGAAAGATCCAGCGGTCCGCCGCGCCGTGCAGACGCTCAGCGTTGGCTTCGGCGATGCCTCGATCTTTCCGCTGCTTCGCCGGCTGGTGGCGGACCGCACGGCGGAGCTGGGACTGCGCCGCGAAGCTTTGGCCACACTTGCTCGCGGCGGCGATCCCCAACTCGAGAGCCTCGCCCTCGCGCTGCTCGACGATCCGCCGCTTCGCAAGGAGGTGCTGTCGGTGCTGGGGCGTTTTGATTCCGAGCGGATCCCCGAAACCATTCTCGCGCGGTACGCGACGTGGGAGCCGGAGGACCGCCGAGCGGCGATCGACGCGCTCGCCTCGCGGCCGGCGCACGCCGCCGCGCTGCTCGCCGCGGTTGCCGACGAGCGGGTTCCGCGAACCGACGTGTCAGCGGTGCACGCCGGCAAGATTCGCCAGCTCGGCCGCGAAGAAGTCGATCAGCAGCTCACCGAGTTGTGGGGAGTTGTCGGCAGCACGCCGGCCGAGGTCGAACAGGAAATTGCACGGATGCGGAAGAAGTACACCGCCAAAGTCCTGGCTGCGGCCGACGCCTCACGCGGGCGAGCGCTGTACGAAAAGTCGTGTGCGCAGTGCCATCGCCTGTTTGGCGAGGGAGGCGAGATCGGACCCGATTTGACCGGAGCGAACCGCGGCAACCTCGACTACCTGCTGGAGAACATCCTGGCACCCAACACGATCGTCGGCAAAGACTACCAAGCGGTCAGCGTGCTGACGGTCGATGGACGAGTCGTGACGGGGCTGATCCGGGAAAACTCCGAGGCCGCAATCGTGCTGCACGACGCCGAAAAGCTCGTCACGATCCCCCGCTCGGAAATTGAAGCGGTCACCGAGACAGTCCGCTCCGTGATGCCTGAAGGAATCTTGCAAACCCTCAGCGAATCGCAAGTCGCGGACCTGCTCGCCTACCTCCAAGCGACTTCGCCACCACCGGGCGCGGCCGCTAGCGGGGACTAATCATCAGCCGCCGAGCCCTAGCCGGGATTATTGATCAGCCGCCGGGCGCTAGCCCCCGGTTCTCGAACGTGCCGGGAAAACCGGACGCTAGCGCGTGGCGGCTGATTCAATACACTGGTCTACATCCGACCCGCGGAACTCGCTGAAAACCTAAAAGGATTGTGTGGCGAGCAGCCGAAAAATCTTCATACGGTATTTCCTTCGTCGAGGTGGTCTCGGGACCCCTCGGTAAAGTGCGATCGCCCCCGTCTATTTTTTTCGCGCCCTACCATTCATTTGCGGCACAGCCTTATGAGCGCCAACCCCTACTCGCCGACCGCCACCACGCTCGATGCCTCCGCCCCGCTTGCTGCCGAGGGAGCTCAGCTAGCGACCCGTGGCGAGCGACTTCTCGGGGCGATCATCGACACGGTCGTCTTGCTGATGTTCGTGTTCCCAGTCACCTTCGCGGTAGGGTTCGGACTGGCGATCGCGGGGCTCGGCGAGCTGCCCGACTTCGTCTTTGATCTCATCGGTGGGGTGGCTGGCATGGGCGGGTTTCTGATCCTGCACGGGTATTTGCTCGCCACCCGCGGGCAGACGATTGGCAAAATCGTCATGAAGACCCAGATCGTGGACCGGGAGACGAACCAGATTCTTCCGATCGTTCCACTGCTGATCAAACGCTATTCATGGGTCTGGCTGGTGACGATGATTCCGGGGATTGGCCAGCTCATCAACTTGGTGAACGTCCTGGCGATTTTCCGCGAGAGCCGAGCCTGTGTGCACGACGACGTCGCCGGCACGAAAGTCGTCAAGCTCACCCGGCCGATCGCGCGGGGTCCGCAGTACTGAGGCCTCGGGCTCTGGAGAGTAATTCGCACGGCGGGGGAAACGGGCACGGCATGAAGATTTTATTGACCGAAGGATCCAGCATCACCGCTCGCGAACTGCTGTTTTCCCTCGGTCCGCACCACACGATCGACGTCGTCGATCCGGCGTCGCTTTGCCAAGCTCGTTTTTCGCGGTTCGTGCGGCGGTGTTATCGCTGCCCGCCATTCGCCACCGAACCGGAGGCGTATCTCGAATTCCTCCTCGAGCGGCTGCGGGCGGAGCCTTATGACGCGGTGCTGCCGAGCCACGAGCAGATGTACTTGCTCGCTCGCGTGGCCGAGCGGTTCGAGGGGCTGACCGGGCTCGCCGTGCCGCGGTTCGAGGACTTGCACCGCGTGTTTGGCAAAGCCGAGTTCGCTCGGCTGATGGAGGAGTTCGAGCTGCCCACGCCGGCGACGACGATCGTCCAGTCGCACCGCGAGCTGCTCGACTTCACCGGCTTCCCCTGCTTCGTCAAAGTCGACTACGGCACCGCAGGCAAGAGCGTCCGTCCGGCGGCCAATCGCGAGGACATGCTGCGGATCGCTGACGAGTACGAACGGGCGGGCTGGTTTGGCCAGGGTCGTGAAGTCGTGATCCAGGAGCGAGCCACGGGCGTCCAGTCGGTGTTCTACGCGGTCTTCCAGCACGGGCGGATGGTCGCCCAGCACTGCATCGAGCTGCGACTGCCGGCCGAGACCGGGTGGGCCAGTTGTGGAGAGAGCGCCCGCCACGAAGTCGTGGAGGAGCAGATCGGCCGACTCGGAGCGGCTCTCCACTGGCACGGCGGAATCTTTTTCGATTACTTCTACGATCCGGCCAGCGGACAACCCCAGTACATCGAGTGCAACCCGCGAATCGGTGGGCCCTACCACGCGCTGCTCACCGGCGTCGACTTGGCGGGCCAGTTCCTCAAAGTCTCCGTCGGTGAACATGTCGAACCGCTGCCGCCGGGCGAAGTCGGAGTGCGGTTTCACCAGCGGATGCTGATGCTGATGTCGGCGGCGATGCAAGGAGCGAGCCGGACTGAGCTCGTGCGACAGTTGTGGCGGAGCTGGACGGGGCGCGGGCTCTACGCCAACAGCCAGGAGACCCTCGCACGGCCCACCGACGACTGGATGAGCGAGATTCCGGCGGCAGCCGTCACCGGGCTCCTGCTGGCGCGGCCGCAAGCCGCCCACTGGCTGGTCCACCGCACCGTCGAGAACTACGCCCTCACCGAACCCTCCGCACGAGCAATCCGCGCGATGAAGTGAAGATAGTCGCCTTTCGCTCCGCGAAAGTTGCGCTTCATCAGCCGCCACGCGCTAGCGTCCGGTTATCACGGCGTTTTTCAGAAACCGGGGGCTAGCGCCCGGCGGCTGATGAATATTCCGGGCTACCGCGTGGCGGCTGATGAAGAATCCACCCTAACCTCGTGGCGGGTCCATCCGCTGCCCCTCGAGCACCGAGTCGTCGATGAAAATCGCATTTCCGCTGCCCGGTGCGTACTTCGGTCCGAGCACTTCCACCACGGTTGGCTTGGTCGGCGGGCGGTGTCGCGGAACCAGGTAGCCCTCGACCACCGTTGCCTGCTCGCGGTACTCGGGCAGATCGAGAAGCGCTTCATGCAGTGCCTTGAGCCGATAATGGGGCACGGTCGCGTACATGTGATGCGGCAGGTGGTAATCCTGACCGAGCGAGAAAATCGCGAAGTTGATCAGCGGGTTGCAGTCAAAAACACGGCTGTTGGTGAACCAGCCCCGGTCGGCATTGCCATGCTGCACAATCTGGCGGAGCACCATGTAAAACGGAAACGAGCTGACCAGCGGCACGACCCACAGCACGAGGAAATACAACCACCACGGATGCCCGGTCGCCCACGTGCCCCAGGCGAGCCCAGTGAACACCAAGCTGAAGAAGCTGATCCGCATCATCGTCAGCGTCCGCACTGAAAAGAGCGGTTGGATCCGGCTCTGATAATAAACCTCATCGGGCATCAGCCGGAGCACCGCCATAATCCCCAGCCAGCCGGCCACCGGGATCGCCGCCAACAACATCGGATCGCCGAGAAGGACTAAACCGGCGAGAGTGGCGATCAGCCCAATCAAATATCCAAGACAGACCCGCGCCAATGTTTTCGTGGGTTTCCAACCTTCGCGGATATAAGGATTTTTGTCGGTCCCGAGCGAATCGTATTCGGCCCGCGCGCGGGTGTAGCGGAACAAGTTGGGCAGCCACAACTGGCGCATCAAAACCTGCAGAAACTCCTGCTGGAGAATCGGAAACGTCAGCCGATGGCCGCTCAGTTCCAATTGAGAAATATCGGGGTCGAGTTCCGGGTCGTTGACATATTGGTGGTGGGCGAGGTGGTGCAGCCCATAATGAAACGACGAACCGAAGATCGGGAACGAGCAGAGCCACTCGGAGGCGAGGTCGTTGAGGTACCGGTTCTTGAACAGCACCCGGTGGACCGCTTCGTGCGCGAGCGTCGCCAAGTGATGCTGGAGCGCCCCGACGACGAGGATCGCGAGGAATGTGACTGGCGCATTCCAAAGCCACGAAATCCCGCTCTCGGCCCGATACTGGTAAAAGGCGATCGTCCCGCCGACGACCAAAGCGATCGCCAGATAGGTGCGGGCGAGGTAGAACCAGTTCGTGGTGTTGTCGGTGCGGCGAAGTTCTTGGAGCTTACGTTTGAACTCGGGCGGCAGTGGGAACTTGGCCGGCACGACGGCGTGGCCACTCGCAGCCCCTCGGCTGGCTCCCCCTTCGCTACTCGACGTCGACTTCGTTTTCGTCTTGGACTCGGTCGGGGCATAACCGGACATTCGCGCGGATCCAACTCAGGTGTGACAGCTCGATGAAGCGACTTTCAAGAGCGCAGCGAAGCGCCGGTGCTTGTTGCCCATCTTTCCCAGCCCCACCTGGAGTGTCAAGGCAAAGCCCTCTGAGCCGTAGGCCCCTTTCCCTTGAGCCGCAGGCGCTAGCCTCGGGTGAGCCGCAGGCGCTAGCCTCGAGCCCCTTCCGGTCCGCGCAGAGGAAAAGCGTTGCGCCGCAGCGAAACGCGACCCGACCCGCTCGGCAGCCCGGCGGAACCCGCGGCTAGCGCCGTCGGCTCACCCGCGGCTAGCGCCGTCGGCTCACCCGCGGCTAGCGCCGTCGGCTCACCCGCGAGACGGCACTGGATGGTTACGCGGCGGGGTGGGTGCTCAGATACCACTGGAGCGCTTCGCGGACCCCTTCGCGGGTTTTCACTCGCGGCTCCCAGCCGAGTTGCTCGGCGGCCTTGGCGATGCTGAAGTTCGTGGGCCGGCCCATGATGTAGATCCCGCGGCGCGTGAACGGCGGCGGCGTGCGTCGTCCGAGGCTGCGAAAGGCCGCTTCGGCGAGAAATGCGACCGACCAGGCGACCGGCATCGGGGCGTGTCGCTCGACTCGTGGCATCCCCAGCCCCTCGGTGAACAGGTCCACCAATTCCCGCTGGGTGATCTCGCCATGGCTGCAGAGGTGGTAGGCTTGGCCGACGGCCGCCGGCTCGTTGGCCGCCAAGATCGCTCCGGCCGCCACGTCGCCGGCATAGACCATGTTCAGCGGGTTGCGGCCGCTTCCCATGATCCGCAACTGGCCCGACCGCAGGGCGTCGACCAACCGCGGGATCGAGACTCGGTCGCGAGGACCATAGATCCAGCTGGGGCGGACGATCGTGTGGTTCGGATACGCCCGGACCACCTGCTCCGCTTCGACTTTGGAGCGTCCGTAGTAGTCCCACAGCCAGTGGTGTTGGCCGATCGGAAAATCTTCGTCGATCTTGCCTCGGTCGGCAGAGACTTGACCGTAGACCGAGATCGAACTGACGTGCAGGAGCCGTGGGTTGCCCGAGGCCCGGCAGGCTTCGACGACGTTCCGCGTCGTCTCGACCGTCCCTTCGAAGTACTGCTGCCAGGGGCCCCAGTCGCCGACAAACGCGCCGCAGTGGTAGACCGTATCGACTCCCTGGGTGGCTCGGCCGAGCGAGTCGAGGTCGCGGAGGTCGCCTTCGAAAAGTTCCACGCCCAGCTTCGACAGCAGCCGCGTGTCGCTCCCCGTGCGGACTAGCCCGCGAACCGGTTCCCCCTGCTCGCGGAGTTGTTCGGCGATGTAGCTGCCGAGCAGGCCGGTCGCTCCGGTGATCAGGCTCAGCCGCTTGGGGCGGGGCGGATTTGCTCCGGACGGTTCGGGGCTGGCCTGCGGAGGACTGGATTCAGGAGGGCTCGGTTCAGGAGGGCTCGGTTCAGAGGTGTGCGTCACTTGGGTAGCTGTTCCAGTCTCTTCGCGCGGATGCATCGCTTAAACAAGCCGGGTGCGAGTCGGCTCAGAAGCAGGGCCAGTCGTTCGAGCCGGGCGGGATAGACTTCGTACTGCTCGCGCTCGATGCCGCGGAGGATCCGTTCGGCACAATCGCTCGGAGCGAGTCCCCGCTCGATGAACGGGTCCATCCTTCCATGGGGCGTGCCGTCGCCCGACAAGGCGTTGAGCGAGGCGCTAGTGCGGACCGCTCCGGGGCATGCGATTGTAACTCCAATCCCGCGGTCATGGACCTCGGCCCGTAGCGAATCAAAAAACCCCTGCACAGCGTGCTTGGAAGCGGAGTAAGCCGAGCGGTGGCCGATGCCGAACTTACCCAGCAAACTGCTGACGACGATGATCTGTCCCGAACCCCGCTCGAGCATTTTGGGGAGGACCGCTTTGGTCAGGGCGACGGGGCCAAAGAAGTTGACATCCATGATCCGCCGGTCGACGTCCAGCGAGGTGTCGATCGCCAAGCTCCGCTGCGTCAGCCCAGCGTTGTTGATTAGGAGGTCGATCCTCCCGTAGTGTCCCAAGACCTGGGAGACCGCCGCGGGAATGGCCGCGGTGTCGGTCAAGTCGAGGGGCAGCACGAGGTGCGCCTCGCTGCGGGGGCAGCGGCTTTGGACTTCGCGAAGCATCTCGCCGCGGCGGGCGCTGAGCACGACCGAAGCGCCGCGCCGCGCCAGCCCTTCGGCTAGCGCCTCGCCAATGCCCGACGAAGCTCCGGTGACCCAGGCTACTTTCCCGTCGATTTGAATCGGAATCTCCTCCGTCTGTTACTCGCGGTTGTCTGCGACCCACATGGCTCGAGCGAAATCCGCGGGGCTAAGTTAGCCTGCGGGTTTTACCTCGCCACTCGGCGAACCATAATCGCCGTTACGGAACCTGTACTTTACTTTCCACCTGGGGAACTCCCAACGATGACGATCCGCCTGTTCGCGGTTGCCCTGCTCGCCGCTTTTTCGCTTCATGCCGCTCATTCGCAAGCCGTCGGTGCGGCCGATGCGTCGCACGAAGCGCCCGCCGAATCGGCGGACATGAAAAAGATCTTCGACGGCAAATCGCTCGAGGGCTGGAACGGCGATCCGTCGATGTGGTCGGTCCGCGACGGAGTGATCCACGGCGAGACGACCGCCGAGAATCCCGCCACAGGCAATACCTTCCTGATCTGGGAGGAAGGCAAGACGGGCGACTTCGAATTGCGGCTGTCGTTCCGGCTGAGCGCCACCAACAACTCGGGAATCCAGTACCGCTCCAAGCACATCACCGACTCTTCGGCTCGCAACAAATGGGTCGTTCGCGGTTACCAGCACGAGCTCCGCAATGAGGAAGACATGCCCAACGTCTCGGGCTTCATCTACGACGAAGGGGGCAAGCGGGGCCGGATCTGCTTGGCTGGCGAGAAGGCGGTCTGGACGGCCGAAGGTGGCAAACAGGTCCAAGAGACGCTGATCGATGCAGCGGGCTACAAAGAGCTGTTCGAGCTCGACGACTGGAACGATGTCGTGATCGTCGCCAAAGGTAACCACATCCGGCATTACCTCAATGGTCGCTTGATCCTCGATTTCACCGACAAAGCCCCCGAGCTCGCCTTGACCGACGGCGTCCTCGCCCTGCAGCTGCACGCAGGCAAGCCGATGTGGGTCGAATTCAAAAACATCCGGATCAAAGACCTCGAGTAGTTACTCGCTGGCTTCGGGCAGGTAGCGAGCCGCAACCACCACCTCGTCGCTCGTTTCCTGGCGGTCGGTGACGATGTAGAAGTGCCGCTGAAAGTGGTGCGGCATTTCTTCCTGCAGCCCCTCTTCGGCCAATGTCTCGACCGCGTACGGCGACGCCACCTTGAACCGCTGGCCGACGGCGCCGTGATTGGTGAACAGAAAGTACCGCTCGGCGTCGCTCGCTTCGCCGACACGGCCGTGCAGGACCGTGCCGTCGTTCGGGCCGCCGACGAATTCGAAGATGATTCTCAGTGTCTCGTCCTCGTCCGCGTGAGCGGCCCACCTGAGCGGAAAGCAGTCCGCTTGCGACTCAGGGGGCCCAGAGGTGGAGGAAGGTGCCGAGTTTCCATCTTTCGAAAAACCCAGTCGAGGGTCAATTCCCGCTGCGGGTCAGCTCTGTAAGACTTCCTCGAGCGAGGCGGTGTCGGCGAACAGCTGGTCGACCGGCGGCTCTTCGGCCGGGCCCTCTTCGGCCGCTTGCTCTTCGGCTTCGAGTTGGGCTACGGCGAGCGATTCGTAATCGTCCTGCGGCGACTCTTCCCAAGACAAACCGCTCAGAGTCGCCTCCCCGGGGGCCGCGGATCCTCCAATCTCGTCCCCCGAGTCACCCGCTGCGGCGTCCGGCTGCGGCGCCGTCGAAGACACGATCTCGGGCGTCGCTTCGCTTGTGGCGGTCAGGGATTCGGGGGGCGCGACCTGGACTGGATCCAGCACGTACTGGCCCGCTGTCCCATTCTCCGCCGCCACGGCGATCCGGTAACGACCGCCCGCACCCGCGGGCACGGTGTAGACGATCTGCTCGTTGCGACCATCGGCCATCGGGATCCCCGTCGCGACCACGTTGCCAGCGGCATCGTACAGCGTCAGGCGAGGGTCGAGCGTGTTGGCGAACGCGCCCGAACCGTCGCCCGGCGTGGTGGTGAACAGATCCAGCGTCGCTCCCGCCTCGGCGTTGAACGCGTAAACGTCCGCTTCGTCCAAGCCCGGCGGCGTCGCCCACGCCACGGCCTGCTCCAGCAATCGGTCGGCGGAACTGCCGGGGACGCGCAGATCGGTGTAGTCGGGCCAGCCGTACTGGGGCATCAAGTGCACGGTCCGCCCACCGCTCGCTTCGCTGACGGTAATCCCCGGCCGCTTGGCCCAAGAGCCCTCAATTCCCAGCACCTGGGCATCCGCATCGGCCTCGTTGAAGCTCGATTCACCCTGGTAGATGCCCGTGACTTCCGTGATCCCGTGGGTCACCGGATGCAGCGAATCGACTACCGTCAGCGGGGCGTAGGCATAGGGCACGTTGTTGTACCCCAGGTCGAGCGGGATGATCGGATCCATCATCGCTCGCACGCGTTGATCCGTGGTGAACTGGGTGAGTTGCCGGTTCGCGTTGCCGATGGCCACCAAGCCGCCCGAACCCGACTCGACCCAACTCCGCAGCGCTTTAGCCACGTCCATCGGAAATTCGCGATAAAACCAGCTGCCGATGATCACCACGTCGTAATTTTCTAACTCCTCCACCGTGTCCATCGAGTCGTTTGCGACCACCGTGGCAGTAAAGTCATAGACCGAGCTGTCGTTCAACTGCGTGGCCACTCGTAGGGCGCCTTGTCGCGACGTCCAATCCCAATCGTTGGCATGCACCGCGACGCGGACGTTCCCCGGCGTCGCAGCGGGGCCGCCCACGTGCCCCAGAGCCACTTTGAGGCCTGCCAGATCCTGAGCGATCCGCGGCGTGCTATTGCCCTCGGTGTCGAAGACGGCATTGCGAGTTAGAACCAGACTGTAATCGACATCCAAATCTCCGCGGACGCGAACATAATACGTCCCACTGCTGGGCAATTCGAAGTTTGCAATTACATCTTCGCCGACCGAAACATTGTGGCCGCTTGCCAAAATGCTGGACGAACCATCAACCAGTTCGACGTCGACGACTCCCGCATCGAGGGCAGTCGTGGCAACGGTCAATTTTTCTCCCGCTTCCAACTCCACCGCATAGTAGTCGGCGGTGGGGTCGGGGAGATGGAACCGCAGGCTCTGTCCGGTCCCCACGTGACGATTCGAAGCGTCGTTGTAGGAAGCGGTGAGTCTTCGAGAGTTGAGAGCCGGCTGCGACCACGAATCTTTGATTCCCACAGTCGCGGTTGCTCCCTCGGCGGTCGCATCGTAGCCGGTGGCAAGGTTGAGATAGTTGACTTGGATCGAGTTGTCCGCTTCGCGAAGTACGACCTGGAATGTCTGCGGATGATGATTCCATGATGGGTCGAGGCGGAGATTGCTCCACTGGATTGTCAGTTCTTGAGCATCTCCTTCGCCGCTGACCTGCCAATAAACCTTTCCACTGCCGCCGAACAATTGGTAGTCGTCCCACAGCGCGGCAATGATGGGTGGAGAGGGTGAGTATCGCAGGTCCGAATTGTCGGGCGCGACCACTCCCCAACGGAATGTCAGGAATCCGTCGATGCTTACAAACAGGTCACGGTAGGTCGCGCCGTAAAACTCAAATTCGAAGTCACCCAGGTCCGCATCGCTCAGTGGTGCATAGCCGTCAAAGGTCGACGTCCGCGCGGGATAGGCTAAGTAGAATTCTTCTATCAGCGTCCCGGTCGTGCTGATGTCTTCGAACGAGAAAGGAACGGACGTCGCCATATAACCGAAGCCGTCGGGACCGAGCCCCGTCCCAATGCCGTCGGCGCGGCCGAGGATCGCCCCCCGCTCGGCTCCCTTGAGCAGCGACGTGAACGAGGACTCCAGGTTGTGCGCGGTCGCAATGCTGTCGTTCTCACCACCATAGAATTCCCGCTCGATGTCCGCATTGAGCACCGCTCGCACGCTATAGAGTCCCATCGAGCCGGCGACACCGCCGACCCGGATCGTATAGATGCCGCCTGCGGTCGCCGGAGCCAGAGCGACGGCCGCTTCCCGCACGCCCACCGCCTCGCCGCTGCCCACGACCGTCCCGGAAGGATCGAGGATCTCGATCGTGGGCTGCAACGCGTCCTCAGTCTCGACCACCACCGTGAGCGTTTGGTGCGGATCGAGATGGATCGTGAAGTCGTCTTGGTCGTCGCCGTGCGCGATCGTCCCGTCGGCACCGGCCGTCGCGGGGCCGCCCGGCGAAGTCGTGAACTGCGAGTCGTGGATCAGACTTCCGGCCGGCGCCACTGGATACAGCGGAGCGGAGAAGCTCGCCGCACTGCTCGGATCGACCGCGAAGATGTAACGGAAACTGCCACCCTCAAAACCATCGCCCGAAGGCACCGCTTGGCCTTCGCCGTCGAGTTGCCACCCCAGCAGATCTTGGATTCCATCCACTCCGCTCGGAATGGTCAACGCGTAGCGATCGTCGGGCAGCGAGCTGTAGCTCAGCGTGAGAGCCGTACCCTCGGCGTTCCACTGCAGTGAATCGTGGGTGAAGTGCCCTTCGCGGAAGTGCCCCGCGAGGGTCAGCCCCGAAGGGTCCAGCGCGGCGGCATCGATCGGCTCGCTGAAGGTGATCGTGACTTCAAAATCTCCCGACGCGGCCACGGCACCTGACTGCGGCGAAACCCCCACAACACGCGGCGCCGTTAAATCGACGAGAACCGTCGAGCTCCCTCCGCTCACGGGCGTCGACTGCACGTCGCTGACTGCCCCGTCGGCGATCGCGAGCGTGTGAACACCGTCGTTCAGCGACCAGATCCCCGGAGGCAATTCAGTCAACTCGACGATGCCCTGCCTTGCCGGTTGGCTTTCGCTCAAACTGCTGAACACGCTTCCGCCGTGGAGCCAGTAAGAATCATCCCGATGGTCTCCGCTGAGGAAGTGGTGCTCAAGGAACTGCCGCTCCCGATCGGAGTCGATGCTAACCAGTTGGCCGCCGAGAGCCTCAGCCCACTGTGCCGCTTCCGCCCACGACGTCGTGCGATCGGTGAGCATGTAGTAGTTGCCGTTCCCGCCCTGAGCCAAGTCCCACGGAAACGCATAGCTCGGAAGCTCAAATGTCAGCGTATTCCCATCGACCACGATCACGTCGGTCGCCGTCACGCCCGATACGCTTAGATCCGACGCATCGACACTCGGTAGCCACACGGCATCATTAAAATCCACCGTCGCGTGCGTAGGAGCAGTGCGGGTGCGGTACGCCTCCGGCGGCGCGACGATCGTGGCTTCGAAAGGCCCAGGGACCGCGTCGGCGTGCTGGACGCTGAGAATGTATTCGCCGGTGGTCGGGCTCGCCGCCTCGGACGACAGCACCTCGACGTAGTAGACCCCACCGGCACCCTTGGGCACTTTGTAACGGAGCTTCGCGTTTTGCCCCACCGGCGAACCATCGTCATCCACGGCGACCAGTTGGCCTTCGCTGTCATACAAACGAAGCATCGGATCGAGATCGTTGACAAAATCTCCCGAGCCGCTACCCGGAGTGTCGGTCTCCAGGGTCAGCATTCGATTGCCTTCCACCGTGACGGCGTAGAAATCGGAGCTGCCATCGATGCCCCCCAGCACCCAGCGGCGACCGGCCGACGCTGAAGGAATCAACTCCTGGGCCGATGCAATCGAATCGTTGTTTGTGCTCTCCAACGCCGCGTTGCGAGTGACCACCAAGTTGTACTGGGTATTCCCCTCACCGCTGACGCGGACGTAGTAAGTGCCCGCCGTCTCCTCGGCCGCAAAGTCTGCAATCACTTCCGAAGCATGCAGCGCATCGCTCACGCCCCTCGCCAGCTGCGTACCGTCGGCGGCGTACAACTCCAGAGTCGCTTGGCCCGCGGAGAGTTCCGAAAGCGCGATCGTCGTCGACTCGCCCGCTTCTCGAGTGAAGCGGTACCAGTCTTCGTTCGCCGCGATACCGAACTGCGTCACCAGGCCTCCCAGGTTCCATGGATAAGCCGCTCCGTCCGTCGCATCGGCGTCGAACGCGTAGACGCTATTCGTCGTGGATTGCTGAATCCCGCGTGCATAGTCGAATCGGGGGACCGTCGCCGCATTTCGTATCTGCATCTCGACCAAAAGATCGCCACGGCTCGGATCGTAGACAAAGACATCGTCGACATCGATGACAATGTCAAAGGGCCTTGGGATTCCTTCACCGTCGCTCTCCAAATCGAGCAGGCCGTCGAACACGGTGATCTGGTCGGCTCCGACGTTTTCCGCAAACCGCTGAGAAAGGGTGTCGACGCTTCTCGCGGCGTAGCTCAGCTTCACCTGAACATCGATTCCACGCTCTTCAAAAGCCTCCGCCCAGGCATCGCGGCGGAATCGCAGCTCGTCGATCAGCCCTCCCTCGGTAAATTCACTCGCCGAGTAGATTTGCTGAAACCGCATGCTCGTCTTGTTATAGAAGCGGCTGACGTTGAAAGGGATGTCGGTAGCACTGTCTCCGTCCACCTCCGCAAACACCGACGGCACGGTCGTCGTGCCGTCACTGCCGAGGCGGCCGATGACCGCCGCCCGGTCGGCGCGGCCATCGCCATCACTGTCGTCGTCGATCCCTTGGGCGAGCGGCTGGAAGGCGGCAGCGAGATCCTGAGCCGTCGCGGGATCGTCGTTGGTCGCTCCGGTCTGCTCTTCCAACTCCGCTGCCGCATTCAGGATCGTTTGCAGCGTGTAACCGCCGGTGCTGCCGTCGAGGCTGGAAACCACGATCTCATACGTCGCCGCCGGCGGGCCATTGCCGATCAGCCGGCCGCGGGTCGGAATCGACTGAAGGACCACCGCCTCGCCGGCACTGTCGGCTTCCGCGTGGACCGCGTCCGCGTCCGGTGAGCGGCGAATTTCCACCGAAGCCCGCAGCGTGTCGTCCGCGGCGAGGACCACCGTCAACGACTGACCGGGATCGACGTCCAGCGTGAAAGTGTCTCGCTCCCCGTCCAGCTCGATCGCCCCGGCCTGTTCCCCTTGGTAGACCAGCGAGCCGAGTGGTAGTTGCGGCTCAAGTGCTGGAAAGGCCGATGCGGCACTGGCGTAAGCGACATCGCCGAAAGGAGCGGCGGCCAAGAGCATTCGGGCCTCGAGCTGCTCGCACCGCGGAGTGGTATAACGCGGCGCCGCTGAAGCCTGCCGCGCGAACGCTGAGCGGCAGGCACGGCGAGTGATCCAAGGAGATTCGGACTGCAAAAGACCACGGAGAACCTGGCGAGAATTCCGTCGCTGAGCCGGTGACATGGGCGATGTCCGCTAAAGGAGGAAAGGGAGAGACGTTCTCCCATCGGCGGACGGTTTTAATCCCCCTGACAATGGGGTGTCAACTTCGCCGCCCCCGCCCCCCCTGTACGTCAGGTTCTCCTCGCCCGGGAACGTACGTCAGGCTTTCCAGTCTGGCCTATATCGCGCTCCGCACAGCGGTGCTCGCGCTCATTATCAGAATGCAGAATCTCATATCCCATGTTTGAAATCCCAAATCTCAGATTTCAGATTCCAAATCTCCTAACACTAACGGAATCTAAGCGGGCGAGCGTGAGCCCACGGATTACCAATAAACCGAGAAACCACGAAGGGCACAAAGGACAGGCAGAGAGCTGAACCACGATCAATTGGCAATCGAATTTCCCATTCATCCGCGCTCTCCGTACTATCCGCGGTCCCTCCCCTTTCCCTCCCTCTTTCCGTGCCCTTCCGTGTCCTTCCGTGGCCCCCATTCGTGCAATTCGTGTGATTCGTGGTTGTTTCCCCGGCCAGGTCCGTCTCACCTGCAGCGCATGGCGAAGCCGGCTAAGGGGCGGGGTCCACGGCGACGGCGGCGGCTTGGCGAGGAGAGAGGCCTTGGCCGGTGGCGATCTGGAAATCGGCCGCGGCGGCGAACAAAGAGGCTTTAGCCGAATAGAGTTGGAGCTGAGCATCGGCGACGCTCTGCTCATAAATGTTCAGGAGCAGCAGGTCGATGTCTCCCTCCTCAAACGCCACTCGTCCCAGTTGGAGCGCCTGCTGGGCCAAGTCGAGATTGGCCTCGGCGCGTTCGATTTGCTCCCAAGCCGCAACCAGCCGTGCGGCCGCCTCGCGAGCTTCGGCGGTAATCTTATCGCTGACCAATTGTGCCTGGGCGCGATTCTGACTGAGCTCGCCTTGGATCGCTGCCATCCGTCCGCGACCGGCACGACGCTGGACCGGCAGCGAGCCCTCGACCGCGGCGATCAATTTGAACGGCTGCTTGTCGTTGCTTGGCTTCGACCGGCCGCCGACGTCTTGCGAGGCTTCGACCGCTGCATCGAGTTGCGGCAAGGTCAGGTTGGCTGCCCCGGCAAGCTCGACGCGAAGAGCGGCCGCTTCCAATTGCAGGGCCTGCGGTTCGGGGCGGTTCAAGGGAGCTCGCACGACGGCGTCGCGAAGCCTCTCCGGCTGCGGGGCAGAGATCGCGGGAAACTCTTCGGGAAGCCACTGCGGCGGAGCGACGATCGGCATCCCGGAGGCATCGCGAAGGAAGATCGAGAGGTCGACCGCCGCGACTTGCAGCCCTCGCTCGGCTTGGATCAGCGCCGCCTCACGCTGGGCCATCAGGCGGGCGTTGTCGATCCCCGCGATTCGTCCCAAGTCGCCCGCCGCGATCTGCTTCTCAATCTGCTCGACCCGCTCTCGTCCCAGTGCCAGCAATTCTTGCTGCACGCGGACGTTGAACCCGGCCAGCACCCAGCCCCAGTAGGCCCGAGCAGCCACGCCTTGCGCTCCCAGCACCGCCGCGCGGAAACCCGGATCGGTCGCTTGCCGACGCAGCGCCGCGGTTCGCACGGCGACCCGCCGCGGATCGATCCGATGTCCCTGCAACAGCGGCTGCTGAAAGCCGACCATGAACTCGCCACCCTCGTTCGTCTCGCGGCCCCCATACCAGGGCTCAAAGTCGCCGCGGCCAATTCGGTAGCCCGCCGAAACCGCCCCGCCCGACCAGAGCGGACGGGTGACGCCGACCGCGTGCTGATAGTTCTCGTAGTAGTCGAGTGGCTGGTTGATCGTGGTCGCCTCGAGCACCGTATCAAACGCACCCCAGGCGGCCAGCTCCTTACCGCGTGCGGTGGCCCGTTCGGCCGCCGCTTCGGCAACTTCCGGATACGCCCGCTCGACCGATTCGATCACCGCCGCCAACGGAAGCGGTTCTGTCCCGCCATGGGTGCGAGTCGCAGGGGCGGTCGGAGCATCGTCGAGAGTGCCGATCGGCGGCGGAAGGATCGCCGTCTGCTCGGGTGCCACGTCCTCGATGGCTCCAGCCAGAACCACGCCCGAATCCGCCGCTGCAGTGCTGGCCGCAACGCTTGGCTCGACGCTCGTCTCCGCGCTCGTCTCCGCGCTCGTCTCCGCGCTTGTCTCCGCCAGCGAAGCCGCGGCCGAGTCGGGGCGGTAGAAAGCGAAAGGGTCGAGCCGCGGCGCTTCGAGCGATCCACAGCCAGCCGTGACCAGCAGCAAGCCGCCCACGGCAATTCGCCTTCCCCATCCCTGGCAGATCATTTGGGCAGTTTTGGTTTGGAGGGCTTGGAATCCATGGCACCCTTAGCATCCTCGGCGACGACCGGCGGGAAGCCGTTCATCTGACGCCACAATTCGTAGCCGAGTGAAACCGTGCGGAGCATCACCCATCCATTGGCGCGAACTCCCTGCCGTAAGTATCGGTCATCGGGCCAATCTTCTTCGGCGGTCGGCCCCACGACGACGCGAAAATTCCCCTGCCCATCATCAGCCGGGTCGACCTGGATTACCTCGCCGGCAAAGGTTCCCACGGCGACCGAAGGCCAGCCGGAAAATTGCACCGCCGGCCAGCCCTGGAACTGCAGCCGCACATGGTCGCCCGGACGGACCAGCGGCATGTCGTTGCCAGCGACCCACAGCTCGACCGCCGGTTCAGTGAAGTCGGGGACCAACGTCAACAGGTAGTCGCCTTCTTTGACCGCCTGCCCCCGCTCGAACACCGGCAGCCGAAAAATCTTTCCGTCCCGCGGCGCCCGGATCACCAAGCGGTCCAGCTCCGAGCGTTTGATCTCGAGGTCGCGCATCTCCTTGCGGAGCGTATTCAAATCGCCTCGCGCTCCTTCGACCATCGCGCGGTACTGGTCCACCTTGCTCTGAGCTTCACTTCGTTTTTGCTCCAGCTCGCTCTGCTTGCTCCGCAGTTCCTCCTGGGCGCTCTGCACCTCGCTCTGGACCGCCGCCAGTTCGGCTCGGGCCAGATCCCATTCCTGCTTGGCCTTCTCGACTTCCTTTTCGGGTTTCACCCCTTGCCGGAAGAGCGTCAGGTTGCGGTTATAAAACTGCTCGGTCTGCAGGGCCTTCGATTCGTAAGCCGGAACCGTTTGTTGCTTGGCCCGCAGCTTCGCCTCGGCCGACTGGACCATCGCCTCGGCTGCACTGACGGCAAAATCACGAGCGACCTCCAGCGAGCGGACCATTTCACCGTAGAGCTCGATCTTGTTCTCGGTGTTGGCGAGCTTGCCCTCGTAGTCGCTGGTCTGCAACTCGAGCGTCGCAGCCAGATCGGCTGCTAAAGGTTGGATTTCCAGAAGCACGTCCCCCTCGCGGACCGACGCCCCTTCGGTCAACCCGTCGCTGACGTTGAGCACGAGCCCTTTGACCGGAGAAGTGATCGGTTGTTGGCGCTCCTGGGGATTCAGCGCGATGACGCTCCCGGTCCCCCGAGCCGACTGCTGCCAGGGAAGCCACGCCAGCGCCACGATAGCAAGGCAGATGACGGCGAGCAGCCAACGGGCGAGCCGCTGCGATCGACCTCTCGACTGAACCAGTCGCGAAGCGGTTCGCAGGGGGCGAATCCGCGGCGAAGCGGGAACTAGGACCGCCTCGGTGCCGCCGGCCGGTTGACGCGTGCCGAGGAGTTCTCTCGCGGGGGTGAGACCGCTGGGGCTCGTCAGGGTGCCGACCCGAGGTTCCTGGGAAGCGACTTTGGAAGACTTGCTGTTCATGCGTCGCTACTTTGAAGAAGAAAGACCTGAGTGGACATCACCGCGGCCGACCGCATACTCCCGATCGCACAGATCCGCCAGCTCGCGGCGGCTGGTGGCCACCAGGAGCGTCCAAGGACGAGGTGCCTGCAATAGGTTTGCCAAAACTGTGCGAGCCGTGTCCGCCGGTAACCCGTCGAGCGTGCCGTCGATTAATAAGACTCTCGGACGGGCTGCGATAGCCCGAGCGAGGGCGAGCCGCGCCGCTTGGGTCTCCGAGAGCGGTCGGCCGCCGGTGGTCAGCTGCGTCTCGGTGCCGTCGGGCAAGGCGAGGACCTCTTCTTCGAGACCCACCAGCCGCAGCGCGTAGCTCACGTCCTGCGGGCGAATGTGGGCCCGATGCAGATGGACGTTCTCCGCCAGCGTTCCCGCAAAGACTTCGTTCCCGCGGCTGATTCCCAACTGCTCGCGATAGCTGTCCAGATCGATCTCGCGGAAATCGATCCCCGCCACCTGCAGATAGCCCGAGCTGGCTCCCCGCTCGCCCGTTAAAACCGACAGCAGCGTCGACTTGCCACTCCCGCTCGCGCCCGTTACCGCCAACGACGCTCCCCTGTCCACTTCGAGGGAAACGTCCTTGAGAATCGACCGCCCGGCGATGGCGACGCTCACGCGATCGAGCCTTAGCGGAACCGGCTCCTCGCCGATCAGCGTGTAAGCCCCTCCGGTCGGCTCCAAACGCAGGTCAAACAACTGGCCCAGCTTGTCGACCGCGGCCAGCAAGTCATAAAAGCTCTCCAACTGCTTTCCAATCTTTGCAAAGGCCCCCAGGATCACCGCCAGGATCATCTCGGCCGCGACCAATTGCCCCAGCGTCAGCTCGCCCTGAATCACCAACCAGCCGCCAAGACCCAGCAGCACGGTCGCCGCGATCGCATAAAACCCCAACGAGAACAGGATCTGCCGCATCAAGATCCGGAAGTGCGACTGGCGGGCGTCGAGGTAATCCACCGCCAGTTGGTCCGACCGCTCAAGCGCATGGTGGCTGCCGCTGTGCAAGCGGAAGGCGGTCGGGTTCCGGACCAATTCCTCCAACCACCCGGCAACCTCGTACTTGGCCTTCGACTCTTTCGTCGCGCTCGAGACAGCTCCTCGCCCCAGCACGAACACGCTGACGGCCATCATCGCCAGCAACAGCACGTCGAAGCCGAGCAAAAACGGATGGTAAAAGGCCAACACCGCCATCCCCACCAGCGTCGCGACGACCAACGCAATTCCATCGAGCAACAGCCGGCTGGTCGCCTTCTGGACCATCACGACGTCAAAAAATCGGTTGACCAGCTCCGGCCCGTAGCGACCGTCCAACTGCGACTGGCGGACCCGCGGCAAACGATGCGCAAGATCCTCGACCACCCGCACAAACAGCCGCCGCTGAATCATCTCCGAGATCAAGGCCAACAGCGCGTGCAGCCCCGCCGCGAACGACAGGAAACTGAAGAGCAGGAACGCCAGCACCATGATCGGCTGCAGATACCGCCCAAACGCGACGGTGTTGACCAACGCCTCGACCGCAAGCGGTGTGGCCAGCGTGAAGACCCCCACCATCACCGAAAAGATGATCATCGAGATGATGTCGCGACGCTCCGGCTGCAGCACCGCCGCCAGCCGCGCCAGGGGCGTCAGCGGTTTGCCCTGCTCGGCCGCTGCCGCACAGCCAAGGGCGGGCTGAGCGACCAACCAGCGACAGGAACTCGCCCCCTCGCAGGCCAGCCGTTTCAAAAACCGCCGCCGCGACATCCACCGCTCGCGATTCCCCTCGGCCGGCTTCCAAACCCGCACCTTCCGCCCCCGACTGCCGGTCAAAACCTGCCACGCGACCGGCTCGGTCGGATCCTCGCTCGGCAGCGCGAAAGCCACAGGATAGCCCTGGCGGACAAACGGCAGCGCCTCCTCGGGACGGGCTTCGAACAGCCCCACGCGAAGGCCGGTCTTGCCGCCACAGCTGATCAGCCGACGCATCCAGCCGTTGGCCCCTTCCCCGGGAACCGCTCGTAGCGATTCGAGCAGCCAACGCCGCAGCTCGGCCGAATCACGCGGCACCCGGTTCTGGTCGCAAAACCGCTCGAGGATCGCCAACGCCTCCTCGACGCCGTCCACAGCCCGGTGCGTGTCTGCAGGATTCCACATGTCGCTTCGTCTCAATGGATGTCGTTTCCAGTCCCCGATAGAAATATACGGCTGGCGTTTGACAAAGCTATTTCTTAACTTTCTACGAAAACATTCGAAAATATCGAATGGTTGTCCGGCGGCGTCCTGCACGGGAGTCCTGCGATGGATTGGCTAAATTACCACCATCTGCACTATTTCTGGATGGTGGCCCGCACCGGCAGCGTCGCCGAGGCAGCCCGCCAGCTGCACCTGACCAGCCCGACCTTGAGCAGCCAGATCCGCAAGCTCGAGGAATCTTTGGGGGCCAAGCTGTTTCGCCCTGGCGGCCGCCGCCTGACGCTGACCGACACCGGGCAGACGGTGTTCGAGTACGCCGAGCAGATCTTTTCGCTCGGCCGAGAGCTGGCCGAGTTCATCCGGAGCGGAGCGACCAGCGGCGCGCTGCGGATGAAGGTCGGGGCGACGAGCTCGCTGCCGAAACTGGTCATCTACCGCTTGCTGCAGTCCGCTCGGACCACCGATCAACCGGTGCAAATCCTCTGCCGCGAAGCCGAACTGGATCGGTTGCTGGCCGACCTGGTGGCCCACCGTCTGGACGTCGTCCTCTCCGATGCCCCGGCACCCTCGGCCAGCGGGCTGAAGGTTTTTAACCACGCGCTGGGACAGTCGGCGGTGGCATTCTTTGCCCACCCCGATGTGATCGAATCACGCACAGCCTCCACGGAAGCCGAACTCGTCAGCCGGCTCCGCGAGCTGCCGATGCTGCTCCCGCCCACCGACAACCCGCTGCGAAGAGGGCTCGAGCAGTGGTTCGACACGCACCAGATCCTGCCCCGCGTGGTCCACGAGATCGCCGATAGCGCGCTGCTGAAAGTCTTCGGCCAAGCGGGCGACGGAGTCTTTCCCGCACCCGCGGTCGTCGCCGAAGAGATCTGCCGCCAGTACGACGTCGTGCAGCTGGGACAAACCAGCGCCGTCCAAGTCCGCTTCTTTGCGATTTCCACCGAGCGACAGATCCAACACCCTGCAGTCGTCGCCGTCTGCCGAGCCGCCCAGCCCCCAAAGCCCTGAAAAATCCTCCCCCCGCGGTTCCCTCCCCCTTTCCGTGCCCCTTTCCGTGTCCTTCCGTGGCCCCCTTTCATCCGCGTTCTCCGAGCTATCCGCGGTCCCTCCCCTTTCCGTGCCCTTTCCGTGTCCTTCCGTGGCCCCACTCGTCCATTTCGATCGCCCGCCACCTCCCCTCCTCCCCCTTTCATCTGCGTTCTC
>NZ_WRPR01000119.1 GCF_010367455.1 Candidatus Laterigemmans baculatus | reverse complement strand
GCTAGCGCCTACGGCTCACCCGAGGCTAGCGCCTACGGCTCACCCGAGGCTAGCGCCTACGGCTCACCCGAGGCTAGCGCCTACGGCTCAAAAGAATGAAATCGCCGGGTTTCTGACAAAGCCTAAGGCTTGGGGGCCGGAGCCCGCCGCGTTAGCCCCCTCACCTCGATCCTGCTGCGGGGGACGGGGTGGCTACTTTTTCCCCAGCGACCTTTTGTGGCGGAAGAAGTCGGTGAGGATCGCTCCGGCGCGATCGGCCAGCACGCCTCCGCGGACTTCGGCTCGATGGTTCAGCCGCGGGTCGCCCAGCAGACGATAGAGCGACTCGACCGCTCCGGCCTTCGCATCGACCGCCCCGTAGACGACCCGCGGGATCCGCGACTGGAGGATCGCTCCTGCACACATCGGGCAAGGCTCGAGCGTGACGTACAGCGCGCAGCCCTCGAGCCGCCAATCCCCCACCGCTTCGGCCGCTTGCGTGATTGCAATCATTTCGGCGTGGGCCGTCGGGTCGCGGAGCTGTTCCCGCTGGTTATGCGCCGCGGCGACGATCCGCCCCTCGTGCACGATCACCGCCCCGACCGGAACCTCGTCCGCGACGGCAGCCTGCGAGGCCATTTCCAACGCCCGCCGCATCCAATGCTCGTCGAGCGAGGTTTCGAATCCGCCGAGCCCTTCCTCGAGCACGTTTCTCATTCCTCGCTCTGCAACTTTCGCCAGCGGAAGTTCCGCAGCTCCGCATCGCACTGAAACGCCGCAACGCCCAGCGGCAAACTCGGATCCATCTCCGGGCGAATATCGAACGTGTGCCCCTGGCGAGGCTGGTTCACGATCTGCTTGCCGTCGACCCAGGCCTGCACAGCATCGGCATCGACGCGGATGCGGACGCGGTACCAGCGGTCGTTGTCAAAGTGCATCAGCCGCTTGGTGGGATTCTCCGAGGCATCCTCCCCATCGATGCTCGACAACCCCGCGATTCCCCCGGCCCAGCCGCCGAGGATCAAGCTGCACTGGCCTTCGCCGACCGGGAACGTCAGCCCGCAGAAGAAGTCAAAACCGCTCGTCCGACGACTCTCGAGTTCGAGTTCGTAGTTGTCGCGAGGGAGAGCGGCGGTGCAGATGACTCCGGTCAGTGGGTCTCCCACGCCGAGCTTGATCACCTGGGACTCCAGCACCACATCGCCGTCGCCGCCAAACCGGCACACCTCCCACTGCGCCTCGTCGGCCGTGGGCACCCGCTGCCAGTTCTCCGCGCGAGCGGTTCCGCTGGCCTCCGCGCGAGCGTTGTCGCTGGCCTCCGCGGGAGCGGTCTCGCTGGCGGCACCCTGTTCGGAAGCCGGAGGCGAATCGGCATGGGAAACCGAGGAGGCGAGGATCAGGCTCGCCACGAGGCTGACCGCCGTGGTGAAAATCGGGAAGCCCCCGCCGTGGGGCAGGACGCAGCGAGTCGGATGGCGAAAACTCATCGAGCGGTTCTCGGTGGACGTGGAGGAGGGAACTGGAGGGGGCGACGAATTTTGGCGTAGGAAACGGGCAGCCCGGCTGGTAGCCTGCCTTGGAACGGACACAGCTTTGCGGCACCGCACACCGAACCGGTTACTCGATGCGTCTTCTCGCCCGCGCCACCATTTTTGGGTTCCGCCTCGCGCCGATCCTGCTCCTAGTTTACTGGATCTTGATTTTCACGGGGACACACCTGCCGGGATCGGAGTTGCGGTCGCTGCACGTGAAAGACAAAGTGCTGCACTTTGGGGCGTTTGCGGGGCTGGCGTTTCTGCTCGCCTGGTCTTTGCCACGGCGGATCGGCGGCGTGGTTCCGGGCGTTCTGGTCGCTGCCGCGGTGGCATTGATCTACGGCGTGCTCGATGAATGGACGCAGGGCTTCGTGTCTCACCGGACGCCGAGCCTCGGCGATCTGCTCGCCGACGCCCTCGGAACGCTGTTCGGGCTGCTCGCGTACCTAGGGCTCCGCGCGGTGCTCGTCGGCATTCTCGAGCGGCCACGCGCGTCACAGCAAAATTGGACTCAAGCTCCCCACCGCTGAGCGCGATACCGTTCATTCTTCATCCCATCAGCCGCCGGGCGCTAGCCCCCGGTTCTCGAAAACGCCGCAAGAACCGGACGCTAGCGCGTGGCGGCTGATTTCCAAAACACAGTCGCCTTCGGCTTGCCGTTAAACGACTGTGTAGCCGACTGCTGTGCACGGCTGACGTTATGGCAATTCAGCTTCCCGGCCGACCGCGCTGGAGATCGTCCGCCCAGGCTTCGATCAGCGTCGCCTGGTTCGCATTCCGGTCGATCTGGTAACGCATTTCGAGCGAGCGGTTCAGGCGATACAGATCCTCGGCCACGCTGGGTCCGCTGAGCGTTCCGGAAGTAGCCGCAGCCCGAAGGCGACGCCGAAAGTGGTCTGCGGCCAGCTCGCTGACCTGCCGCATCCGCTGGCGGCGGGGCGGGGCGTCGCTGCCAGCCGCGTCGACGTAGCCGCCGACCAGTTTTGCCAGCTCCACGGCGCTCGGCAAACCGTCCCCGAGGACTGCGTGCAGCGTCTGCTGGAAATGCCGCGACTCTTCCGACAGCAGCGTCGCAGCCCGGCTCAGCTCGCCATCGGCCGCATCGAGAGCCGCGCGGAGTTGCTCCTCAGAGACTTCGGCGGCGGCCGCATGCAAGCGGAGGATCTCGACCGCCTCGTCGCGTGGAGGCGGATCGAAGCGGACGACCTGGCACCGCGAGCGGATCGTCGGCAGCTGTCGTTGCAGACTGGTTCCGATCAGGATGATCACCGCTCGCGGCGGCGGCTCCTCGAGGGTCTTGAGGAGACAGTTCGCCCCTTCGGCATTCAGCACGTCAGCGTCATCGAGGATCGCAATCCGGCGTTCTCCGCTCATCGGCCGCAGCCGAATGTCGTGGCACAAGCCTTCCCGCATCCGCGCCTCGCGAGGCCCGATCAGGATCTCGACCGGGATGTAGCTGCGGTCGTCCGGCTTGCGAACCTGCAACACGTCGGGATGCGTTCCGGCAGCGACTTGCCGGCATGCGGAGCAGTCGCCGCAGGGGGCGAGCTCGGCCGGCTCCGACCGCTCGCAGAGCAGCGTCTTTGCCAGCTGCAGTGCAAACGTCCGCTTGCCGATTCCCTCCGGACCGACGAACAGAAAGGTGCTGCCCAGTCGGCCCGAGCGAATCGCATTGCGGAACCACTCCCGCTGGCGGTGGTGTCCAATCCACAGATTCTCGGCGAGCCTGAGAGCCTCGGGTGACTCGACTGCGGCCGCCGAATCGGGGTGATTGGACGAACTCGAGGAATCGAGGGGTGTGACCATGCGTGCATCGAAGTTACAGGACTAACAGAAAACTCCATTTCACCATGACCCTCCCCCCGGGAGGGTCGGGCAGTTTTAGCCCCCTCTCCCCCGAAGGGAATCGCGGCAATCACTTGACCTTCACCCTCAAACACTTTCGCGATTTTCTTTGGGGGAGAGGGTTGGGGTGAGGGGGTCTAAGCGGCCGGCTACGGCCCCCTCACCCTAGCCCTCTCCCCCACGGCTTG
>NZ_WRPR01000118.1 GCF_010367455.1 Candidatus Laterigemmans baculatus | reverse complement strand
AGTCGTTTAACGGCAAGCCGAAGGCGACTGTGTTTTAAAAAGCAGTCGCCTTCGGCTTGCCGTTAAACGATTTTTCCGCGAGCCGTCCTGCTCCAAACCAATCCAAAGTGGCGCTGTCCAGCTAACCCTGGGCGGGATTGTTGGGGCCCCTGCGGGGCGGGAAGACTCAAGCAAAATGCCACGCCGTCGCCAGAGGTAGGACAGGAAAAGGAGACGCAGCTCGATTCCGAATATGAGGTGCGTCCCCTTTTCGGCCCTAGAGCCATGCGGGGGGATAGCAAGCGGTCGCATTAAGAATGCGAGTGACAGCCTGGTTAACACACGTAAGTTAACCCCACTGTCACCTCAGCGCCGTACGCGTCGTCTGCCACATTGAGCCTACCGGAAATTTGCAGTCCTCTCAGCGGGCCGGGCGGCCGCGGTCCGTTCCAATTCAACCGGAACGCTCACGCAGTCGCTGCTGGAGATCCCGCTCCATCGCCAGCAGTCGTTCCCCTCCCAGAGCAAGCAGTTTTTCTGTGGTATCCGGCGTATCGCCGTTGAGACTCTGCAGTAGTTTCACGCGGCCCACTAGCTCGCCTTCCTGCCGCCCCTCGTGTCGACCCTCCTCACGCGCCTGCAGGTTGCGGGCCCGCTCGTCGCGCTCCATCTTCAGTCGTTCGTTGTACAGCCGGCGTTCTTCGGGATCTTTGGCGATCATCTCCAGCACTCCTGTGGCTTCGGCCGTCGACTCGTCGGCGCGGCAGAAGAAGTACAGCCACTGCTCGACTGGGTCCGTGATCACTCGATTATCGCTCGGCGGCACGTACTTGGGTAGCTCGAGCAAGTGAATCCGCAGACAGTCGGTCAGCGAAAGTCCACCCTCGGTGCGGAGTTCGAAGCTGTGGTGCAGAGCGGCTTCCTCGCTGAACTCGACCGCGTCGAGCAGGCAGATGCCGATCGAGGGCCTCAGCTCGTGGTAATCGTCGCCGCTTTCGAGTTGTCGTACCAGCAGACTGGCCGCATAGTAGGCGAGCCGCTGCCGTAGCCCCAGCGGCCGAGTCGTTTGCACCTCAATGTCGTACAGCCGCTCTTTCTCGTCCTTCGCCAGGATGTCGAGCAGCGACCACTTGTCGTCCTCGAACTCCTTCTCGATCGTCGGGTTCAGAATCCGCACCTCGCGGATCGGCGACGGGAACTGCAGCACCGCGTTCAGGAAGTGCAGCGTAATCGCCGAATGCTCCGGGCTGCCCAGCACCCGCTTGCAGGCGAAGTCGACGGTGGGGTCGATGCCGATGGCCATCGAGAAAATCGTGCGGAAGGACAGAGCGGAAAACCGAGCAGAGAGGACGGCCGGCAATTGTTGCCACCTTCCCGTCCGCTCGCTAGGCGTCTCCCAGCGTCCGCACCCAGCTCCGCCAATGAACTTTGTCCTGCAGCCGTGTCATCTTCTGCTTCTGATCCTCGCCGGTTGGATGAACCGCGACCAACAAGAACTGATCGATTACCTTCTGACCGAGATTGCCATCCTGAAGGAGCACTGCGGCAAGAAACGAATCCTGCTGACCGATGACCAGCGGCGGCGGTTGGCGGTCAAAGGCAAAGTGCTCGGGCGCAAACGAATGCAGGAGATCGGCACGCTGTTCACGCCCGACACGATTCTCCGCTGGCACCGTCAATTGGTCGCGCAGAAGTGGGACTACTCCGACCGACAGGAGAAACGGCAAGGTCGACCGCGGGTGCGCCAAGTGATCGTGGATCTTGCGGTGAAATTCGCCGAGGAGAACCCGTCGTGGGGCTGTGACCGAATCCAGGGGGCGCTAGCGAACGTCGGTTACCAGATCAGCGACACCACGGTCGAAAACATCCTCAAAGCCAACGGTATAGAGCCGGCCCCGAAACGGAAACGGACCGGCTCTTGGGAGACCTTCCTCAAGGCACACTGGGACGTGCTGGCATCGGTCGACTTTACCACAGTGGAAGTTTGGACCAAGTCGGGGCTGACGACCTTCTACCTGCTGTTCTTTATGGAGCTGAAAACCCGCCGCGTCCACTTCGCCGGCTGCACTCCCAATCCGACCGAAGAATGGATGCAGCAGGCCGCTCGCGAGCTGACCAACTATGAAGACGGATTCCTGAACGGCAAGCGGTACCTGATCATGGACCGCGACCCGAAGTTCACCAAAGCCTTCCGTGGGCTCTTGCGCGGTGAAGGCATCAAGTCGCTTTGCCTACCGTCCCGCAGCCCGAATATGAACGCCCACATTGAAAGGTTTTTCAACTCGCTCAAATCAGAGTGCCTCGACCGGTTAATCCTCTTCGGCGAAGGGTCGCTCCGTAACGCCGTCCGCGAATATCTCACCCATTACCACACGGAGCGCAACCACCAGGGTCTCGACAACCGGCTGATCATTCCATTCGAGCGACCGCCAGACACCGACGCCCCGGTCGAGACCACTGAACGCCTCGGCGGTCTCCTACGCTCCTACCGACGCGCCGCCTAAACGCCGCGTCGACTCTGATCGCTCCAACTCGCAATGGCCCCCTGGTAGCCGGTCGGGTTGCCTGCTGCGCGCATCTGCCAAAACCGGCCTAAAACGCCCAATCTGCGCTCGCCGGTCAACATCACCTCGGCCGAAAATCGCCCCGCGTCTGGGCGCCCGCCCGTGGTTTTTAGCGTCGCAAACGCTCGGCTGACTTTTTTGACACCAAGAGCGCCAAGGTACTAAGATTCGTTCGGTTCTGACTCCGACTCGTCTTCTCCCGTCCGCCCCTCCAGCAACGTCCTCAGATTAAGGCTCTTTGAGATTGGTGCTGCACCTCCTGCCCAATCGCGAACAGTCAGGTGGAGCACCGCACTGCTTGGCATACCGGTATCCAGAAATTCCACGAGGAAGCTATTGCCGGCCGGAACTTTCAACAGGTCTTTTCTTTGGCTCGTTCTGCCGGCCAGAAACGCTCCGCTTCCGTCCGTGACTGCAAATTCCGTTGCATGACCACTCCCACCAATTATGCGGATAGGCATACGACTTTCATTCACGATCCGAACTTCTACAGAGCGATTGCCACCCTGCGGGTTGTCCAGCAGGCGAACGCGATCGACGCGCAATTCGATCGACCGCGATGATTCCGCCGCTGCCCAGATGACTGCGAGACACGCGAGCAATACGAAGGCGAGCGCCACTTTGCGTTTCATATCTGACCCCTATTGCTACGGGCAACTTACAGATGTGGGTGGACTGACCGTTGGCGTCCTGGAACTAGCGGCATTCTTGCAGCGAGTATTCGCTCCAGCCTGATCATCAGGGTGAAGAAATCCGAAGTTCAACCCCAACCCAGGTCCCTTCGGAATGCCGCCGGGAAGAGGGGCAGTCACAGTATGCACCAGTTCAAGGGCCCCCGGCAGAGTAAAGGATTCGTCTTCAGTAACCGTCACGGCCATAGCACTAGACACCCACCCAGGGCAGGGCAGCCACTGAAAGCAAGAGCAACTGTAGATAAATGTTTGCGTATGAGTAGCGGTGCAAACGATCTTATCAGCCATAGCGTAGCTCCATACTCCTGGATTGGTGCCGGTCGTTATGGAAAACCCGCCAGAAGCGGCAAAGCCGCTAGTCGTAGCGGGACCAGTGGGCCCGAGTGGAGTGCATGCGCGTCCGAGAGGATCGCCTGCAGCCAAGCCGAAGTACGCTCCATAAAGCGAAGCCCCATCCACGTATGAAGCACCATCACGAGAAACGAACCGCCCCGCCACCGGACTATACATCCGGGACCTGTAGTGATAGAGTGACATTGCCCCGTCCCATTCGCGTCCAGTGTAGGTGTACCGGTTGTCTTCCGCGGACGCAGAGAGCGCTGTGCCTGCCCCATCCAGCACCGTCGGCTCGCCGTAGGCCGTGTAGGCGTACCGCTCTTGAATCGCACCTACGCTGTCGGTCAGAGCCACCACGCTGTACTGTTGGTTGCGGTGGTAGTACAGCTTGGCATCGCTTGAATCGACCCGCACGACCGGCTCGTCGATGTAGCTCGCCCACACATAGCGGTACATCGGAGTCGAGGCCGCCACACCCGAGCCGTAATCGGCCAGCGTCTGCTCGCCGCTCTGCACGTACACGACCGCGCTCGTCCCGTCGTCGCGGAACACCCGCCGCCCCAGGGCGTCCCACTTGTACGTCACGTCCACGCTCGAGTCGTTCCCAACGTCCGCAGTCGTGAGCTTGTTCTCGAAGTCCCAGTTGAGCGCCAAGGCCGAGCTCGAAAGCGTCGCCGGGATGAGCGTCTGGTTCCCCTTGGCGTCGTGGCTGACAGCGCTGCCGCCGGCGGTCAGCAGTTCGTGAGCGTCGCCGTGGGTCCGCGCTTGCGCCACCGTGTTCTCGGTGATGCTGTTCCAGTCACCCACCAGCGACAGGTTCCACGACTGGTCCAGAGCCGAGTCGCTCCGCTCCCAGTTCACCAGCCGGTCCTCTGTGTCGTAGCCGCTCGCCCCGACCGTGAACCCGTAGCCAGCGAGCGTCCCGCTGATCGACTCGCTCGTCTTGTTCTTATTCGCGTCCCAGCCGTAGGAGTACGTACCGATCGACGCCCCCGTGTAGCTGATCGAGGAGAGCGTGTTGTCGGTGTTGTACGCTCGGGTTTCGCTCACACCGTTATTGTAGGCGCTCCCGGTCATCCGGCCACCATCGTCGTACGTCCGGGTGTCGACGACCGTGCTGTCGAAGCTGAGCTCGTGCAGCTGTCCGCGGTCGGTGTAGCTCCGGGCGACCAGCGTCCCGTCCGGGTAGGTGTAGCCGGTCAGCTGACCGGCCGCGTCGTAGTCGGTCTCGATCGTGTAGGTCTGCCCGGCGATCGTCAGCCCTTCGGTCGCTTTTCGGCCGCCGTCGTCATAGGTGTAGGTGACCGTGTTCGCGTAGCGGCCGCTCACGGCGGTGAGCATTCGGCTGGCTGCGTCGTAGGTGAAGCTGTCGGTGGCACTCTGCCCCGAGAGCGGACCGCTCGAGTGACCCACGTAGTCGCGCGACTCGAGCCGACCGGCCAAGTCGTAGCTATACGTGCAGGTATCCCCCTGCTGGTCTTCACGCTCCTCCACCCGACCTGCCGGATCGTAGGTGAAGCTCACGATCCCATAGCCGGGTGAACCGATCGTCGCGCTCGGCACGTGGTCCGGGTAGACTTCCGTCAGCTTCTGACCAGCATCGTCGTACGTGTAGCTGGTCGTCTGGTTCTCCGCGTCGGTGAGCGACTCGAGCTGACCGCTGGCCGTGTAGGCGAAGGCCGTCACGCCCGAGAGCCGGTCGGTCTGCTCGACCTGAAGCCCGCGGGCGTCGAAGGCGTAGCTCGTCGTGTTGGAACGGCGGAAAAGGGGTCAGGAGCCGAATTGGTTGTTTAGGAAGTTCTGCTTGGGTTGTCTGGTCGGCAGTGGTGGCTTTCTTTGGTTTCGCCTGTGGCGGAGTGTTCCGATGCCGCGTCGCCCGGGGGCCGATGAGGCCGGCGCGATCCACCTCGCTCTGAATCGCGGAAACGCGCGACAAACGATCTTTCGTGTGGTCTTGCGGCCGCGCGAGGACGGAGCGATGAGCCGCCTACTGTATTGGGTGGCAATGACGCGTGCAGCTCGACACCACGCTGCCATTGCCAGAACGATCACCGCTGATGAATCGATGCCCAGAGGCATCAAGCCAGCCCGTCTCGACGACCGGCCATGAGTTGATCGCGATCAAAATCCCCCAACATCCCGCGAAAACGGCGGAATCGACCAAGCAACTCGTCCGAATTTCTGACGCTGGTCGGTATACCTGCGGTCGACTCGAAACGGTCCATCGCCTTCTCCTTGCCCAGCAGCGTCGGATGCTCCGCACGTCCGTTCCATTCTCCAGCAACAGACTCGGCGCCGCGCGGCCGAGCTCCTGAGCGTCGCGGGAAGGAGCGTCGGGTTCCCCAGGGGCGTCGTGGCTGACGGCGCTACCACTGGCATGGCCGCTGAGTTTGGCCCGATCGCTGTTCGGAGTTCCCAGGTAGATGCCGGCCGGCGGGCGGCCCAAATACCGCCAATTCGCTGGACACCGCGAATTCGGCTTGCCTAAAATGGTTGGCGCCTTCTGGGTTCCCCTTCCCTATGTTGCCGTTGTGGCTTGTTTTGTTTGCCGAGCTGCCGGTCCCGCCTTGAACTTTGCGTCCGCCCGAGCTTTCTCCGATCGCAGGGGATCGCTTGCGGACGCGATGGATCCGCTTCCAGCATGCTTGCTACTGACATCCGCCTCAAACCGTCGACCCGCCGCTTCAGCGCGATTTTGGTCGCCGCGTGGTGGCTGCTGGCGTTTGCTCCCTCGCTGCTGCTGAGCCGCGCGAAGGGCGGAGATGAGCTGCTTGAGCGTGGGGAAGCGATCTACCGCGCCCAGTGCACCAGCTGCCACGGCTCCGAAGGGGAAGGGACCGAGGACGCCTACACCTCGCCGCTGGTCGGTGACTTGAGCATCGGGGAACTGGCGAGCGTGATCTCCGAGACGATGCCGGAAGACGATCCGGAGGCCTGCGTCGCCGACGATGCTGCGGCGGTTGCGGCCTATATCCACAACGCCTTTTACAGCGAGGCCGCACAGGTCCGCCAACGAGCCGCGCGGATCGGCTTGGCACGGCTCACCGCCGATCAATTGCGGCAGAGTTACGCGGATCTGTACGCGCGGTTCAGCGGGATCGCCAGCGTCACCGAGAGCCGAGGCATTAAGGGGATTTACTTCGACGGAGCACGCTGGAAGAACGAAAATAAGAAAATCGAACGGGTCGACCCGGTCCTCGATTTCGATTTTGGCGACGCCGGCCCGGGCGAAGGGATCGACCCCAAAGCCTTCTATATCCACTGGAGCGGTGGCATCAAAGCGGACGTGACGGGACAGTATGAGATTATCGTCCGCAGCAGTTGCTCGTTCGTGATGGACTTCGGCAGCAACGACCGCGAGCTGATCAATAACCACGTTCAATCGGGTGATAAGACGGAGTTTCGCCGGACGGTTCGGCTGACCGCTGGGCGGGTCTACCCCTTTAAGATCGGCTTCACCCAGCGGGAGCGAAAGACCGAGCAGCCGCCGGCGCGGATCTCGCTCTCCTGGATTCCACCGCACGGCAGCGAACAAATCATTCCCACGCGGAACCTGATCGATGGGCATGCGCCGGCGACCTTTTCACTGCAGACCACGCTTCCGCCGGACGACCGCAGCTATGGCTACGAGCGGGGGATTGCGATCAATCGCCAGTGGGACGATTCGACGACTGCCGCGGCGATCGAGTTCGCCGCGATTGCCAGCGAGGAACTTTGGCCCGAGTACCGCCGCCGCCACAAAAAAGATTCGGACGAGAACCGTGCCCAGCTGCGTGGGTTCCTGACCGAGCTCGTCGAAACCGCCTTCCGCGGTCCGCTGAGCGACAGCCTCCGCGCGCTCTATATCGACCAGCAAGTCGACGCGACCGAGGATGACGCCGAGGCGATCAAACGCGTGCTTCTGCTCTCGCTCAAGTCTCCGCGTTTTCTCTACCCCACGATCGACTTCGATCGCTCGCCTTCGCAGCGGGCCGCCAACCGCCTTGCATTGGTGCTGTACGATTCGCTCCCCAGCGACAATTGGCTGATTCAACAGGCGAAAGAAAACCGTCTGAGCAACGAAGATCAAATCCGCCAGGCGGCCACGCGGATGGTCTCGGATTACCGCGTGCAGGCGAAAACGCGTGAAATGTTGTACCAGTGGCTAAATCTTGGCCACGTCGAGGAAGTCACCAAAGACGCGAACCTGTATGCCGACTTCGGACCCGAGTTGGTTAGCGACCTGCGGGCCTCGCTCGACGCATTCCTCGATGAAGTCGTGTGGAGTGAAGCCAGCGACTATCGCCAGTTCTTCCAGGCCGACTGGACTTTTACGACCGATCGCCTCGCCGCGTTTTATGGTGACACCTGGAGGCCGGCCGAAGCGGAGGGGCCCCGGCTGCGGCGGAGCGTGCCCGATTCCGAGCGACGGATGGGAGTCCTTTCGCACCCGTATTTGATGAGCGTGCTGGCTTATCATGACACCACTTCGCCGATCCACCGCGGGGTGTTTCTCACTCGGCATGTGCTCGGCCGCGTCATCCGCCCGCCGAGCGAAGCGTTTTCGCCGCTCGCTCCCGATCTCCACCCTGACCTGACGACGCGGCAGCGGGTTGCGCTGCAGACTAGCCCCGATAGCTGCCAAGCCTGTCACACGCGGATCAACGGTCTTGGGTTTGCACTCGAGAATTTTGATGCAGTGGGACGATACCGCAGTAGTGAGCGCGAGCAACCGATCGACTCCTCGGGAAGCTACATCACGCGGTCCGGGGAGTTGGTAGAATTCGAGACGCCGCGGGAACTGGCCGACCTGTTGGCGACGCATGAAGATTCCCACCGCGCGTTCGTGATCCGCACCTTCCAACACTTCGTCAAGCAGCCGCCTGCGGCTTATGGTCCGGAGACCGTGGAGCGGCTGGTGGAAAAGTTTCAGCAGAGCGGCTTCAACATTCGTGAGTTAATCGTCGAGATCGCCGTGGTTGCGGCGACCCACCCGCTTGCCCCCGATGATCAGGATGCCTGAGATGCAAAAGCAAACGTCACGACGCGACTTTCTGATTCAAACGGGCATCAGTGCTGCCGCGGCGAACCTGGTGATGGGCCTGCCGAGCCTCGGTTGGGCTTCGGCGACCGCTCCGACGAAAAAGCAACGATTGATCTTCGTCTTCAGCCCTAACGGAGTGATTCCTCAACACTTCTGGCCCGATCGTGAAGGACCCGATTTCGACTTGAAACGGATCCTCGAACCGCTCGCCGACTTCAAATCCCAGACGATGACGCTCCACGGCGTCTGCAACCGGATCAAAGGCGACGGCGACGGTCACATGCGGGGCATCGGTTGCCTGTTGACCGGAATCGAGCTGTTCCCCGGCGACGTGCAGGGCGGAAGCGACACCCCGGCTGGCTGGTCGCAGGGCATTTCGATCGATCAACATTTGAAGAACCGCTTGCAGGCCGACTCCAACACGCAAACACGCTTTGGGTCGCTCGAGTTCGGCGTGATGGTCCCCGAGCGGGCTGATACCTGGACGCGGATGTCTTATGCCGGTCCCAATCAGCCGGTCGCACCAATCGATAACCCCTATCAGATGTTCGACAAGTTGTATGGTCAGACTAAAAACCGCGAATTGCTGGCCAGCGTGCTCGACGATTTGACGGGCGATCTCCATAAGATTGAAAAGATGCTCAGCAGCGAGGATCGAAGGCTCCTGCAAGACCACATGGCAATGGTTCGCGACGTCGAAAAGGAACTTCAGTCCGAACTGTCGCAGAAATCCCAGCAGCCGGCCGTCGGGCACGCGGTCCCCGAGCTGCCCGCGAACGTGCAGGAACAAAACGACAACATCCCGCAGATCACTCGCATGCAGATGGAGATGCTCGTTAACAGCTTCGCCGCGGATTTCGCGCGAATCGCGACTTTCCAGATCACCAACAGCGTGGGCCAGCCGAAAATGAGTTGGCTCGGAATCGAAGAAGGCCACCACACGCTATCGCACGAGCCGGACAGCAACGAAGAGGCCTACGAGAAGCTGATCCAAATCAACACGTGGTACTGTGAGCAGGTCGCCCACTTGGCGCGGCGGCTGGCCGCGACGCCCGAACCGGGCGGCCAAGGCTCGCTGCTCGACAACACGACGATCGTCTGGACGAACGAGCTCGGCAAGGGGAATTCGCACACCCGCGACAACATCCCGTTCGTGTTGGTCGGTGGCGGACTGGGGTTCAAGACCGGCCGAGCAATGAAGTTCGACAAAGTCCCCCACAACCGACTGCTGTTGAGTTTCTGTGAGGCGATGGGGTATCCCGAAAAGAGCTTCGGCAATCCCGACTTCTGCAGCGATGGGCCGCTGACCGGTCTCAGCTGAACCGTGCGCATCGTCGCCTTTCGTTCGGCAAAAGAAGTGAATCTGCGCGAGCTTTCGCGGAGCGAAAGGCGACTCTGATGCTGCGCGAGCTTTCGCGGAGCGAAAGGCGACTCTGATGCTGCGCGAGCTTTCGCGGAGCGAAAGGCGACTCTGGTGCCTCGCCACTTTCGTGGAGCGAACGGCGATTCTGTGGGTTAAGCTACACGCGGTCCGCAGCGGGACAGGCGGACGGCGATGAACACCCGATGGGAGAGGCCGAAGATGAACTGCGTGATGAAGTGCCTGGTGGCATGCGTGTGGCTTGGCGGGGTAGCGTGCCTGGGGTTCGGTTTCATCGAATGCCGAACCGTCGCTGCCGAGGATGCCACACCCATCTCGTTCATCGTTGTTCAGAAGGGTTTTGAAGTCGAACTCCTCCGCTCGGCTCAAGAGGGTGAAGACTCCTGGATCAGCATGACCTTTGACGATCGAGGTCGTATCCTCCTCGGTCTGGACAGCAAAGGAGTCGCCCGCGTCGAGATCGATAAGGAAGGCGAGACGACGTTTGAGCGAGTCGAAGAAACTTTCAAGCACTGTCGAGGCGTGCTCTACGCGCACGACAGCTTATATGTTTCAGCGACCAACGACGGTGGCCTCTACCGACTTCGTGATACCGACGGAGACGATCAGTTCGACGACGTCCAACTGCTCAAATCGTTTGATTATCGCAGTCGCTACGGACACGGGGCAAACCAGCTCGTCCTCGGTCCGGATCAGATGATTTATATGGCGGTCGGCAATGATGTGACCTTTCCAGAAGGGGCATCTCCCAATTCTCCCTATCGCGATCCGCAGAACGATTGGCTCGTTCCCAATCCGCACGATGCCGGCGAGGATGATCGGGTTGGCTACATCCTTCGTTTTGATCCGAATGGAGAGAGCTGGGAGATTATTGCCGGTGGACTGCGGAACCAAGTCGACGTGGCTTTCAATCCCCACGGCGAAATGTTCACCTACGATGCCGACATGGAGTGGGATGCGGGGCTGCCGTGGTATCGTCCCAACCGTCTGATCCATGTGGTGTCCGCCGGCGAGTACGGATGGCGATGGGGGACGGGGAAGTGGCCTGCTTACTACGCGGATAGCCTCCCATCGATGCTCGACACCGGACTCGCTTCACCGACGGGTATGGAGTTCGGCACCACCAGTCGCTTTCCCCGCAGCCACCGCGATTCGCTCTTCATGGCCGATTGGCAGAACGGTCGGATTCTGCAAGTGCGGATGACGCCGGAGGGTGCGAGCTATCAGGCGGAGTATGAGGTTTTCGTCGAAGGGGGACCGCTGAACGTCTGCGACTTGAGGTTCGGTCCCGACGGAAATCTGTACTTCATCACCGGTGGCCGCGGATCGCACTCGGGGTTGTACCGGGTGCGGTATCGGGGGTCTGAAGCGGCCGATGGGAGCAAGGCTGAGTTGGCTGATGCGTCATCCTCATCATTGTCAGCCGCGGCGGAGGCGCGTCGGCTGCGGCATCAGCTCGAAGCATTCCATACGGGCGAAGATCCGGGCGCGGTCGATTTCGCTTGGCCACACCTTGGCAGCTCGGACCGCTGGATTCGCTATGCGGCGAGAGTGGCCGTCGAGCGGCAGCCTCTCGAGCAGTGGCGTGAGCGGGCGGTTGCCGAGCAAGATTCGCTGCGTTCGATCACTGCCCTGATGGCCCTAGCTCGAGCCGGGGAACCGAGCGATCAACCAGCGTTGCTCGCTGCGCTCGGTCGGCTGCCGCTGGAGGAGTTGGATCGCGATTCGCTGTTGGCAGCCCTCCGCGTCTTCGCGCTCTCGTTCATCCGCCAGGGCCGCCCCGACGCGGCGACGGTTGGTGCGATTGGTAAGCGGCTCGAAGCGATGTACCCGCACGCTTCGCCCACGGTCAACCAAGAGCTCTGCGAGCTACTGCTCTACCTGCAAACGCCGCAGGTCGTCGAAACCACGCTGCGACTGCTCGAGAACGCAGCGACGCAGGAGGAGCAGATCCACTATGCGTCGATGCTCGTGCGGCCTTCGCCGACCGAGCACGCGATCGCCGGTTGGGATCGCCCAGCCCACGTGACCCTCCTGCAGTGGCTTGAACGGGCCGTTTCGTTTCCAGGCGGGCACTTGATGGATGCGACAATTGCCTCGATCCGGGAGGATGCCTTGGCACGGCTCAGCGACGAGGATCGTGCAGCGCTCGCGGATCTGATCGCTGCGATTGAGAAGCCGAGCAGTAAAGAACCGTTGCTGCCTCCGCGTCCGTTCGTTCGCCAGTGGACGATGGAAGATTTGCTCCCCGAATTGGGTCGCATCTCGAGCGGTCGCTCCTATGCATCGGCACGCGCCGCCTTGGCCGCCGCATCGTGCCTGCGGTGCCATCGCTTGGGAGATGAAGGTGGACGGATCGGTCCCGACCTGACCACGGTGGCTCGTCGCTTTGATGATGCCGCACTGCTCGAATCGATCATCGAGCCGTCGCGGGTGATCGACCCCAAGTACCGGCACACGGCTTATCTGCTCGACTCGGGTCAGATTGTTCAGGGGCGGCCGGCCGGGGTGAACGCCAAGCAGCTAAAGATCGAGATCGACCCGCTCAGCGGTGAGTCGGTCAGTATCAATCGAGCGGCGGTCGAGGCGTCGCGGCCCAGCGAGATCTCACCGATGCCGACAGGTCTGGTCGATACCCTGACCGCCGAAGAGATCCTCGATCTGTTGGCTTATCTCAGGGCCGAAGGCAAACAGCACGCGGCAAATTTCCAGTAACGCCGGTCGCTTTCAGAAAATTCCTGACACGAAGGGTGGCCACGGAAGGACACGAAACAGCACGGAAAGGAGAGGGACCGCGGATAGCACGGAGAACGCGGATAAAAGGAGGCCGCAGGGCCGTTTGCTTCGCCCCCCCGATTGTGTGATGTGCGACTCCGCTGGTCACTCCTACCGTGCTCGAGGGCTTCGCTCTCACGGTGGAACATTTTTGAGTCAGCCAAAGGGGTCAAGCAATGCGTGCGATACTTGGATCGGTGGTCGGAACGGTGCTCGCCCTGTACGGGGCAATTCCCGGAGCGCCAGCAACTTACGGGCAAGAGCAGGGGTTCCCCAGCTCCGCCCCGGGTGTACTGCAAACGACCGACGGGATCATGCTCGCGATCCAGAGCGGCGGCGGCCGCAAACCGCTCTGGTACTACAACGGACGGTACGGCGTGCAGGGAAATCCAGGGGAGCGATTCAGCGTTTATCTGTACAACCCCGGTCCCGGACTGCGAAAGTTTGTGGTGACGCTCGATGGGATCAACATCATCGACGGCTCACGGGGCTCGATCAGCGGCAAGGGCTATATCCTCCAGCCCGGTGAAGCGGAAACGATTCGCGGTTGGCGTGACGGGCCCTACTACCGAGAGTTCGTGTTCAACTGGAGAGGCCGCGACGTCGCCAGGCTGCTCGGGCAGGGGGGCAATCAAGGAACGCTCGGGTTGGCCGTCTGGGACGGGCAGATCACCCGCGGCCCGCTGATGGCTGAAGCTCCCGATCGCTATCGTTCCGCCGAAGCGGCGCCCATGCCCGAATCGGCTCCGGCCGATAGCCGGGGAGGGTACGGCGCTCCCGGCGTTCCGCTGCCGAGCCCCAACGATCTGGGTGTCGATTCCGGGGGCCGAGTCCTCAGCCCGGTCCGCCAAGTCACTTTCCAACCCACGGCTTTGGTGGCCCAGTTGTCGCTGTTCTACGCCACGCAAAACGCCTTGCAGCAGGTCGGGGCGAGCCGCGTCGGTTCCGGCGGAGGCTACATCCCCATGCCTCAACCTTATGAAAGTGCTCGGCCGCCATTCGACCAGCCGCCCTACTCGCCGCCGCGGCCCCCGCAGCCGCCACAGCCCACCCCGCAGCCCTGGGGCGGAAATCCGTTCCCCCAGGACGCTCCGTCGGTCTTCCGCGATTAGCGGGACAGCGCCACTTTCTTACGCTGAATTGCCAAAAAGTCAGCAGTGCCCAGCAGTTGGCTACCAAGTCGTTTAACGGCAAGCCGAAGGCGACTGTGTTTTAAAAAGCAGTCGCCTTCGGCTTGCCGT
>NZ_WRPR01000117.1 GCF_010367455.1 Candidatus Laterigemmans baculatus | reverse complement strand
GCGTCGACGGCAAGGTCGACGTGCTAGGGTTTCCTGGCACTATCCGCTGAGTCCCATTCCTGCCGCCTTCCACCCGGGAGACTCCGATCGTGACAACCACCGCCGCCGCCGCTGATCTCGCCGCCGCTACCACCACCGCCGGCGACTCGATCGTGACCGTCGACCGCCGCCGAGCCGAGCGTCGTGATCCGCAGGCCGCCGCCGACACCGCGCAGCCCCAGCGGCGGAAGAAACAGCGTCGCCGCCAGATCGACCCGACCACCTGCGAACGCGACTACTCCGAGCACGAGATCGAGTTCATGCAGGCGATGGACGCCTACAAGCGGGCCGCCGGTCGGATGTTCCCGACCTGCAGCGAGATCCTCGAAGTCATCCGCTCGCTCGGCTATGTTCGGCTCAACGAAGAGCAGCTGGCGCTGATCCAGACCGAGGAGTTCGAAACCTCGGCCGAAGCGTTCGACTTCAACGCCGACGAGGACGAAGACGAGCTGGAAGAAGCGCTCTAAGATAAACCGCTGGCGACGGCGATTGCCTGAAGCCCACCATCACCCTCCCCCCGGGAGGGCCGGGCTCTTAGGCCCGGGGAGGGTGGCTTCGGCGTTTTCTGAGAGAGCCTATGCGACTGCTCCGCAGCTCCACACGATTTCTACTTCGCGCCGCCGCTTACATCTGGGCCAGCCCCTACACCGTAGCGGGCCTGGCACTGGGGCTCGCCTGCGGCGGTCGCTGGCGGCTGGTCCGCGGCGTCGTCGAGATCCACGGCCCCGGCGTCCGCTGGGTCCTCGAGCATCTTCCGGTGTCGGCCGCGGCGATGACGATCGGCCACACCGTGCTCGGCCGCGATCCGGGAGCCCTCGACCGCACCCGCGCGCACGAGCGGGTGCATGTTCGCCAGTTCGAACGCTGGGGACTGCTGATGGGACCGGCCTACGTCGCCGCCTCGGCTTACGCCTACGCTCGCGGTCGCCATTTTTACCGCGACAACCCGTTCGAAGTCGAAGCCTACGCCGCCGACCGCCGCCGCGAGCGCGAGCATTCATCAGCCGCCGGGCGCTAGCCCACGGTTTCCTAGCTGGACAGCGCCACTTTCTCACGCTGAATTGCCATAAAGTCAGCAGTGCCCAGCAGTTGGCTATCAAGTCGTTTAATGGCAAGCCGAAG
>NZ_WRPR01000010.1 GCF_010367455.1 Candidatus Laterigemmans baculatus | reverse complement strand
AGCAGTCGCCTGCGGCTTGCCGTTAAACGATTTGGGGATCTAGAAAAGCAGTCGCCTGCGGCTTGCCGTTAAACGATTTGGGGAGCTACCGCCCGGTGGCTGAGACCCCGTCCGTACTAGCGACTAGCGGCTTTCTTTGTCGCCGCTGGTGTGACTTTGGGATATTTTTCGGCGAGCTGTTGGAAGCGCTCGCGGAGCTGCTGGCGGATGTCTTGATAGGCTGGATCGTCGATCAGATTTTGGAGCTGATCAGGATCCTTCTGGAGGTCGTGCAAAAACTCGTAGTCGTTCTCAAAGTAGTGAGCGTAGACATAACGCTCGCCGCGAACGCCTTCCCATTTTGGAATCCGCGTCCCCATTTCGATCAGATGCTCGGCTAGGAAGTCGTCTCGCCAGTCGAGCGGGTCGGCGGGGTCGTCGTGGAGCAACGGAAGTAGGCTGCGACCTTGGTACCGCTCGGGAATCGCCACTCCGGCCAGCTCCAGGAACGTGGAGGGAAGATCCACGTTCAGCGCCATGCGGGAATCGACTCGCCCGCGGTTTCGCTCGACTACGCGCGGATCGACGATGATCATCGGAACGCGGAGCGATTGCTCGTAGTGGGACCATTTGCCCGCGAACCCGCGGTCGCCCATGTAGTAGCCGTTGTCGGCTGAGTAGACGATGACGGTGTTTTTATCCAAGCCTTGGGCTCGCAGCGTTTCCAGGACTCGACCGATCGTCTGGTCGATCCCGGTGAGCATGCGGAAGTACGCCCGCATGTTGGTGGTGTATTTTTCGGGAGTATCCCACCGCCAAAAGTAACGCTCGCGGTTAAGCGACTTTTTTAAAAACTCCGGCTGGCTTTCATAGATCGCCGGGTCGTTCAGCCGCGGTGCGGGAATCTCTACATCCTCATACATTCCATCGACCGACTGGGGCCATGGGTAGTGGCCGATTCCGGGCCGCTTGTCACCATCCTCGGCGTGGGCGGCATTGAACCACAGGTTCAGACAAAAGGGTTTGTCGGCTGGTTGAGCTTTGAGGAAGTCGATGGCCCGGTCGCCGATGAGATCGGTTTCGTGACGGAGGCTGCCGTCGGGCTGCTTTTTGAAGTAAGGATTCCGTGAGATGTCCTCATACACGTCGTAGTACTGCGACTGGTTGAAGCCGGCGGGCATCTTCGCATGCCATTTGCCGAAGAAGCCGTTGCGGTAACCCGCCTGTTGCAGCAGCTTGGGATAGATCGTGCTGGCTGCGGCGGGATTGACGCGGTCGATCTGGCCGGCCGAACCGTGCGATCGGGAGAGCATTCCGGTGAGGACCGTTGCCCGGCTGACCCAACAGATCGGCGTCGTCACGAACGCATTTTCGAAGCGGACGCCGTTGCGAGCGAGACCGTCGACGTTGGGCGTTTGCACGATCGGGTGGCCGGCGCACCCGAGCGTGTCATGCCGCTGGTCGTCGATGAAGAAGAACAGAATGTTGGGACGTTCGGTGTTTTGGGTGGCGGCTTCGTCCTTGGCTTTCGCCGCGGGAGCGAGCCACAGCCAACCGACGAGGAGCCATGACCAGCGGAGGAAGGAACGGCGGGCGGCCGTGTGATCGTGTCGCATGCTGATCGTTCAAGAGGTGGAGGCGAGAGGCGAGAGGCGAGAGGCGAGAGGGTGCTTCGGTCGTACTCGTACTCGTACTCAGCGAAGCGGCACTCGTACTCGTACTCGATTCCGCGTCCGCAGCGGCGTGGTTTCGAGTACGAGTACGAGAAGATTCTGCCCGACTTTCCGCTTTTGCTAAGTCTGAGCGAGGAGTTGGCGGATGCCGTCGGTCAGGATCTGGTCGATCTGGGGATCGCACCAGGCGACCGAAGCTGCGTAGCCTCCCTGGGGATAGGCTTCGGCGGTCGGGATGTACCAGGGGCCGCCATCGCCGTAGGCCGCACAGGCGACGAACCGCTCCGGCGAGGCTTGCTGGGCTCCGAGCTGGTACTCGACGAAGCTCTCGCTCGGCAGGTGGAGCATCGAGGTGTCGTTGATATGCAGGGCGGCGAGGGTGATCGGAAGCTGCTCGCGGTAGCGCCGGATGTAGGCGACGGTGTAGCTCGGGCGATTGCGATTGACGACCGACTGCGACGAATCCTCGATCTGCTTCATGATCTCCGCCTCGTCGAACCGCGGATGGGGCGGCGGCAGGATGTCGTGCGTGACCCAGCGGAGATTGGCGATCGGTTCGGGGCGGAGCGTCGCTTCGGAGCCGACGATCCCGTCATAGATCCGCTGCGTCAGGACTGGCCGCATTTCCTTGGAGCCGTCGTTGTACTTGCCCGCTCCGATGTTGCCGCCGCAGCCGTTGAAGTACAGGTGGGTGCACTGGGGCTCCTCTTCCTGGCGCTGCCGGCGAGCCAAGCCGCAGAAGTCCGCGCTGACTCGGCCGTCGCCGTAGTAGCTCATCGGGTGGCAGGCGTAGTAATGGCAGGCGGCGATCTTTTCGGAGCCGTTGTAGAAGGCGACCGTCTTGAGCATCGGGTCGATCAGGCCTTCGGGGAGCTTTTGGTGCTCTGGATTTCGCGAAGCGCTGCCCCGTTGGGAGACGACCTTGCCATCGGGACCGAGGATGCGGCGGTTGCCGGCGACTTTGTCGACTTTGGCTTCGCCGTGGGCGATGTGGGTCACCGGTTGGGCATGGCGGAGCGCTTCGGTGACCGCCGCGTGGCCGGCGTCGAGGCAGCGGTTGTAGAAATCGAGTTCGACGATGTGCGGCAGGTCACCCTGAGCGAGCACGATCCGCTCGGCCTCGAGGCAGGCGAACGGCGCATTGTGCTGGTGGACGCAGTGGACCGTCACCCGATCGACCGTCGTGCCGGCCGCGGCGGCCAACGTCTCACGCCACTTGAGGTGGGCTTCGTTGAGCAGCCCCGTCCAATCGACCACGCAGAGCACGATCGGCTTGCCAGCTCCGAGCAGCACAAAACCGATCGCTTCGAGCGGATCGTCGACCGCTTCGACCGGCTTGATCCAGCCGCCACAGCACGAGTGGCCCAGCGGCGGCGTCACGTCAAAGCGAAACGGGGCCAAGTGCAGGTTGCCGGCCGAGGAGGCTTCGCTGGCCGCGGCCAGAGGTTGCTCGATTCCGAGGCTCAGTGCCCCGGTGCCCGCAGCGGCGAGCGCCCCGGCACCGAGAGCCGCGGAAGTGGCTTCTAAGAATTCTCGTCGATCCATAAGTATGACGGGAGTTAGCGGTGGGAGTGTGTACTGCCAAACGAACCGGCTTGGCCATTGATCCGAATGGGTGGAATTGACCGGCCGGAGTGATTGAGCGGGATTGGACGGCTGTCCATTCTAGTCGCGCCGCGAGCCGGACGGGAACGTTTTGGTGAAACGTTTTCGCGAGTCAGGCTGCACCCCTCGACTATGATCCAGGAGGCTCCCAGCTGGCGGGTTGACGTGGCGGAGATCGGCCGGATCCTGGGGGCATAGGCAGCGCGACGCGGTCGCCCGCCGCTCGCTCGTGCAGCGGCGGACCAGATTCGGAGTGCGTTAGCTGCGTGAATTCGGTAAACTAGGGCGGTTGTGTGGCGGGTGCTCTCCGCTGCCTTCTTCTTTTTCTCCCCATAAGACTCAAAGAGGCCTCTATGTCCATCGATCGAGACCGGCGACTGTTCTTGCAAAGTGGCGTCGCAGCAGCGGCCGCCCTGGCTGCTGGTCGCGCCCAAGCGGCCCCTCAGCAGGCCGCGGCCAAAGACAGTCCCGGCGAGAAGATCGTGGTGGGGATGATGGGCGTCAACTCGCGCGGCAAGGCGTTGACGAAGGGCTTTTTGGCTGCCCCGAACGTCGAGATTGCCTATGTCTGCGATGTCGATTCCCGCGCGGTCGAGGCCGCGGGAGCGATGGTGGAAAAATCGCAGGGCCGCAAGCCGCAGCTGACCGGCGATTTCCGCCGCATTTTGGACGATCAGGCCGTCGACGCGCTGGTCGTCGCCGCCCCCAACCACTGGCACGCCCCGGCGACGATTCTCGGTTGTGCCGCGGGCAAGCACGTGTACGTCGAGAAGCCGTGCAGCCAGACGCCGGAAGAAGGTGAATTGGCCGTCGCCGCGGCCCGCAAGAACAAGCGGATCGTGCAGATGGGTTCGCAGCGCCGCAGCTGGCCGGCGATCCAGGAAGCGGTCAAGAAGATTCAGGACGGCGAGATCGGCCGCGTCCTCTACTCCCGCACCTGGTACAACAACCGCCGCCCGTCGATCGGCTTCGGGCAGGAAGTCGCCGCCCCCGAGTGGCTCGACTGGGATCTGTGGCAAGGTCCCGCCCCGCGTACCGCCTTCCGTGACAACCTGGTCCACTACAACTGGCACTGGCATTGGCACTGGGGCAACGGCGAAATGGGCAACAACGGCATCCACGCCCTGGACGTCGCTCGCTGGGGCATGGGTGTGACGTTCCCCGAGCGGGTCACCGCCGGTGGGGGCAAGTATCGTCACGACGACGATCAGCAGACCCCCGACACGATGATGGTCACCTACGACTTCCCGGAACAGAAAACGATCACCTGGGAAGGACTCAGCTGGTCGCCGCTCGGGCCGCACGATTCGCGGTTCGGGATCAGCTTCCACGGCACCGACGGCTCGATCGTGATCCGCAACGCCGATTACACGATGTACGACATGCAGGGCAAGCAGGTCGGCGAGACCCACAGCGATCGCGGTGGCGACACCGACCACTTGGCCGACTTCTTCAATTCGATTCGGACCGGCAAGCTGCCGAACGCCGACATCGAGGAAGCTCACCGCAGCACCTTGCTGTGCCACTTGGGGAACATCGCCTACCGCACCGGGGGCGTCGTCGACATCGACCCGAGCAACGGGCACATCCTCAATAACTCCGAAGCCCAAGCCCATTGGGGTCGCGAGTACGAGAAGGGCTGGGAACCGAAGGTCTAAGCGGTCCTGGCAGGGTGGCGCGAAGCCCCGCGCCCCGAGGCCCGAGGCTAGCGCCTACGGCTCAAAAAGGTCTTCACCCTCCCCCCGGGAGGGTCGCGAGGAACGAGCGGGGAGGGAAGTCCGCAGTAGACGCTGAGTGCGGAGCCCTCCCCGGGCCTGAAAGCCCGACCCTCGCGGGGGGAGGGTGATGACAACGGCCGTCACTCGGGCGGCCAAATCAATACTGCAACACAACTCTTATATATCTCCACGAGGAATCAGCAGCATGCGACGGTTTCCCTTGCGTTTTCTGACGGCCGCCCTACTGGCGTTCGGCTTGAGTCAAGCGTTGTTCTCCGAGCAAGCGTCGGCTCAAGACGACAAACCGCTCCGCGTCGGCATCATCGGGCTCGACACTTCGCATGCGATCGCGTTCACCCGCGAGTTCAATAAAGAGCCGGCATCCGACGAGATGCGGAACTGCCGCGTCGTGGCTGCGTATCCGCAAGGCAGCCTCGACATCCCCTCGAGCGTCGAGCGGATTCCCAAGTACACCGAAGACATTCAGAAGCTGGGCGTCGAGATCGTCGACTCGATCGACGAGTTGCTCGAGCGGGTCGACTGCGTGCTGCTCGAGACCAACGACGGACGCCGTCACCTGGAGCAAGCGCTGCCGGTGTTCAAAGCGGGCAAGCCGGTGTTCATCGACAAGCCGATCGCCGCGTCGCTCTCCGATGCGATCGCGATCGTGCGGGCGGCCGAGCACTACAAGGTCCCGATGTTCTCCGCTTCGTCGCTGCGTTACACCGACGGAGCGCAGGCGATTCGCAGCGGAAGCTTGGGACGCGTGATGGGGTGTGACGCCTACAGCCCCGCCTCGCTCGAAGAGACCCATGGCGACCTGTTCTGGTACGGGATCCACGGGGTCGAAACGCTGTTCACCTGCATGGGCACTGGCGTGCAAAGCGTCAGCCGGACGACGAGCGACGATATGGACGTCGTCGTCGGGCTGTGGGACGAAGGCCGGATCGGCACGTTCCGCGGGATCCGCGGCGGAGCCAAGGGATACGGCGGAACCGCGTTCGGCAGCGAGAAGATCGGCCAGATCGGCAGCTACGCCGGGTACCGACCGCTGGTGGTCGAAATCGCCAAGTTCTTCCAGACTGGAGAAATCCCGATCGACCCCCGCGAGACGATCGAAATCTGCGCGTTCATGGAAGCGGCTGACGAGAGCAAGCGTCAAGGCGGCGCTCCGGTCTCGATCGCCGAAGTGATGAAGAAAGCTGAAGCCGAAGCCGATAAGGCGCTCGAAGGAGTGTTGGAGTAGCCGGGAGCCGGGAGCAGGGAGCCGGTAGCCGGGAGCCGGGAGCCGGTAGCCGGTAGCCGGTAGCCGGGAGCCGGGAGCCGGGAGCCGGGAGCCGGGAGCCGGGAGCCGGGAGCCGGGAGAGCAGGATTTGAAATTTCAGATTCTCCGGACCCCGGACCCCGGACCCCGGACACCGGATTCCGGATTCCGGATTCCGGACACCGGACACCGGACACCGGACACCGGACACCGGACACCGGACACCGGACACCGGACACCGGATTCCGTCTTCGGCTTGCCGTTAAACGATTCTTTTTGCCAGTGCGACGCCTCTCGCTGATTGGGGCGGTGGAGTTGTGGATGGCGTGGCTGTATGTGTTGATCGCTGGGTTGCTTGAGATCGCGTGGGCCCTGGGGCTGAAGAGCAGCGAAGGGTTCACGCGATTTTGGCCGAGCGTGCTGACCGTCCTGGGGATGATCGCCAGTTTTGTCTTTCTGGCCCGCGGCCTCCGTGAGATCCCCGTGGGGACGGGTTATGCCGTCTGGACGGGAATCGGTGCGGCGGGGACCGCAATCGCGGGGATGTTGATCTTCGGCGAATCGGCATCGGCTGCCCGCATCGCCTGCATCGCATTGATCCTGATCGGGATTATTGGATTAAAGGTAGCGAGTGGATAAGAACGGATTCGCATGCTTTGACTTGCAGGCCACTGCGGCGGAGATCGCTGGCGGGCTGCAGGTCGACGTGGCCCAGGTGCTGGCGACGATCGAGTTGCTCGATGAGGGCAACACCCTGCCCTTCATCGCTCGCTATCGCAAGGAAGCGACACGCGGGCTCGATGAGATCGCCCTCCGCGTGATCGAAGACCAGTTGGCGAAGGCTCGCGAGCTGGCCGATCGCAAGGCGACGATCCTGAGCACGATTGAGGCGGCTGGCCAGCTCACGCCGGAGCTGCGACGACAGATTCAACAGTGTTCGGTCCGAGCCGAGTTGGAGGATCTGTACCTGCCGTTCAAGCCCAAGCGGCGTTCGCGGGCGACTGCCGCCCGGGAGCGAGGGCTGCAGCCGCTGGCCGATCTCCTGCTCGCCCAGCGGCCGCTCCGAGAGTCCAAGCAGTTCGGGCAGTCCAAGCAGGAAGTGCTGCGGCGGTTCGTCGATCCCGAAAAGGAGGTCCCGGACGAAGCGGCCGCGCTGGCCGGAGCCTGTGACATCGTGGCCGAGACGTGGGCCAGCGAGCCGGCGACGCGGAGTTGGATGGTCGAGCAAGTCCGCCGCGGCCAGATCGTCTCGCGAGTCAAGCGGGGCAAGAACGACCCGTCGAGCAAGTTCGCGATGTATTTCGACCACAGCGAACGAGCCGCCCGCGTCGCTTCGCACCGCTTGCTGGCGATGAAACGTGGCGAGGCCGAAGGAATTCTCAACGTCAGCTTTGCCGTTGACGAGAGCACGCTGCGGCAGTTGCAGGGACGGTTGCTTTCGAACCCGCAGTTCGAGTTCGCCGCGGAGATGCGGAGCACGGTCGAGGATTGTTTCAATCGCTTGCTGCTGCCAGGGGCTAGCTCAGCGGTGCTCGACGAGCTGTCCGAAGCGGCCGAGGAAGAAGCGATCGGTGTGTTCGCGAAAAATCTCAGGGAGTTGTTGCTGGCTCCTCCGGCCGGTCCGAACGTGACGATGGGGATCGACCCCGGCTTTCGCACCGGCTGCAAAGTCGCGGTGGTCGACGGGACGGGAAAGGTCCTCGCCCATACGACGATCTATCCGACGCCTCCTCGCAGCGACGCTGCCGGAGCCGGCAAGACGCTGATCGAGCTGATCCAGCGATACCACGTGCGGATGATCGCGATCGGCAACGGCACCGCCTCGCGCGAGACCGATGCGTTCGTGACCGCGCTGGTCCGTGAACACGCACTGGAAGTTACGAAAGCGATTGTCAGCGAGTCGGGGGCCTCGATCTACTCGGCGAGCGAGTTGGCGGTCGCCGAGTATCCCGATCTGGACGTGACGGTGCGGGGAGCGATCAGCATCGCCCACCGCTTGCAGGATCCGCTCGCGGAACTGGTCAAGCTCGATCCCAAGTCGATCGGCGTCGGCCAGTATCAGCACGACGTGAACCAGACGCGGCTCCGCAAGTCGCTCGAACGTGAAGTCCAGTCGTGCGTCAACGCCGTGGGGGTGGATCTGAACATGGCCAGCGCCCCGCTGCTCGCTCAGGTGGCTGGGATCGGTCCGAAATTAGCCGAGCGGGTGGTGGCGTTTCGTGACAGCGAAGGCCGTTTTGGGAGTCGCAAGCAGATTCTGAAAGTTCCCAAGTTCGGCCAGAAAGCGTTTCGCCAAGCGGCCGGGTTCCTGCGGGTCGCCGATGGCATCCAGCCGCTCGACAACTCGGCGGTTCACCCCGAGAGCTATCACATCGTCGAGCGGATGGCCAAGAGCTTGGGAATTCCCGCGGCTCAGCTGATCGGCAACGCCTCGGCGGCCAGCAAACTCAATCCGTCCGATTTCGTCGATGACTCGGCCGGCCTGCCGACGATTCGTGACATCCTGGCGGAGTTGGCCAAGCCGGGACGCGACCCCCGCCGCGAATTCAAAGTGGCCAGCTTCACCGAAGGGGTCAGCGAGATCGGCGATCTGCAGACGGGAATGATCCTCGAGGGTGTGGTCACCAACGTGACGCGGTTTGGAGCGTTCGTGGATGTGGGCGTGCACCAGGACGGGCTCGTCCACATCTCGGAGCTGGCCGATCGCTACATCCAAGATCCCAGCGAGGTGGTTGCGGTCGGCGACGTGTTCCGCGTGAAAGTGCTGGAAGTCGACATCCCACGCCGCCGCATCGCCCTGTCGCGCAAGCAGGTGTGAGCCCATAGTCGCCTTTCGCTCCGCGAAAGTAGCGCAAATAGTCTCGCCTTTCGCTCCGCGAAAGTATCGCAGAAACGCTACTTTCGCGGAGCGAAAGGCGACTATGCGCGGAGCGAAAGGCGACTATGCGCGGAGCGAAAGGCGACTATGAAAGGAAGCTACATCGTGCTCGGGTAGATCACGATTTCGATGCGGCGATTGGCCGAGCGGCCGGCGGCGGTTTGGTTCGGCTGGCGTGGGCTGCTGGCACCATGCCCGGTGGTCGTCATTTGCTCGCGAGCGATGCCGCCGCGTTCGGCAAGCAGCTCGAACACGCTCAGCGCCTGGGCGGAGGTCAGCTGATGGGGGCTCGAAAATTGGCCGCCGTAGAGCGGAGCGTCGTCGGTAAAGCCTTCGACACCGATCCGCTGGCGAGGCGCCAAGCGAACGATCTGGGTGGCGATCGGAGTCAGCAGACCGGAGGCTTGCGGCAGCAGTTGGGCGGTTCCGGGTTGAAACAGTTGGTCGGTCGGAACGAGCACGCGAGCGGCGTCTCCTTCGTAGACGACCGGCAGTCCGCTGGCCCGCATCGCTTCGGCGATCTGCCGCAGATTGGTGTTCGCTTCGAGCGTCGCTCCGCCACGGAACTGGGTGGAGGCCTGCAGCCCTTTGAAGTGCTGTTGGCTTTGGTCGGCGGCGATCCGAGCCTGCTCGAGCCGTTCGGCCGTGTCGGCGAGCTGCTGCCGCATCAAGTTGACTTCGTCGCGATAGACGAGCGACTGCTGTTCGGATTGGGCCAGCTGGGTCTGCAGTTGGCGATTGTCTTCGTCCAATAATTGAACGCGGCGCTGCAGTTCGGTGACTTGGGCTTCGAGCGGGGAGACGTTCGGCGGGGCAGCCGGCCCCCAGGGGTTGCCGGCGGGATAGCCGGGGCCGAGCGGATAAGCGCGGTGGGTGCAGCCGGCCAAAGCGGCTAAAAATAGCAGTGATACGGCGAGGCCCGCGAGCGGTTGAATTGAGAGCGCAGCGGTCAACCGCCAGGTCCGACCTCCCGCAGAGGAGGCGAGCATCGGTTCGTCGAGATTTCGTACGACGCGCACGCCGACATCCTTGTCTGGTGAGTGTTCCGCGGTTGGGATACTAGAGAGACGCCGGGGCGCGGAGCAAGACCGCTTTGGATTAGATTAAAGATTCGATGGATCGCACAACCGACGCTCCTGCCGTCACCCTCGCCACGCCCGCCCAGTATCTTCGTGGGGTCGGGCCGCAGCGGGCTGAGCTGTTGGCCCGGCTGGGGATCCGCAACGCGGGGGACGCGTTGTTTGCTTTTCCGCGGGATTACCAGCATCGTGCGGAACTCAAACCGATTGCCGAGCTGGCCGAAGAGCAACCGGCATCGATCGTGGGGACGATCGCCGAGGTCGACCAGCGGGTCACCTACTCGGGAAAGTCGATCGCCGGCGTGCTAGTCGAAGACGACACGGGGGCGGTACGGCTGATGTTTTTCAACCAGCCATTCCGCACCGAGAACCTCCACCGCGGCGACCGCGTGCTCGTCTCGGGTACTCCGCGGCTGAACGGCTTGCGGTTCGAGTTCGTGCACCCTCGCGTCGTGCCGCTCGACGAAAAGGAGACGCTTCCCGGCGGTGATGTGCTGCCGGTCTATCCGCTGACCGAAGGGCTCAAGCAGCCGGCGATGCGGCGGATCATGGCTTCGGTGGCCGAGACCCTGTCGGGGAGCGTCCCGGAAGTGCTCCCCGAGGAGATCCGCGACTCGCTGGGGCTGGTGGGAATCGCCGAGGCGCTGTTGAACATCCACCGTCCGGAAAACGCCGAGAAGTTGGAAGCGGCGCGGCGACGGCTGATCTTCCAGGAGCTGCTGGTGCTGCAGCTGGCGCTGGCGATGCGGCGTCGCCGGTTGACGACCGATTTGCACAGCCCGGCGCTGCCCCCCAGCCCCGAGATCAATGCTCGAATCGCCCGCCGGTTTCCCTTCCAGTTGACCGGCGACCAGCAGCGAGCGATCGAAGAGGTGGGGCGCGACATGTCCCGCCAGTTTCCCATGAACCGGTTGATCCAAGGGGACGTGGGGAGCGGCAAAACGGTCGTGGCCCAGTACGCGATGTTGCTGGCTGCGGCCCATAAACATCAGGCAGTCTTGATGGCTCCGACCGACGTGCTGGCTCGGCAGCATCAGCGGACGTTCGCCGCCGCGCTGGCCAAGAGTCGCGTTCGCGTGGGGCTGTTCAGCGGCTCACTCTCGGCGGCCGAGCGGCGGGAGACGCTGCGGGCCGCCGCGGCGGGCGAGATCGACTTGCTGGTCGGGACCCACGCCTTGCTGTACGGCGAGATCGCTTTGCCGCGGCTCGGCTTGGTGGTGATCGACGAGCAGCACAAATTCGGTGTCGCCCAGCGGGCACGGCTTCGCAGCGGTGGCCTCGATCCGCACTACCTGGTGCTCTCAGCGACGCCGATTCCCCGGACCGTCGCGATGACGATGTTCGGCGACCTGGAGCTGAGCACGCTGCGGGAAAAGCCGCCCGGGCGAGGCGTCGTCAAAACGTACCTCGCTCACGATGGTTGGCGGGACCGCTGGTGGCAGTTCGTCGCCGAACGGTTGGACGAGGGGCGGCAAGCGTTTGTCGTCACTCCACTCGTCTCAGCCGGCGGCAAACGCTCGGCGGAGGCGGCTGCGGATGGGGACGATGGAGACGACCCGCTGGAGGACAGCGGACCAGAAGGCGAACTGGGGCTCGAAAGCGGTGGCGGGAGTGAGGACTTGGCGGCTGCCGAGTCGATTTACCGGGAGCTCGCGAGTGGTCCGCTGGCGAAGTACCGGATCGGGCTGCTGCACGGGCGGATGTCGCCGGCTGACAAAGCGGAGACGATGAAGCGGTTTGCCGAAGGGCGGTTGCAGGTGCTGGTGGCGACGACCGTCATCGAAGTCGGGATCGACGTGCCCAACGCAACGGTGATGACGATCCTGGGAGCCGAGCGGTTTGGGCTGGCCCAGCTCCATCAGCTGCGAGGCCGCGTCAGCCGCGGTCGGCACACCGGGCACGTAGGGATTTTTACTGGCGGCCCGGGATCGCCGGAGGAGAACGAGCGGCTGCAGGTGTTGGCTGAGACCGACGATGGTTTCGAGTTAGCCGAAGCTGACTTCCGCTTGCGGGGCCCCGGCGACTTGATGGGGGTTCGCCAGAGCGGCCTGCCGCCGCTGCGGATCGCCGACCCGTTGCGAGACGCGGACGAGCTGGTCGCTGCTCGCGAGCTGGCCCAGCGGCTGATCGACGAAGATCCCCAGCTCGAAGCGGCCGGTTTCGAAAAACTCCGCAGCCAAGTCATCCGCCGCTACGGACAAGTCCTGCAATTGGGCGACGTTGCGTGAACCATAGTCGCCTTTCGCTCCGCGAAAGTAGTGCAGAAACGCTACTTTCGCGGAGCGAAAGGCGACTATGGCGCGGAGCGAAAGGCGACTATGGCGCGGAGCGAAAGGCGACTATGGCGCGGAGCGAAAGGCGACTATGGCGCGGAGCGAAAGGCGACTATGCGCGTGATCCAATGTTTCTCGCTTGTGGCTGAGCTCCGCTGCGGTGCAACGCTTTCTCGGACAGCAAACCGGAATAGACCCGCGGCTAGCGCCCTGCGGCTCAGGGGCTATGCGAGCCTGTAACGCCGGTGGTGCCGACGCGACTTCCGGGGGATTTTGGGTCGACGCGGGGGTGGTTGAGGGTTTAAATTTGCCTTCTTCCGCGAACTGCCTGCTCGCCGCGTTTTGTCGACGGGATTGTCTGCGGTTGAGCGGGTCGACAGTGACCGTGCCGTGGTTCTGCGAGTGCAGGATCTTTCTCGGGTCGGTCGCCAGCCTCTGAGCCAGGAAGTGCGAGTGTCCGACGAAGCGACGGCCGAGATGCAACCGCCCATCCGTCTCTCCTCCACCTTGCCGGTGGCTCCTGAGAAGGTCGTTCCCGATGAAGGCTGCTTGGAAGTGGCTGGCAAGGGGGCGACTTGCGGCTTGGACCCTCAGCGGATTCCGCTTCCCGAAGCCGCCGTGCCGCTGCGAATCTACTGGTCGTACCTGATTCCGCTGGCGATTCTGCACGCTCTGGCGGTGTTGGCCGTCGTTCCCTGGTTGTTCAGTTGGTCGGGCGTGGTCGTCGCGGTGCTCGGGCACCTGACGTTCGGAATGCTGGGGATCACGATCGGCTACCACCGCTTGTTGACCCACCGCGGCTTCACCTGTCCGAAGTGGCTCGAGCATACGTTCGCGGTGTTCGGGATGTGCAATCTGCAGGACAGCCCGGCTCGCTGGGTGGCGATCCACCGCATGCACCACCAGCACAGCGACCACCAGCCCGATCCGCATTCGCCGCTGGCAAATTTCCTCTGGGCCCACGTCGGCTGGGTGCTCGTCCGCAACCGTGACCACGACCATGTGCATTATTTCGAGCGGTATGTCCGCGACCTGCTCCGCGACCCGTTCTATCTGAACCTCGAGCGGCGTTATCGCTGGTTGGGGATCTACTTGGTCCATGGTCTGGTGATCACGGCGCTCGGCGGCTTGTGGGGCTGGGTCATGGGGGGCAGCAGCGGCGAGGCGGTGCGGATGGCAGCCAGTTGGTTCATCTGGGGCGTGGTGGTCCGCACGGTCTTCGTCCTGCACGGCACTTGGGCCGTCAACTCGCTCTCGCACGTCTTCGGCTATCGCAACTACGAGACGCGGGACGAGAGCCGCAACAACTGGTTGGTTGCCCTGCTCGCCCACGGCGAAGGCTGGCACAACAACCACCACGCCAGCCCGCGGGCGGCTCGCCACGGACACCGCTGGTACGAATTCGACATGTCGTGGTGGGTGATTGTGGCGATGGAGCGAATCGGCTTGGCCAAAGACGTGGTGCGGCCGAAGTAGGGCCCGTACGTCAGCTTTCCAGCCCAGACCTCCTCGGACGCCCCATAGTCGCCTTTCGCTCCGCGAAAGATCCCGGTGGGGGAGACGCTACTTTCGCGGAGCGAAAGGCGACTATGAGTCATCCTGGAAAGCCTGAGGTACGGTGTCTGACGTAGCGGGGGGCGGATTTGTTAGACTCTCCTGGGTTCTTGCCCCTGTCCATGGAGGAGTCTTCGCCCCGTGTCTACCGCAGCCATGCTCCCGTCGCGTTCGCAGGTTCCCGCCCCGGATACGTGGGACCTCGCCAGCTTGTTTCCGAGCGACGAGGCTTGGGAAGCCGCGTTCGCGGACTTGAAGGGGCGGGTCGAGGGGTTTGAGCAGTATCGCGGGCGGCTGGGCGAATCGGCTGAGACGTTGGCCGAGGCGCTCCAGTTCGACAGCGACTTCGATCGCGCCGCCGAGCGGTTGGGAACGTACGCGTTCCTGAAGACGACCGAGGACCAGACGAACAACGCCTACCAGGGGATGCAGAGCCGGTTCCGCAATCTCGCGGTCCGCGCCGCTCAGGCGTCGAGCTACATGCGGCCGGAGCTGTTGGCGATCCCGGTCGAGCAGATGGACGCGCTGCTGGCCGCCGAGCCCGTCGCCCCGTTCCGGTTGGGGCTAGAGCGGATGCTGCGGTTCCGTCCCCACACGCTGAGCGATCGCGAGGAGCGGCTGCTGGCGATGCAGGGCGAGATGGCTGCCGCCGCCTCGACCGCCTTCCGTCAGCTGACCGACGCGGATCTCAAATTCGGGACGATCACTGATCCCGATGGCAACACGATCGAGCTCAGCAACGCGACCTTCGGTCAACTGCTGATCCATCCCGACCGGGGAACACGGCGGGCGGCGTTCGAGCAGTATTACGATCAGTTCAAGGGGCACGAAAACACGTTGGCCGCGACGCTCGCCGGCAGCATCCACCGCGACGTCTATTACGCGAAGGTCCGCAACTACGAAAGCAGCCTCGAAGCGGCGCTCTTTCCCGACAACGTGCCGACCTCGGTCTACGACAATCTGATCTCGGCGGTTCGCGACTCGCTTCCCGCGGTGCACCACTACTTCGACGTCCGCCGCCGCAAGATGGGGCTGTCGGAGCTGCACCACTACGACACCTACGTGCCGATCCTCTCGGACATCCAGAAGCGTCATTCTTGGGATCAAGCGGTCGAGACGATTCTGACCGCGCTTGAGCCGCTCGGCTCGGAATACCTCGGCGTGCTCGAAGAGGGGCTGCGGGGGCGGTGGTGCGATCGCTATCCGAACCGGGGGAAGCAGAGCGGGGCATTCTCCTGCGGAACGTTCGATGGGGCGCCGTACATCCTGATGAACTTCAAGGAAGAAGTGCTGAACGATGTGTTCACGCTGGCCCACGAAGCGGGACACTCGATGCACAGCTGGTATTCGGCTCGGAATCAGCCCTACCAGTATTACGACTACACGATCTTCGTGGCCGAAGTGGCCAGCACGTTCAACGAGCAGCTGCTGACCGAACACCTGCTCAAGACCGCCAGCGACGACCGCCAGCGGGCGTACCTGATCAACCAGGAGCTGGACAGCATCCGCGGGACCGTGGTGCGGCAGACGATGTTTGCCGAGTTCGAGCGGAAGACGCACGAGATGGCCGAGGCGGGCGAGCCGCTGACGGTCGGTTCGCTGCGAGCGGCCTACCGCGAATTGCTCGACGCGTATTTTGGCCCCGAGTTCGTCGTGGACGAAGCGCTGGAATTGGAGTGCTTCCGGATTCCGCACTTCTACCGCGCGTTTTACGTCTACAAATACGCGACCGGACTGAGCGCGGCGGTCGCCCTCTCGCGGCGAGTGCTCGGCGGAGGTCCTGAGGCGCTAGCCGACTACAAGCGGTTCCTGTCTGGCGGCTGCAGCAAAGATCCGCTCGATCTGCTTCGCGACGCGGGAGTCGACATGACGGAGCCCGAACCGGTCGCGGTCACCCTTGCCCGGTTCAAAGAGTTGACCGCTGAACTCGACGAGCTGTTGTGAGTATGGATACCGCCTCTTACGGCTCTGGCAACGACGAAGCGGCAGCCGATCCCGTGCGGCAGCAGTACGAGGAGCTGGCCGAGTTGGCCGGCTCGTTGGCTCACGAGATCAAGAATCCGCTGTCGGTGATTCACATGAACATCGACTTGCTCGACGAGGATTTGCAGGAGAGCGAATCGCCGATCCGCCGCCGCGCGCTCGACAAGGTCGATATCGTGCGGCAGCAGTGCGAGCGGATGGAGCGGATGCTGGCCGACTTCCTGCGGTTCGCCCGGCTGCGGGAGATGAACCTCACGCCGGGAAGCCTCAACGAGCAGATCGAACGCGTGCTGCGAGCTTGCCAGGCTCAAGCCGATCAGGCAGGCGTGGAGATCGTCCGCTACCTCGATCCCGATCTGCCGCGGATTTTGATGGGAAGCGACGCGCTGCAAGCGGCCCTGATGAACCTGGTCAAGAACGCAATCGAAGCGATGGACGATGGCGGCCAGTTGGTCGTCCGCACGCATGCCACCCGCGGCGGGGTCGCGCTCGATCTGATCGATACCGGCGAGGGGATGGACGACAACACGGCGATGCACATGTTCGAGCCCTTCTACAGCACCAAGACGGCCGGCACGGGGCTCGGGTTGCCGACCGCTCGCAAGATCATCGAAGCCCACGGCGGCCGGATCACGGTGCAGACCGAAGTCGGCCGAGGGACGAAGTTCACGCTCGCGTTCCCGGCGCTGCCGAGGTTGGCTTAGGGAGGCAGCAGGTTTCAGGTTTCGTTTAACGGCAAGCCGAAGGCGACGGTGTTTGATTGCGGTTGAGCGAAGAAAAGCAGTCGCCTTCGGCTTGCCGTTAAACGAAGAGACAGCCCCTACTTCCGGTCCGCACTGCTGGCTTTGGCGGCTTGTTGTTCGGCGGGTTCTTCCGCGGCGGCTTGGAACCGGAAGGTATTGGCGAACTGGGCGTCGGCGCCGGCGAAGGCTTCGACCTGCGTCGCTTCGAGCGTGAAGGTGGCGGCGACGCGACGGCCGGAATCGTCGCTGAAGTGCAGGAACACCCACTGCACCGGGACCTGCTCGACTTCTCCCTGGACGGCGACCCGCATCGTCCGCAGCCCGCCGCTGTTGACGCCTTCTTCCGCTTCCAGGAACGACCCGAAGCGGGAGCTGAGCGAGCGGCGGATATCGGCCTGAAAGGCTTCGAGCGTCAACTGCTCGCCCGGCTTCATCGCGACCAACGGGCGAATGTCGCACTGGGCGATGACTTTGTCGGTTTTGATCATCCGCAGCGTCGTCAGCCCCTTGGCGTCGGAGATCATCCGCCAGCTGCGATCGAGGAAGACGGTGAAGCGGCCGATCGAGCTGTCGAGGTGGACCATCATCCGCTCCTCTGGAGGCGGAGCGGAGAAGTCGAGCGAGTCGTCGGTGCGGACGGCGTTCGCCTCCTCCAGCGGTTGGCGGATCAGCTTCACCTGAGCGGCGACTTGGAAGCCGGGTTCGGCTTTGCCAATCTCTCGCTGCTCGCGAAGTGCCAGGGCGAACCAGGTCACCGCTCCGGCGTCGCGGTCGAAGACGGCTTTGGCTGCCAGTTCAATGACCGTCGGAACGCCGTCGATCGAGCCGTCGATCCGCCCTTGGAATTGCAGCTTGGCCTGCTTGGCGTCGATCGAGACGACCTCGCCAGTGACGGTCGACTTCTGAATTCCGGCCAAGTTGAACAAGCGAGCTAGGCCCGCCGTGTCGGGGCTCCAGCTCGCACCGGGAGCGACCGCTTTGGCGGGCAGGATCGCATCGATCGCCAGCGAGCAGACCGGCGTTCTCAGCAGCTCCAGCTCGTCGTGCGTGAGGTAATCCTCTTCGCCGTAGAGCACCGGCAGCCCGGCGTCGACGTGGGCGACCACCCGGCGGGCTTTGTCGCGAAGTTCACGCGTCTGAGTGCGGTCTTCGACTTTCGATTCGCTGGTCGCTTCGTAGTAGTACCGCTGCGCCCCGGCCATCAACTCGCTCTCGCCGCGGACCCACCGCTCCTCGAAATCGATCGTCGAGTTGGCCACGAGCGGCAGCTGCCGGTCTCGCTCTTTGGAAGCCAGCGGGTTCTTGGGAATGTCGACGTTCCCTTTGACGCTCATCTGCATCCGCACGCGGAACAGGTCTTGGTCGGCCGCTGGGATGAGTTGGACGGCCTCGCCGGCGCTGCCGGCGCTGCCCGCTGGCTCGGCTCCGACGACGCGCCCCGCAGCGGCGGCGACCGAGAGGGCAGAGCTGAGCACGAGAAAGTGGCGGCGATCGATGGATTGCGGCATAGCGTCGATTCTTCCGGTAGTAGCAGCTGGCAGTCCCTTACGCAGAAGGATCGACCGAGGAGCTCGCACCGCTTTAGCCGTTTAGGAACGGCCGGCGGTGCACGCGGAGCTTGATCGCAAAACATGAACGTCACCCTCCCCCCGGGAGGGTCGCGAGGGACGAGCGGGGAGGGCACCCGACTTCGCAACGCTGACGCATCGGTTTGGCCGGCCCTCCCCGGGCCTTAGAGCCCGACCCTCCCGGGGGGAGGGTGAAGCGCGCGTGGCGAGCGGAGGCTTTGGAGAATCCTTTCGACTCGCTCGGCCTGGGCTTCGATCGTGTGGTTGCGGTGGACGTTTTGGCAGCCGGTTCGGCCGAGCGCGGTGCAATGGGGGCGGTCCGCCGAGAGCGATTCGAACGCGTCGGCCAGGGCCAGCAAATCGCCCGGGGGCACCAGCAATCCGCCCCCGGTCGACGCCAACAATTCGGGAAAGGCTCCGTGGTTCGGCTGGATCACGGGCACGCCCGCGGCGAGCGCTTCGAGCACGAACAGGCCCTTCGGCTCCTCATAGACGGTCGGCACGCAGAGCACGTGGTTGTGCCGCAGGAAGCTGAGCTTCTCTTCCAGCGACGGGCTGCCGTGGTAGTGATGGCGGTCGCCGAGGCCCGCTGCGTCAAGCCGGTGCTGCGCCGCTCGGAAATAGGCTCGATGCTGATTCCCCAACCAGCCCGCGTAGTGCAGCTCGGCACGTTGCCCCCCCGGCCGTTTGGCGAATTCGATAAACGCCTCGACCAAGTGGTGAAAACCCTTTTCCGGAGCCAGCCGGGCCAGGTAGCCGATCCGAAACGCCGGGTCCGACTCCTCCACCTGCCGACTCCCCGCCGGGAACTCGCTTCCCTCGTGCGCGATCGTGGGGAGCGGACTCGGCGCGGCGACGGCAGAGGGGGCGACCGCAGAGGGGGCGACCGCAGAGGGGGCGGCGGCAAAGGGGGCGACATCGATCGCCAGTGGAACGAGACGCATGCGGTCGTCGCTAAGTTTCAGCAACCCCTGCATCTTTTGAGCGTAGAAGCGGCTGTTGGTCAGGCAGGCGTCGGTCGCCGCAGCCACCTCGGCAAGCAGCTCGAGGGCCTGCGTTTTGTGCGGCTCGGTCAAATACTCGATAAAGATATCGTCGCCTTGCAGCCAGGAGACGATCGGCACGTCCATCGCGCGACGGATCGCCGGCACGCAACCGGCGATCAGCAGATTGCTCAGCACGATCGCGTCGGGGCGAAACTCGTCGGTCAGCCAACGCACCAATCGCTGGACCTCGCCCGCCTGGTGCCCTTCGCTCCCGCGGAGCATCGAGACGGTCAGCTCGCCGAGCATCGCGGGACTGGTGGCGGCGGCCCGGCGGGTTGCGAGCCGCAGCAGCCACGGCGCGTCGAGGAATCGCTGCAGGGGACCGGGGAGACGGCCGAGCCATGGCGCCTTCTGCTGAAGAAAGACGTTGATTCCACCGAAGAAGACGCGGTCGGCGCTGACGTCCCGCTCGTCGGTGCGGATCGGCGTGTAGACCGGCAGGAGCAGACAATCGGCCCCCCGAGCGATCAACGCTCGGGCCAACGCGTTGTCGTGCATGCAGCTGCCGCAGTACATCCCTGCGGCTCCCGCGGTCAGGTAGGCAATGCGCATGGGCGGGGTGAGGCTCGGTGTGCGGTTGCGGGCGAGGATGACGCTCGTTGTGGCTTTGCCCCTGCATTTTTATACTCGCCACCTGACGTACGTTAGGCTCTGTCAGAAAACCCGGCGATTTCACTCTTTTGAGCCGTAGGCGCTAGCCTCGGGCCTCGCAGAAGCCTCGGGCCTCGCAGAAGCCTGGGGCCTCGCAGAAGCCTCGGGCCTCGCAGACCCGGGATCAACGCTGCAGCACCCGCGGCTAGCGCCGTCGGCTCAGAGTTTTCTGACGGAGCATGCATGTCAGGCTGGAAAGCGTGACGTACCACGGGGATTTAGGGAAATAGTAGCCGAAAATGTCTGAATCGCCCCACCTGATCGATTCCCGCACCGCCCAGCCGCCCTTTTTCTGGGGGATCGACGTCGGGGGGACGAACATCAAGCTCGGTTTGGTCGATGATAATGGCCAGCCGCTCGCCTATGCTCGCATTTCCACGGAGGAAAATCGGGGCCCGCAGGCTGCCGTCGACCGGATCGCCGAGAAATTGAAAGAGCTTCAAAGCGAGCTTGGCTCGGAGGTCAGCGAGCAGATCGTGCGGATCGGTTTGGGAACTCCCGGCAGCATGGATTTGCCGAGCGGGATGCTGGTCGAGCCCCCCAACTTGCCGAACTGGTGGCATTTTCCGATCCGTGACGCGGTTGCTCAGGCGACCGGGTTGCCGGTTTCGTTCGTCAACGACGCCAACGCCGCTGCTTATGGAGAATTTTGGCTGGGAGCCGGACGCGAACACCGGTCGATGATTTTGCTGACGCTCGGGACGGGCGTCGGCGGGGGAATCATCGTCGACGGCCATCTGGTCAATGGCGTGAACAGTTTTGGCAGCGAGTGCGGCCACATTTTGGTCGATTCGGCCGACGACGCTCGGCTCTGCGTCTGGGGAGGCGGTCGCGGTCAGCTCGAAGCGTACGCCTCGGCCAGCGGGGTGGTGGAGCGGACTCGGGATCGGCTGCGGGCGGGCGGCCCGTTGGCTGCGGCGAGCCGGTTAGGAGGGCTGCTCGGCGGCAGCGACACCGAACTGACGGCCCGCAAGGTCTACGAGGCGGCCGAGCACGGCGATGAGCTGGCGCTGGAAATCATCGACGAGACCGCGCGGTGGCTGGGGATCGGAATCACGACGTTCGTCCACACGATCGATCCAGGGCTGGTCGTGCTCGGCGGTGCGATGGACTTCGGAGGCCCCGACTGCCCGGTCGGGATAAGATTCCTCAACGGGATCCGCGAAGAATTCCACCGCCGCACCTTTGAAAATGTGTACGCCGGAACGACGATCGACTTCGCCACGCTCGGCAGTGACGCCGGATATCTCGGAGCCGCCGGTTACGCGCGGCATGAGGCTGCTGGAGGCGAGTAACGCCAGCCGAGCCCGTTCACTCTTCCAACGCTGCTCCCCAACCACCCACAACCACTCAAAACCTTCTGGAAATTTATGCAGATCCGCAATTTCTGCATCATCGCCCACATCGACCACGGCAAGAGTACGTTGGCCGACCGGTTGCTTGAGCACACCGGGACGATCACCAAACGACAGATGAAGGAGCAGGTGCTCGATGATCTCGCGCTCGAGCGACAGCGGGGGATCACGATCAAGGCTCGCGCGGTCGCAATGCACTACAAGCTGGACGGCGAGACGTACGAGCTGAATCTGATCGACACTCCCGGCCACGTCGATTTTCAGTACGAAGTGTCGCGGTCGCTCGCCTGTTGTGAGGGAGCGCTGCTGCTGGTCGACGCGTTCCAGGGGGTCGAGGCGCAGACGGTGGCCAACGCCTTCAGCGCGATGGAACACGACCTGACGATCGTCCCGGTGATCAACAAGATCGACCTGACCTACGCCCGGCCCGATGAAGTCACTGACGAGATGGAGCAATCGCTCGGCGTCGACCCGGAAGACGTGGTCCGCGTCAGTGCCAAAGCGGGAATCGGGATCGACGAGCTGCTGAGGACGATCGTTCGCAAAGTCCCGCCCCCCGGCGGCGACCCCAACGCGCCGCTCCAGGCAATGGTATTCGATTCCAATTACGACGACTTCCGCGGCGCGATCACCTACGTGCGGCTGATGCAGGGGACCGTCCGCCGCGGTCAGAAAATTCGCTTCTTGCGGAGTGGCAGCCAGCATGAAGTGGTCGAGCTCGGCCAGTTCGCTCCGCAGCGCGTCCCTTGCGAACAGCTCACCGCCGGCCAAGTCGGTTATCTGATCTGCAACATCAAGTCGCTCTCGGACGTTCACATTGGCGATACGGTCAGCGTTCCGGGTGACAAGGCGGCCGAGCCGCTGCCGGGCTACATGCGGCCCAAGCGAATGGTCTACTGCGGGTTGTTCCCCAGCGACGGACAGGATTTTTCCGAGCTCCGCGACGCGCTCAGCCGGCTTAGCATCAACGATCCGAGCTTCGAGTTCGAGCCCGAGACGAGCGACGCCCTGGGCTTCGGATTCCGCTGCGGGTTCCTCGGTCTGCTGCACATGGAGATCGTCCAGCAGCGGCTCGAGCAAGAAGCCGACATCGACCTGGTGCAGACCGCTCCGAACGTGACTTATGAGATTTTGGACAAGCGCGGTGAGACGCGGATGATCCACAAGCCTCAGGACGTTCCCGACCCGGGCGACATCGAAGAGTTCCGGCAGCCGATCGTGCGGTGCAACATCGTCGTTCCGACCGAGTTTATCGGGGCGGTGATGAAGCTCTGCCAGGAGCGCCGCGGGATTCAGAAGAGCCAGGAGTATTTGGGTCCGCTCCGCGCGATGCTGACCTATGATATTCCCTTGGCGGAAGTCATCTACGACCTGCACGACAAGATCAAGAGTGCGACTCGCGGCTACGGGACCCTCGACTACGAGATGGTCGGTTACGAGCCGGCCGATTTGGTGCGGCTGGATATCCTGGTCAACGGGAACCGGGTCGATGCGCTGAGCGTCGTCTGCGATCGCCGCGACGCCGACCGCCGCGGGCGAGCGGTCGCCAAGCGGCTGAAGCAGGAGATCTCGCGGCACATGTTCGAAGTCGCCGTGCAGGCGGCGATCGGCTCCCGCGTGATTGCACGCGAAACGGTCCCGGCGATGCGGAAAAACGTGACCGCGAAATGCTACGGCGGCGACATCACGCGAAAGCGCAAGCTGCTGCAGAAGCAGAAAGAAGGCAAGAAGCGGATGAAGGCGGTCGGCAACGTCGAGATCAGCCAAAAAGCCTTCATGGCCGTGCTCAGCAACGGTGATGAAGGCTAAGGGTCAGATCGTTTAACGGCAAGCCGAAGGCGACTGTGTTTCAATCCGGCCTAACGAAGCGTGAACAGTCAGCGGTTCAGTGCCACTAAATAGTCGTGACAGACGCTTCAATTGGTGTGGTAGGTAACCCAGCTTCCGATCGGCAGCCCGCTAAACGGGGTCACAAACGACCAATGTTGTTCGCGCTTGCCTTCCTTGACAGGGTTCTCTTGTACGTAGTGAATCGCATTTTCGATTGCTTCCTCTGAGTCGAGGAAAACTTTCCACTCGTGAGAAGCCCACATCCTGGGGGGCCGTTCGCCCTCTTTGGCATGCGCTGCGAGTGGATGAAGCGACCTGTCGATCAGTCGCCGCGTAGCTGATCCTTTTAGAAGGTTGACCATCTGCTCGACCTTGAAGGTGCGGCGAGCGATCACCAAATGAGTGTGCTCCGGGAGGATTGAACACGCCCAAATTGTGTAGTTGCCTTTTCTGGTTTTCTCGGCAAACCCGCCACCGATTGCAGCGGCCTGTGTGCCCGTTAGTCTGACCGCTGGGTACTTAAGTCGCTTTTTCGCAGCCTGACGTTCGCGCAACTCTTGAGGCGTAAGTTCCTCCAGGAAACGCCGTTCGAGGGTTTTGCTGGCGTTGCCGAAATGGATTAACTCCCATTTTCGGATCACCTCCGACCAGCCTCCACGCGGATCGTTGGGAAGCCAGTATCCGTAGACGGGAAGGATCACATGGTATGCGTGGACCATCCCGGGCGTTCCTGGTGCGACTTGGAGCCGAAGTGTCGTTCTTCCTCCCTTTGTAGCCTCGTGGGAAGCGGCAGGGGATGATACTTCAGTCGAACCGCCCTCGAAATCGTTCAACGGCGTGCTGAAGGCAACGGGGCATCAATCGGATGCAGAAAAAGCAGTCGCCTTCGGCTTGCCGTTAAACGATTCAAGAATTGAGAAAAGCAGTCGCCTTCGGCTTGCCGTTAAACGATTCAAGAATCGAGAAAAGCAGTCGCCTTCGGCTTGCCGTTAAACGAGTTCTTTACCGCTGGACTCGGGCGGAGCCGCCGGCGGCGAGGGCTTCGACTTCGGGGAGCCGAGCCATGCTGACGTCGCCCGGGAAGGTCGTCAGCAGCGCGCCGTGGGCCCAGCCGAGGCGGAGGGCTTGCTCGGGAGCGCGGCCATCGAGCAGGCTGTAGATCAGCCCCGAGCAGAAGCCGTCGCCGCCACCGATGCGATCGATCACGTCGAGCTCGATCGTGGGGCTGACGTACCGCTGGCCGTTGTACCACAGGACCGCCGCCCAGCTGTGGCGGTTGGTCGAGTGGACTTCGCGGAGCGTCGTGGCGACGAGCTTGATGTTGGGGAACTTTTCCACCGCCTGCTCGATCATGCCAAAGAACGCTTCGGGATCGAGCTTCGAGCGGCTTTCGACATCTTGGCCTTGGACGCCGAGCCCTTTCTGCAGGTCCTCTTCGTTGCCGATCATGCAGTCGACGTGCTTGGCGATCCGCCCGATCATTTCCTGGCCCCGCTTCAGGCCGCCGATCGTATCCCACAGCTTCGCCCGGTAGTTGAGGTCGAACGAGGTGACCGCCCCGCTCGCCTTGGCGGCCTGCATCGCTTCGACGACGACGTCGGCCGTCGTTTCTGAGAGGGCGGCGAAAATCCCTCCCGAGTGGAACCACCGCACGCCGGCCGAGAAGATCTGCTTCCAGTCGAAATCGCCCGGCTTGAGCATCCCGCCCGCTTCGTTGGCCCGGTTGTAGAACACGATCGGCGGGCGAACTCCCTGGCCGCGGTCGCTGTAGACGGTGGCGATGTTCGGGCCGCGGACCCCATCGTGTTCAAAGTGCTTGTAGAACGGGCGGACCCCCATTTCGCGGACCCGGCTCTGGACGAGCTCGCCGATCCCGTTGTTGACCATCGCGGTCGCGATCCCCGTCCGCTGGTCGAAGCAGCTGGCCAGGTTCGCTGCGACGTTGTACTCGCCTCCCGAGACGTGGACATCGAAGGAGGTCGCCCGCCGGAAGGGAATGACGCCCGGGTCGAGCCGATGGACGAGCGCGCCGAGCGAGAGGAAATCGAGTTCGCACGCGTCGCTGCTGGGGATGTTTAACTCCGCCATGACTCTTCAAAACCTTTTTGTTGCTGGGAGTTGGAGGTGTCTATCTGCTTCCACGTCGGCCCACGCCGGAGACCCTGCAATGATGCTTTAAAACGCGGCGGGGGGAAAGGACGGGCAGCGTGGGAAGATCGGCGGCAAAACGCCCCTGCGACTCGCTCCGCTTCGGCCGGCGACTGCCGTTCACTTCCCGGCCCCGGATCGCTAAGCTACGCGACTCGCCTGAATGACCCCACCTGTCACGGAGGAATGGACGTGTACGTTGCTGCGTCGACCGCTTGCTTGCCCGATCTGCCGCTCGAAGGGGCAATCGATCTGTTGGCGGATCTCGAATTTACGATGATCGAAATCGACCTGCACGAGGAAGGTGGTCATTACAAGCCGAGCGAATTGCTGGCCGATCCCGACGCGGCGATGCATCGGATCCGCTTCAGCCATCGCCTCGATATCTCCTCGTACAGCATCGAGCTCGCCTCCAGCGGAGAGCAGCACTACGCGGACTTCAAAGAGATTTGCCGCTTCGCCAAAGCCTCCAAGGTCGTCACGTTGACGGTTCCCTCGGCCGAACTGGGAACGCCGTTCAACGAAGAGGTCGAGCACCTGCAGAAGCTGGTCGACATCGCCGAGAGCGAAGGGATCCGCGTCGGGGTCCGCAGCCAGTTGGGCCGGCTCAGCGAGGATCCCGACACGCTGATGGTCCTCTGCGACAACGTGCACGGGCTGGGGATCACGCTCGACCCGAGCGTCTACATGGTCGGACCGGCGCAAGGCAAGAGCCTCGACCGAATCCTCAAGTACGTCTACCACGTCCACCTGCGGGATTCCAAAAAGGACGTCTTCCAAGTCAGCGTCGGTCAGGGGGAAGTCGACTACGGCAAGCTGATCGCCCAGCTCGAACGGGAGAAGTTTGATCGGGCGCTGAGCGTGCACATCACGCCGATGGAAGGAGTCGACCACCGCGTCGAGCTGCGAAAGCTGCGACGGCTGCTCGATTCGTTGCTGTAAGTGAAGGCGTCGGGGTTGGTGGTTTTGCCAACGCATCTCATCACCCTCCCGCTTGCGGGAGGGTCGCGAGGGACGAGCGGGGAGGGCGACGCGTGACGTAGAGCCCTGGGCGAGGAGAGATTAGCCGGCCCTCCCCGGGCCTAAGAGCCCGACCCTCCCGGGGGGAGGGTGATGGATTTGGGCGCTAAACCACAGTACCCGAAAGCGCCGTGAAAACCGGACGCTAGCGCGTTGCGGCTGATGAACGCACTCGCCCCTCAGGGTTCTTCGGTCGCTTCTTCGAGCGCCGTTCGCAGGTGCTCGCCGAGCTTCGGCCCGCCGCCGATGAACAGCCGCATGACGCGCCCTTCGCGGTCGATCACGACGGTTTGCGGAATCGCGACGGCGTGGTACAGCGAAGCGACCAGCCCGTCGCTGTCGAGCGCCACGGGGGGACTCCGCTGCAGACGCTCCAGGGCACCGCGAATCTGCTCGGCCCCCTCCTGCAGATTGACCGCGACCAAGATCACGCCCCGATCGGCAAAGGCCGCGACCGCTGCTTCGACCTCAGGCATCGACTCGACGCAGGGGCCGCACCAGGTCGCCCAGAAATCGAGCACGACCACCTTGCCTCGCTGCTCGCTCAGCCGGAAAGTTCCCCCGGAGAGCAATTCCAGGTCGAACTCGGGGGCCGCCGTGCCAACGAGCGGTGAGTCGACACCGCCGGCTCCCATCGCTAGCGAATCGGCGGCCTGCGGATCTTTGGGTTCCGGGGCGTGCACCAACCGCCACGGGTGATAGGGCGAGTCGGTGAGCGATGCTTCGATCGCGTCTCCGATCCGAAGCTGATCGATCTCCGCGATGCGAAGCAGGCAGAGGCCGAGCTGCGGGTTTTCGCCGATCAACTCGCCACCACCGACCTGCCGCGGTTCGCAGCTCAGCCGCATGCCGCTGCGGTGCAGCGCTTGAACCCGTAGCCCCTGCTGAGCCGGCAGGTTCTGCGGCGAGTCGGAGGGGGCTGCGGTTTGTGGCTTTGCTGCGGGATCGGCGAGCTCGTCGGGGTGGAACCAGAGAATTTGGGAGACGACGTGGCGAGGGATGTCGATCGTCTCCAACCGATTCTCGACCCGCAGCGTTTGAGCATCGAGACTGAGCACCCGACCCCGCAGGAAGTCTCCGTCGGTGGAGATGATCAAGTGCGAGGGAGGCGTCGCTTTTCGCATCCGTGGGACGGTCAACAACCGCTCCCGCTTCGTCGCGTCAAGATTTGCCAAGTCGGCTGGGGTTAAAGCGATCGCTCGGATCGACTCGTGCGGGAGCTCCGTGGCTCCAACGACCGACGATTCAAAGACGACGCCAGCGGTGCCGATCTCCTTGAGCTCGCACGGCAGGACGTCACCGGAGCGGAGATGCAGACGCGGCCCGCTCAGTTGTGGGGGCGGACCGGACTCCGAGCCGCCGAGGACTCCGGCGAATGCCCCCAGCAGATCCGGATTGGCCACTCCTGCGGCGGGCACGCCCGCGGCGGGCATGCCGGGTGCGGGCATGCCGGGTGCGGGGGCCCGGGGGACGGGAGCTGGACGGGATCGGGACCTCCGCGATTCGGAGTGATGGTCGCGGTAGACCAGCCGTCCCGAAGCGTGCGGACGAAACGCTGCCGAATTGAGCGAGTCGAGCGGCTGGAATCGCAGCCCACTCGTTGCCTCGGTCGCCTCGGCGTCGACCAAGCGGCCGTGCAGTCGCGTCTCGACCAATTCCAACCGTCCGATCCGTCCGCTCGCTTGCGAAGCCTCGTCGGCGGCGGATTCAGGATCGCTTCGCTCGCTCGATTGATCGGAAGACGATCGGTTCTCGCGTGGCTGAGTCCAAAGCGAAGCCGATGAATCGACGGTGCCGGCCCGCTCGGTGCCAGCCCGCTCGGTGGTAGCCTGCCCGGTGGTAGACGCGGCGGTGCTGGCCGCGGCGGTGTCGAGCAGGCGCAGGTCGGCCACGCGGAGTGGCACCGCGCCACCGACTCCATCGGGTTCGAGATACAACGCACCGGCTTCGACTTTCTGCAGGCTACCGGTCGCATGGATTCCGCTGTAAGTCACCACCCGCAGTCGCCCACGGCGGTCGTCGGGTTGGCCCCCCTGCGACGCGTTGCGAGTAGTAGCGCCACGAGTGGAAGCCTCAGGGTTTGGGAAAGCGATCGCCACGACGGCTGCCGGATCGATCACCCGCTCCTGATCTTCGTCAGCCACGATCCACCTCGCGGCTTCGGCGCGGAGCCAGCGGCCACGGACCGCGCCGCCACCGCGAAGCTGAAAACGCACGGCGTCCGCGCGATCGGACCGGGGGTTCGCCAGCTCCGCGCTCTGCGTGCTGCCTGGTCCCGACGGACCGCGGATCACCTGCAGCGAATCGAGTTGAATGTTTCCGGAGATGTTTTGAAATCGAATCCCCGGCAGCGCCGGCTGAGCGTTCACCCGCAATTGCAACTCGCCCAGCTTCCTTCCCGAGGCGGCGTGCACGACGGTGCGGCCGGACGTCTGATCCAGTGTGAGCGTGAGATTCAACTGATCGTCGAATTCCGCGAGCGTGCCCAGTGCTACGACGTCCGCCGTCTGCTCCGCTTCTCGGACCAAGACCACCGTTTGATTCCAGACCTCCAGCCGCAGGGCGTGCTGGAGCGATGCCGGGGTGTCGTCGACGCCAATGGCGACGACGAAGTTCGGAGAGCCGGTCCACGAAACAGCCAGCTGAATTTCGGCTTGCGGGGGAAGCCCAATGTCGGCGTAGATCGACGCCAGCTCACGGTCGGTGCGAAGCGCGCTGCCTTGGTCGCGCCAGCCGTTTTGCTCGTCGATGGGTTGCTCCTCGGTGGGTTGCCCCTCGCCCACCGACTGCTGCCAGTCGGAGAGGGCACCCGGGCCGCTATAAGCAATCGCCCGTCCGTCATCCCAGCGGAACAGTCGCCGCAGTCGCTCGCGTTCGATCGCCAGCGTGCCCTGTTCGCGAGAGCGGATCGTCAGGCTCTCGGAGTCGATGCCGGCGACCGATCCATACCAGCGATCCCCATTGGTCAACTCGGCGCAAAAATCTCCCCCAGCCCAGTGACGGCTCGCCCCGGTGCGGCTCGCCCCGGTGCTGGCGGTTTTGTCAGGAGCGGCAAACGTCGCACTGGTGACGGTCCGAAAGGGGAAGATGAATTTGCCGTCGAAGGCGGGGTGCTGCCAAGCCAGTTCGTCGCCGCGGGGATGGTCGACCAGTCGGCCAGCGGCAAAGTCACCGCGGTGGAGTTTCAGGACTTCCGCCACGTCGGTTCGCGGCCCATCGGCGCCCGGTCCTTCTGCACGCACCGGTGCCGCGACGACGGCAGCCGTGAAGAGTGCTCCGAAGAGAATCGAGATTCGCATCATCGCTCGTAGATTGGCAAGAAGCGGTAGTTCAGCGCAAGGGCGAGCAGCGAGAGCGAAGTATCGACCGCCGGTCCGAACTCACCAGTAAAGTGCCCGTCTTCCTGCTGGGCCTCTTTGAGTTCGCGGGCGAGCTGTTGATTCCACTTCTCCCAGGCCGTGGGATCTCCTTGAAAGAGAGCTTGAGCTTGGTAGTAGCGGGCGTATTGAATCCAGGTGCCGGCAGGTTGCTCGAGCCGTTCGGTGAGTTGGGCGAGCGTCGTCTGGTACTCATCCAAATCCCGCCGCTTGGCGATGGCATACACCAAACTCGCGATGGAGATGCGAGCCGGTGATTCGTCGACGCCTCCCGCGATGCCACCGGTGTAGGCGACCTGGCCGGAAGGGCTGGTCATGTTTCGGTAGTACGCGATGGCCCGATCGATCGCTTCGTCGGGGACCTCGATTCCCGCGTTGCGAGCGCCGAGCAGTCCGACCAGAACCGCACCGCTGACCGAGGTATCCGCATCGGAGGCGTCGGGCGAGTAACGCCACGCACCGTGGGGATTTTTCTTCTGCGAAGTGAGCGCTCCGCGGACGGCCAACTCGAGCGATTCGCCGATGCTCCGCAGCGACCCGTTCCCTGTCGCCGCATTCTCGCCGGACCAGAGGTTCCGGTCATCCACCGCTCCATAGGCTTCGGCCAGGGCGAGCATCGCGAAGCCGTGGTGGTACATGCTGTCGCCGATGATTCCGGTCTCGGCGTCTTGACTGCGGATGATGCTTCGCAGTCCGCCGCGCACATGGTGGCTGTGGAGGCCGAAGTTGGGGTCTTCGCCGGAAGCCAAAAAAGCCATCACGGCCATCCCTGTCACTCCAGGGCCGCCGTAGGACTGGTTCTGCCAATCTCCCGATTCCTGCTGCGTGGTCGCCAGGTACCGGAGGCCCAAGGCGTACATCTCGCGGATATCGCGAGGCACCACTTCGCCAAATTGTTCCCCCGGAAGCTGACCGCAGGCCGGGGGAATTGTGACGCCCAGGATGCCGAAGATGATCAGGAGTCGCAGGGCTAACGTGCGCCAATGCGACTTGCTATTCCGCCCCATCGTCGAGCACTCCTTGTTGCCGCAGGAATTGCTCCGCGTCCGTTTGCAGCGCTTTGATTCTTTGCAGGGCAGCCATCTGCTCGGCGTCAAAAATTTCCGCCAGCTTTTCTGTGGAAATGCTACTCAAGTGATAGGCAACCCATGCGAAGCGAAGCTGGTTTCCCTGCGGCATATCTTCAAGACGCGAGGCGAGTAGTTCCACCAGCAATTCCCGCTGCTTGTCGGTGATCGGTAAATTCGATTCCAGATTGGCAAGGTAAATCCGCGCGTAGAACTCTTTCTGCTGATATCGGCGAAGAGCCTTGATCTCGTCGTGAACCTTCCGTTGGGATTCGTCGAGCGTGGTTTCCAAGACTTTGGCGAATAGCGACTGATTGCCAAACGGTCCCGCGACCAACTCCCGTTGCAGGGGCTCCGCAATTTTGTAGGCCCCGTTGAAATCCGCTTCGTCGGCTGAGAGTGCTTGAAACTTATGTTGGGCGGCGACGACACGATTGAAGAAGCGTTGAATATCGCCCTGGCCAGCCAGACGCAATTCTTGCTGCTGGGCGTCGCTCAGTGGAATCGACTGGTGGATCCGGCGGATCTGCCGGTTAAGCGAAAATTGCCACCGTTCTCGCACCAGGGAGGCCGAGCCATATTGTTGGAAAATCATCGACTCGAACTGTGCCGGCGAGATCGCATTCTGAGCGGCGGCGGAGGATGGCGCGAAAACGCTCAATGCCAGAACGACGCCGCATGCAAGCTGAGTTCGTGATCGATTCATGGAAGAAGTTCCTCCTCCCAGGGATTCATCGCAGCGCGTCCGACATAGAACGGAAATCGCGTTTTTTTGAGCGATACCCAAACGACCATTTGCTCGGGGTCCAGCTCCGAACGCATCACGCTTCCGGGCAAGTCGGGGAAGTGCTGCGGGTTGGAGATGTACATTTCAATCGGGACCGCCGCTGCCTCTTGCCATTCGTCGAGTAGCCGCGCGGTGATTCTTTCTCGCTGCTCGTCGGTCAGGATCAGTTGCTGGTCGATCAGCAGGACTGCGACGGAGACCACACTCTGTCGCCGCGATTCGGCTCGCTTGATGGTTTCATCGACGTAAGCCGCATGCTGCTCGGGCGAGAGGATCGGGCGGAGAGCCTTGGCCATTTCTCGCTCGATCCGTGTGAGCGGCAGTTCCGTCAGCTGGACACCGTTTCTGGTGACGGCGACGATCTCGGATCCGCCCCCCTGCTCTCCTTGATTGAGCACGGCGATCATGTTGAGGGCGTCGAGGCATTCGTCCGCCGCCGCGGCGATCTGTTTTTTCTGCGCGGGAGTCGGTTGGCAGACTCGCCGAATCAAGCCAAGTTCGACTGCCAGTAGCGGACGCACATCGCCGCGAATGTCGACCGCCGGTCCTGGATCCTCCTCGGGCGCAGCGGCAGGTGGTTTCACCGAGAAGATCGGATCATTGTCGTCGAACTGCGCATCGGCGACCCGCGGTGAGGACAGCACGAGGCAGGCCGCCAGTCCGATGCATGGCGCGAAGCCGAAGAGGCGGCGCGGAAGGGCCCGCAGAAAGGGCTCGGCAGATGAGAGAGCTGCGGTCATGGGACTCGGTGTTCGAGGCGGTTGAAGTATTCGTCCAGTCCGTGACGGAACTCTTCGGGAAAGCTGCTGCCTGTTTCGCCGGTCATCTGCGGCACTTCACGCGACTCTCGGACCTCCTTGGCGTTGATCCCCGCGCCGACCAAGGCGAGGGCGGAGTCGACTGTTGTTCCCGTTCCGCCGCCGCCGGGGGCCGAGCCACCTCCGCCTCCCGACTTCGGATTGATTCGCTTGGACTGCAGCAGCAATTCGATCACTTCGGTCTCCGCTGCGATCGCCGGGGCTCCGGTTTCCGGACGCCGTAGGATCGAGGCCGACTCGCGCATCACCATTTCGACTTCGGAGAGTAACGCAAGTTCGGCGGCAAAATGCTTTCCACTCTCCGGCAGCTCTTTGATCTGCCCATTCACCGCCCCGGTCCGCTCGGCCAGCCCGGTTTGCGAAGCGGCCAGACGGCGGGCTTCGGCCTCGTGCTCGGCGGGCTGTTGAGCCGACTCGGCTTGCTCGGCCACGCGCGTTTCTTCGCGGAGGTTCATCTCGGCTTCGAGGATCTGCATCACTTCCAGCACGACCGATGGAGGCAGACTCTCTTGTGACTTGCTCCCCGGGCACGACCCATCGCAAGCGGGATCGACCAGGTCATCCGCCCAGCGGTCGAGGGTGTCGGACCAATATTCACACTGCGCGAGCGACAGGCCCTGGTCGTCGGGAATCTCTTCAACCAGCTGCCGCAGTCCCCCCACGACATCCGCCTCCCGCATCTCGTCGAGCACCGATTGGAAGCGGGCAAAACGTCGTCGCTGAAAGTAGGCGGCCAGGTCGTCCATGATGATCGACAGCTCGCGGCTGCTGGCCTCTTCTGCGGACGCCAATTCCGTCAGCTCGTCTTGGACCGCCTCGTCGATCCGATAGTCGGGGCGGCCGAAAGCGGAGCCGATGCGGTCGCTGATCTGGCCGGCGATTCGGTCTTGAGCTCGCGAGGCGGCCTTGAGCCGTTTGACCAGAGTGCTCCCTTCGAGATTGGCCAGGACCGTGTTCAGCTCTTCGGCGATCCGATTGAACTCGGCGAGCAGTTCCTCCTGTTCGCTGACCGCCTCGGCGAGCGTCTCTTCAGCGGGACTCTCAGCGGGACTCTCAGCGGGACTCTCAGCGGGACTCTCAGCGGGACTCTCAGCGGGACTCTCATCGGAACTCTCATCGGGCGGCGGGGCTGCGGCTCGCGACGTTCCCGATCCCGCGACGGTCGTGCCCGGCAGCCGAAGTGGCTGCGGTGAAGGTTTTTCCTCGGCCGCTTCCGGCTCGTCCGCGAGACTCGCCTGGTCCGCAGGAAGCGCTTCGTGGGGGCCGCGTTGCGACGACTCGGCATCGACCACGCGCGGAGCCGCGGCCGGCGGCTCGGGTTTCTCCTCGGCCGCTTGTTCCGCCGCCGGCGCGGCCGCAGCCGACGGGTTCGCGCGGGAGTTGCCCGCCGTGGGGCTTTGCGTGGTTGGGTTTTGAGCGGTTCGGTTTTGCACGGTTGCGCTTTGCACGGTTGCGCTTTGGGCGGCTCGGCTGAGCAGGTCCGCCACCGACGGCATGCGGTTGGCGGAGACGTCCTCGAGGACCTGCAGCGTTTCGGCCCAGCGATCGAGGTGGCCGACGCCGAGCTCCGGATTCCGCGCGGCGGAGCGGAGTAGCGATTCGCCCACGTCGCTCAGGTCCGCCAGCCGCCGCCCGTTCGACCGCTCGGCCGTCGCTTGCCGGTCGATCCGCTGCCGCGTTTCGGGCTGGTCGAGTTCAGCCGCTGAGAGCTGACGCAGCTCTTTGTTGACCTCGTACAACTGCAACTCGCGGTCGCGGACCTCGAGCGCTTGGCGATGCCATTTGGCGAGCTGTTCGCTGATCCAGATCGCGTGCTCGTCGGGCGTCAGGACGTACAGCACGTGGGGAGGCGAGAACGTGCGGGGACGCTCGGGCAAATAATCTTCGGCCCAGACGAACAATTCGATCGGCTGTGGCTCGATCCCCAGCGAGTCCGCCGAAAACGTCCCGGCCGCTTCGAGTATTTCGCGGTCGCTGTCGCCCGCGGCCAAGACTCGTTCCCCGCCAGTGGGCTGCGAATCAGGGGACTGCGAATCGTTCCCTGCCGACGGTTCGGCTTCACGGAGCGGACGCCAGGCGAGCCCGACGCGGCGGATGCCAAAGTCGTCGTTGGCGATGACGTTGAACGTCAGCAGTTCGGATTGCAGGACGACTGCCTGCCGCGGCAGATCCTCGCAGATCAGCGTCGGAGCTTCGTCGTCAAAAGCCGTCACGGCGAGCGCGAATGGTTCGCTGGCGGCCAACCCCCAGTGGTCGCGCCAGTCCAGCCGCATCTTGCCGGATCGGGAGAAGCGAGTCAGCCCGCTTGCCAGCTTGTTCGGCTGACGCACAGGGATCGCGACGGGCGGGGTTTCTTCCGACTGAACGGTGGCCGCGGCGAGCGGGCGGTTGGCGGTGGCGGTCACTTCGATGCCGCTCCCTTTGACCACGCGGAGAGCTCCGCCGCGGACGTCCTGCCGCACCTTTTCGCTGCGGTCAAGATATTCTGGGAGCGTGACTTCGGCCACGATCTGCTCGAGCGAAGGACGCAGCATCGGCTCGAGGCGGACTCGCTGCGAAAGGTCGCCGATGCGGACCGTCAGCCACTGGGAATCGATTTGAGGCGGAACTGCAAAACGGTACTGGCCCCTCTCGAGCTCGGCGGTGATCGGCGGTTGGGAATCGACCACCAACTCTCCCTGCCGCGGTTGCCACGGTGAGGATTTCTGGAGTGCGATTCGAAGCGTAGTCGGTTCGCCATGCGGCACGACCCACGGCTGGGGAAGCGGATCGATCGCGGTAAATGTGTAGCGAGGGGTTTTGCTCCAGGGGGCGGCAAAGCGGACCGCGGCGATGGCTGCCGCGGCTGGATAGAGCACTCCGAGCAGCGCGACGACCAGGACCGCGGATGCTGCCACTCCGCTCCACAAGCGGTGCCGCGATGTCGGTACTGCCTGGAGGAAGTCTTGCCCTTTGGCATCGCTGGCCACCTGCCGCATCGCCGCTTGGCAGAGAGCGAGCGAGCGGGACTGCTCGGCGGAGTTGCGCGTCAATTCGATCACGCCGAGCAAGGGTTCGCCCACGCGAGGCAGCTGACGGCGGAGGAGCCGAGCCAGTTGTTCGAGATCGCTTTGACGCCACACCCAGCGGTGAAGAAACCAAGGGATGATTGCGGTCGCCGCGAGCGAGGCGAGCAGAACGCCCCCACGGATGACGGCCGGCGTGTCGAGCAGTCGGTCGATCCCGTACACGGCGAGAAACCCGCCGAGCCATGCGGCCGCTGCGATCGCAATCGCTTCGGCCATCTTGGTGAAGCGAACGCGGCGGCGGTAAGCGAACAGTTGTCGCTGCAGTGAGTCGGGGACCCGCAGTGGGTCGAGCCCGTCGCCCGGGTGCCTGTCCATGCTTTAAACCAGTCCCACGATTTTGCGTCCGACCCAGAACAATCCCAGCAGCGCGATGATCACGCCGGCCACCGCCGGATGACTCCACAGCTGGACGCGGCGGACCGACGCCGGTGGAGCGGGCAAAGCGGCCAGCGAGCGAGCGACCTCCTCCACTTTATCGAGTGCGACGACTTTGCCGCGAGTCACGCGAGTGATTTCTTCCAAAACCTCGGGCCGCGCCGGTTTGCCGACCTGCTCGAGCGGTGCCCCTTGGACGAACAGGGTGGCTTCGAGCGAGGCTTGGGTCTGCTGGCAATGCAGCGTCACGGCGTGGTTGCCCGGTTCCTCGGCGGTGTAGCGTCCCGCAAAAGCTCCCCAGGCTTCGCCCGTATGGTGAAACCGGATCGTCTCCGCCGCACCCGAGGGAGCGACCACGCGGGCCGTGACGTCTCCTGCGGCGAGCGGTTCGCCGCTCGAGTCCATCACGTTGGCGTTGAACGTGATCGTCTGCCGAACCTGCGGCTGTTCGGGCGAATAGTACAACCGCATCGATTCGCCGGCCGCCATGTTGCGCTGGTAGGCCATCCACCGAACGACCTGACCCCAGAAACGGTAGTGGTAGAGGTCTTCCACGCCTTTCCGCCACCGCCACGCTCCATCGGTCCCCATGAACAACACCTTGCCGGCACCGAACTTTCGCGTGACCAGCAACGGCAGCCGCCCGTACTGGTTGCTCACCTCCCGATGCACGCTCAACACCTCGGTCCCCGCCTTGGCTCGACGGACCGGGGCGTACCACTGAAAGCCGGGAAGCGATTCCCAGACCGCGACATTCTCGTCGTGAGTGTCGGCCAATTTCGTCAGCAGGCTCCGCCGCCCCGACTCGGTCAGCTCGAATTGCTGAGGGGTTCGCGAGCCCCAGCCGCCGGGCTGCGTCTCGTCCAAGACCACCGGATACAAATCCTGCAGCTCGGTTTCCAGCAAGCTGAACTGGCGGCCTTGCCAGCCGGGCAGAAAGACCAAGCCGCTCGCTTGATGCTCGACCAAACCTTTGACGAGTGAGCACTGTTCGACGGTCAACTGCTCGTCATCGATCCCCACGTCGCCGAGGAACACCACGTCGTACTCGGCCAGCTCGTCTTTCCCTTCGGGGAAGCGCTGGATGTAGTCGATGCTGCCGCCGCCGACCCGGCTCAGCCCCGGGTGAAAGAGCAAGCACGAAACCTCCACACCGGGATCTCGCGAGAGTGCATTTCTCAGGTAGCGATACTCCCACCGCGGGTACGATTCGACGATCAGAACTCGCAGCTTTTCTTCGCGTACCGAGATCGGAGCGGTGACTCGGTTGTTGTCGCTGAGGATCTCTTCGGCATGACTGGGAACTTCGAGCGTCAACGTCGCCTCGCCCAGTTCTCCCGGTTCCCAAACGATCGCCTCGCTCGTCCGCCCCATTGCAGCGATCCGAATTTGCTTCTCCACTGCCTTGCCACCTGGACTGCGGAGCGTCACGGTCGTGGCGTAATCGCGGGGTAGCGAGCTGTCGATGGTGAAGGGAATGCGAACGCTTTTGCCCTGCACAGCAAACGTGGGGACGTCGAAACTGACCAGTTCCAGATCGGGCAGACGCGTCGTGCTGCCGACCGGGATCGCGAATACGGGGACGCCACGCGCCCGCAGTCGGCTCGCGGCACCGACCGGCGGCGCTCCTGCGTTCCAATCGCCATCGGAGGCGAGCACGACGCCGATCAAGTTTTCATGAGCCTCGGCGACCTTTGAGAGCGGCTCTGACAGGTCAGTCCCTTGCCCACTCGCGGCGATCCGCTGCACGACGACGTCTGCGTCTTCGTCGAGCGTTTGCCACGCCGCGGAATCGGTCAGCGGCGCGAGAGCTTCGCGGCGCGACAGGGGCGGGCCCGCCGCCGTGCCAGAGCCACCGCCAGCGCCCGACGCGCCGCCAGAGGTTTCTGCGACCACATCCCGCGTCTCCATGCTCGGCGAATCGTCCCATAAGACGACGACCGTCGGCTTGCTCGCCGGGCGATACTCCTCGATCCATTCCGGCCCGTTGAGCAAGAGGGCTGCGGTGGCCAGCAGCGCGAGCCGGACGAGCTCGAGCCCCAGGATCGAACGGCGATATCCGCTCCGCTTCCAGGCGAGCCAGGAAAGCACAGCGGCGATCGCCAAGGCGAGCACGGAGAACAGCAGCGTCCAGGGCGTCCAGGCCCACTGCAGCGAACGGGAGAGATTCATGCCGCGCTCCCTCCACTCTGCGACCGGGAGGGAAGGCAGAGGGCCGCTTCGATGACCATCGCTGCCATCATGCCCATGAGAAAGACTCGCCACACCTCTTGCACGAGCGACTGCAGATTGCCCGCCCGGTCATCGACGCGTTGCAGCGGGAGTCCACCAAACAGAGTCGCCAGCCGCTCGTCGCTGAGCACTCCGCCGCGGTCTTCGCTGCTCGCTCGGTTGACCGCCCACAACCGATCGTCGTGGGCGTAGACTCCTGCGCGAACGGGATACTCGGAGGAAAGGGCGTCGGCGGGGCCGGCGAGCTGCGCCCACGCTTCTGCTGGTGGGAGTGTCGCGTCGGGTCCTGTCGGCGTCGCGAGCGGACCCGCGGTTCGCTCCGCGACGCTCGAGAGTGCTTCGGCTCCGGCTGCCGCGGCGCGCTGCAGCGTGACGTACAGCACCACGCCGTCGCGGGCCAGCGTCGAATGTTTTTCGTGAGGCGTGGTCGTCCAGAAGTACGCACCTCCGCGGGGCGTGGCGGCGCGGACCAGCAGCGGCGCGCTGTTCTCCAGGGTCGCCAACTCGGTCGCCTCCCCTTCGAGGCTGCTGTATCCGCGGATCTCGAGCTGGCCGACGCTCAGCGATTGGCCGCTGAGCGTGTTGCGGAGCAAGTCGCCATCGCCCCGCCACGAGCGAACCGAGAGCGGCTCGGGCGACTCGTGCCAATCTTGCCAGCGGACGCCGAACGCCGTCTCCGGACCCGCGACGAGGGGAGGAAAAAAGATCACCTGTCCGCCGCTGGCGACAAACGATTCGACCAGTTCAGCTTGCTCGGCACGGGGTAGCGGGCCGTGCCAGAGCAGCAGCGCCACGCGTTCCCAAGCGATCGTTGCCAATCGCGTGCGGTCGATCCGTTCGGCGGTGCTGGTGACGTCGGCCGCCGGAGCGATCCGTGCAGCGAGCTCCAGCGGCTCGGCCGCGGCTGGGTCGTCCGAGACGATCACCGTGTGTCGCGGTGGTGGAGCGTCGAACACGAAGTAGAAGTCGTTGTCCGCGGGGTTGGCATCGGCCGGAATGGAGACGCGGCCATGCCCCCGCGTTAGGTTCGCTGGGAGCGGAATCGAATGCTCTTCCAGTTCAAACACTGGACCTTCCCATTCGACGCTCAGCACCGAACGGGCCCCTTCGATCTCGAACTCGATCGGAAGTGGCTGCTGAGACTCTGCCGCTGCCGTCCGCATCACTTGCAAGGAAACGCGGAGCTCGGCTCCGGATTGTGCGGACTGGCGGCGGACACCGGTCACCCGGATGCTGTGGTTCGTGGGAGAGTGTTTTGCGGCTCGGCCGTCCCCGGGCTGGGCGGGATATGCCAGGAGGTGAAAACGGACCCGCGGACCGAGTGCGGCGAATGCTTCGCGGAGCGACTGCCAGCGGGCATCATTCGGGTTCCAATCATTCTCTCGCAAATCCGAACAGATCCAGAGATCGGTCCGGCCGACTTTGTTGGCGCGGATGTAATCGAGTGCCGTGAGGAGCATCGCCGGCACATCCGCTGCCGCTTCGGTCGGTCCGGCTTGAGACAGCGTAGGTAGCGAATCGATCGACTCCAGTTCGCGAGCCGCATTGGTCGCACTTTCGATCAATACATATCGCGGGGTTCCGAGGGCCGCGAGGGAGCGGGCCAGCTGGGCGGTCCCGGTCTCCAGCTTTGAAAGGTTCGACCCGCCGCTGCGTTGCTGCATCGACGGGGAGCGGTCGAGCAGCACGATCGTCGTGTCGGCGACGCCACCGACCGCGCTTCCGACCCACCCGCTCGCTAGCGGACGGCTGATCGCGAAGATCAGGGCAGCAATCACGACCGCGCGGAACAGCAAAATCAGCCACTGGCGAAGGCGGGCGTATCCTCGCGACATGCGATTGGCTGCCAGCAAAAACATCATTGCTCCCCAGGGGAGCGTCTGATAACGCCGCTGGTTGATCAAATGAATAATGATCGGCAGGGCGAGCAGCGGCAGCGCGGCCAGCAGCAACGGCTGTAAGAAAATCATCGCACGCCCTTGCCGCGCGAGCGTCCGACCAGAAAACGCATCAGGACTTGCTCATAAGATTCGTCGATACGGATCCGGTGGTAATCGACTCCGGTTTCCACGGTGACTTGTTTCAGACGGTCGAGATAATCATGCAAGGCTTTCTGATACCGCTCCGCGATCTGATTCGGCTCCGCGAAGATGGCCGAGCCCCCTTCCATGTCAAGAAAGCGGGTTGGACGCTGGATCGTAAATTCTAACTCGAGCGGATCGAGCAACTGAAACAAGGACACGTCGTGTTTGCGAAACCGCAGATGCTCGAACGAGGCTCGCAGAAGCTGGGGATCAACGAAGAAGTCGGAGATCACGATCACCAGCGCGGCCTGGCGAATCGTCTCGGCCAATTCATGCAGCACCGAGACGAGTTGCGTTTCCCCAGCGGCTCGAGTCTGTTCGAGCGTATCGAAGAGGCTCATCAGGTGGGAGGGATTTCGGCGGGGTGGGAGATTGGTGACGATTCCCCCGGCGACGCACGACAAGCCGACGGCGTCTCCCTGCTGGATCGCCAAATAGCTGAGCGCTGCCACGATCCGCCGAGCGTAGTCCAGTTTTGTGAGACCGGTGGAGCCAAAGCCCATCGATCCGCTGGTATCCAGTACTAAGCAACAGCGGAGATTCGTGTCGGCTTCGAATTCCTTGACATAGAACCGATCGCTGCGACCATAGGCCCGCCAATCGAGCCGCCGCAGATCGTCGCCCGGAACGTACTTGCGATACTCGGCGAATTCGACGCTGGCCCCGCGATTGGGACTGGTATGTTTCCCCGAGACGTTCCCCTGCATCGGCCGGCGGGCAAAGAGCGGCAAACCGGCCAGGCGTGCGATTACTGTCGGATCGAGGAACTCCCGGGGACGCCCGTGTTTAAACATCGTCAGTCTCTTCGCCGTCTGGTTCTTGCAAGCTCCGCAGAAACCGGACGCTAGCGCGTTGCGGCTGATAAATCATTTGGGTTACGTGTCTTTCGATTCCGAGACCAAGCGCCGGACGATATCCTTCGCGGTGATCCCTTCGGCTTGGGCGGCAAAGGTGGTGATCAGACGATGCGTCAGCACCGGTTCGGAAACGTGTTGGACATCCTCCAACCGGACCATGTACGAACCGAGCAGCGCCGCGCGGGCTTTCGCTCCGAGAATCAAGTTCTGCACCGCCCGCGGACCGGCGCCCCAGGAGACGAGCGGTTTGAGCCAAGCCGGCGCCGAGTCTCCTTCGGGACGCGTCTTGCGGACCAGGCGGGCCGCGTAGGTATAGATGTGGTCGGGAACCGGAACGCGCCGGACGAGTGCCTGGTAACCGAGGATCTGTTCGGCGGTCAGCAGATGCGTCAGCTCGGGCAGCGCGCCGCCGGTTGTCGACCGCGCGATCTCGATCTCCTCATGCTCCGAAGGGTAACCGAGTTCGATCAGCGACATGAATCGATCGAGCTGCGCTTCGGGGAGCGGGTAGGTCCCTTCCTGTTCGACCGGGTTCTGCGTCGCCAGGACCATGAACGGCGGCGGCAACTCGAACGTTTTGCCGACGATCGTCACCCGCTGTTCCTGCATCGCCTCGAGGAGAGCGGCTTGGGTTTTCGGTGGAGCCCGATTGATCTCGTCGGCGAGCACGATGTTGGCGAACACGGGCCCGTGGATGAACTGAAAGGCGCGCCGTCCGTCTCCCTGGTCCTGCAGAATATCCGTGCCGGTGATGTCCATCGGCATCAGGTCGGGAGTGAACTGAATGCGGCTGAATTTCAACGACATCGTCTCGGCCAACTTGCTGACCAGCAGCGTCTTGGCCAGTCCCGGCACGCCCATCAGCAACGCGTGCCGCCGCGCGAACAGGCAGATCGCCAGTTGTTCGACCACCGTCTGCTGGCCGACGATCACGCGGGCGATTTCGCGGCGAAGCTGGGCATACACCTCACGCAGACGACCGATCGCTTGCACGTCGTCATCGCTCAGGCGGGGCTGCGGATCGGTGACCACCGAGTGGGACATGCAGAAGAATCCTTGGGGAGGGGCAAGACGCGTCGCCGGTCTATTATTCTTGGCCACTACATCTCACGACAGTCCCCGCTACGTCACCCTTCCGGATGCGGGAGGGTGGTGGATGGACGAAGCAAAATCGTTCGCAAGAGAGACTTGCTTTCCAGCGTCGGCTACCGCATCGCTGCTTCGAGGATCCTTTCCTCGGTGGCTTCCGCGCGGGAGAACTCGGCGGTCAGGCGGCCTTCGCTGAGCACGAGGATCCGGTCGCAGACGGTGAGCAGCTCGGGGAGTTCGCTGGAGGTCAGCAGGATTGCCAGCCCATCGCGGCAGAGATCGTCGATCAACCGATACAGCTCGGCTTTGGCTCCCACGTCGATCCCCCGCGTCGGATCGTCGAGCAGCAGGACCTGGGGACTGGTCAGCAACCAGCGGCCGATGATGCACTTTTGCTGGTTGCCGCCACTGAGGCTGGTGATCGGCGCCGCCGTGCTCGCCGTCTTCACTCCTAACTGCGTCGTCAGCTCAGCCGCCAGCGCTTGCTCCTTGCGACCCTGGATGAAGCCCAGCGGCATCGCTTGGGGCAAGTGGCAGAGGGTCATGTTCTCCTTGACGCTCATGTGCGCGAACAGACCGAGCCGCTTGCGGTCCTCGGTCACCAGCGCGATCCCGGCCTGCTTCGCCTCGGAGGGATGGGCAAAGTGAACGCGGCGACCGTCGAGCCAGATTTCTCCTGCGGGCGGTTCCTCGCTGGCTCCGAACAGGCATTCGAGCAACTCGGTCCGACCGGCTCCCATCAGCCCGGCAATCCCCAGGATCTCGCCCCGCCGGAGCGTGAAGGAGACTTGCTCCAATCGCCAGCGACGGGCGTGACCGCGTCGGCGAAGCGAAAGGTTGCGGACCTCCAGCACGGGGGCGCCGGGCGGGTGCGAATCCACCTCACGAGCGACCGTCTCGATCTCGCGGCCGACCATCTGGTGCGTCACCCGACTCGGCGTGGTTTCCTCGCGGCGCTCGACATTCACCACCTGCCCATCGCGGAGTACGAGAATGCGATCGGACAGGCGAAAAACCTCGTCCATCTTGTGCGAGATGTAGAGGATCGTGACTCCCGCGGTGCGAAGCCGATCGATCACGCGGAACAAGCGGGCCACTTCCGACTCGGTCAGCGCACTGGTCGGCTCGTCCATGATCAGGATGTCCGACCGCAGCGAAAGCGCCTTGGCGATCTCGACCAGCTGTTGATCGCCGACCCGCAGCCGGTGGACTGGGCAGCGGGGATCCACGTCGCACTCGAGCTGGGCGAACCAGTGGGCTGCCTCTCGCTGCATCGCCGCGTCGTCGCGAAACCCCAACCGGCCTCGCAACTCGCGACCGAGAAAAATATTGGCAGCCGCGGAAAGCTGTTCAACCAGATTCAGCTCTTGGTGAATGATGCTGATCCCAGCCGCTTCCGCGTCCCGCGTCCCACGAAAGCGAACCTCCTCGCCGCGGACCGTGAGGCTGCCGTCGTAATCGGTGATCACGCCGGAGAGGATTTTCATCAGCGTGCTTTTGCCCGCGCCGTTCTCACCACAGATCGAATAGAACTCGCCCTGGCGGACGTCGAACGTGACACCGGAGAGGGCGACGACGCCGGGGAATTTTTTCGTCACGCCGTGGAAAGCGATCACCGGCCGCGAATCGGCAGGCAATATCGAAGGGGGCAGCATCGAAGCGGGCGGCAACGAAGCGGAAGTCGGCTCGGGGGACGGGGCTGCCACGGGGATCGTCACCTCACCGCTGCGCGCCGGGCCTGGACGCGTTCGAGCACGGCTTTGAGCGTCAGCATCACAAGCGCCGCACCGCCGACCATCAAGCCGGTGCGGAGTTTGTCTTCGCTGATCGTCACGGCGGCGATAATCCCCAGCAGCCCGCTGACCACCACGACGCTGACCCAGCCGAGCAGTCCGGGGAAGAACGCCTTCTTCGTCCCCGCCCCGCGGAGTTCATTAAACGCGACGGCGAACACGACCAGCATTCCGACGACCAGGCCTTCGAACAGATCGGGCTGGCTCTTGAACAGCTTGGCGACCGAGTCGATGACCGACCGCAGGAAGATCGTTCCCAACACGACTCCGCCGACCGTGCCCACGCCACCGGTCAGGCTGCATCCGCCCACCACCGCCGCGGCGATCGCGTTCAGCTCATAACCCATTCCGTCGGTCGAGGGACTCGTCGTGCCGATGTAGCAGGCGTACAAGATCCCGGCCAATCCGGCGGTCATGCTGCTGATGCAATAGGCCAGCCACTTGAGGCGGTCGGTTCGGATGCCGCTCAGCCGCGCCGCCTCTTCGTTGCCTCCCATCGCGTAGATGTGTCGTCCGAGCACCGTGCGGCTGAGCAAAATCCAGAGCCCCACGCCGACCACCAACCACACCAGGCACGGCACCCACCAGTTGTGCTGGCTGATCGAGGTCAGCGTCTCGTCGGCGATCGTGATCGTCGATTGCCGCTGGCCGAAGCGAACGTCGGTGATGTCTTGGACCAGCAAGCGGGCCAGCGATCGGAGCCCCACCAGCGACGCTAGCGTGGCGACGAACGGGGGCAAACGCAGGACGGTGATCAGCCAGGCGTGAAAGCTGCCGACGAGAAAGGCGGCGAACATCGTCAGCACGAATGCCGCCGCCGGTATCCAGAAGGCTAGATTCGCCGTGTCGGGAAAGTGCCGCGCCGAGTCGCTCGGCCACCGCGTCGACAGATCGTCCGGGGCCAGCAGCACGATGAAGCCGAAGAACAACGTTCCGCTGAGGGCGATCACCGAGCCGCTCGAGAGATCGATGCCGCCGGAGATGATGACCACCGCGGCGCCGAGGGCGAAGATTCCGACCAGGGCCGCGTCGCGGGCAATCGCTCGGGCGGTCAACCGGAGCGTAAACGCATCGTGGTAGGCATCGCTGAAAATCGCCGTGACCGACAACACCAACAGAATCGCTCCGAGCAACCCGACTTCGTTGCGGAACTTGCGGAGGAATTCGGACACGGGCGGTGCGGTGGGTGCTGGGAGCGGAGGGGCGGATACATCAGCCGCCACGCGCTAGCGTCCGGTTCTCGCCGCGTTTTTGGGAACCGGGGGCTAGCGCCCGGCGGCTGATGGGGCGACTAACGAACGACGGAGCGACTATGGCTCACGAGCTGATCAAGCCGCGCTCTTTGAGCCATGCTTGGAACTGGGAATTCGTGAAGAAGACGGTCGACTCCTCGAACAATTCTTCCGTCAGCGGCGAACCCTCGTCGGGGGCCACGACTCGCAGCTCGGTGCGATAAATATCGGCTTCGCCTTCTTGGGCGTAGCTCGGGAACATTGCGTCGACGGTCGATTGGTCGTCGGTGACCAGCGCGTGCATCAACTTCACGCTCTCACCGCCCATTTGATAGGGATTCTGGACGACCATCACGTCCACGCTCCCCTGCGCCATCCCGCGGATGCTGTCCTGGGCTGCGTCGAAGCAGACGACTTTGGTTTTGTCGCGAATCCCACGATCCTCGACGACGTTCATGATCTGCGGCGTGTTGTAGGCCCAGATCCCGACCAACATGTCGCACTCGGGATGCTGGTTGAGCAGGTCTTCGACGTTCTTGCGTGCCTTGGGACGATCGCCGCCGTCGCTGAGTCTGGCGAGTTCGTTGAAGCCCGAGTCTTCTCCGACGCCCTGGAGGAAACCGCTCATCCGCTCGACGGCATTGGCTTGCCCGAGGTCGCCGACGAAGAAGGCGAAGTCGGCACCATCGGGGCTGAGCGCCTTGGCAGCCCGGCCCAGCTCACGGCCGCCGATGATGTTGTCGGTGCCGAGGTAGGCGAATCGCGCGTCGCGGAATTTCTCGCGGTTTAGGTCGCTGTCGAGCGTGATCACCTGGACTCCCTTCTGCTGCAAGTTCCGCAGCTCGGTCGCCAGATTGCGACTTTCGGGATTGAAGACCGAGATCCCCACAGCCGCTACGTCCGAGGCGATGACATACTGCTTGAGCATGTCGATCTGTTTTTTGTCGGTGAAATCCCCACGCTGGAAGTCGACCACGAAACCTTGCTCGGCCAGCCCCAACTCTTCGGCCGCCGCTTTCGCACCCGCTTCGCAGGTATCCCAGTAGGGGTCGGGGCCGTTGGTCAGGATGATGATCCGGCGGGTCTCGGCGGCCGCTCCCTCGCCCTCGCTCACCTGGCGGCTCGAGCAACCGGTGATCGCCAGCGCGAGGAACAGGCCGAGTCCCGCGAGCAAGCGGGAAGCGAGGAGTCGAGAACCGGTGAACCAAGCGAAGCGGCAGATCCACATAAGCGCGTCCTTCGGGGGCGGAAGGGGGTGGAGGCGAGCACCGGTGAGAGTCGCGGCAATTGTAATTAGGGGGGAAAACCGCAACAAGCCAACGGCTCTTCGGGAGCCGAACCCGCCCTTTCACTTCTCCGTTGAGCCGTAGGCGCTAGCCTCGGGCCTAATTCGCTCCGCGCCGTGGGAAAACGTTACGCTGCAGCGGGGTTTAGCCACGAGTTCAATCCGTTCGGCAGCGCGGCGGAACCCGCGGCTAGCGCCGTCGGCTCAAAAGTAGATGAACCCGGGAGCTACCGCCCGGCGGCTAATAAACAATTTGGATTAGGCTCTGGTTCATGTCCTACAAAGTCGTATTGGCGGTGACCGGCGGTGGGAGCCGGGTGATTCCGCTCCTGCTGGCCCGCAGTGGAGCTTCGCGGGTGGTCCTCGAGGCGAGCGTTCCCTACCATCCGGCGGCGCTGGCAGAATACGTCGGCGGCCCGGTTGAGGGAGCGTGCTCGGAGGCGACGGCGCTGCGGTTGGCGGTCGCTGCGTACCAGCGAGGCCGGAGGTTTACCGAGGGTGAAAATTCGGGAGCGGTCGCCGGTGTCGGCTGCACCGCGGCGCTGGCGACCGATCGGGTTCGCCGCGGCCGCGATCGCGCGTTCGTGGCGGTCCACGCTGGGGCGCGGTCGCTGACGCTCGCGGCCGATTTTGGGCGTGCCGAGTCGGACCGGGGTGCGGAGGAGACGTGGGTCGCTGAGCTGGTCGCAGCCGCACTGCGCGAGCTGGAGATTTCGGTCGAGGGGCTCTCGCTGCCGTCGTTTCCCACGGTCGCGCGGGAGCACGCCGCTTCGCAAGCGTGGATGGATCTATCGGAAGGAAGGATCGTAGCGGTGGGAAGCGAAGGCGGAGAGGAGGGCGAACGGACTTGGAAGGTACCTCCGGTGCTCCGCAGGCAGGTCGTGTTTCCGGGCAGCTTCAATCCGCTGCACGAAGGGCATCTGCAAATGGCGGAGATCGCCGCCGCGCGTCTGGGGATGCCGGTGACGTTTGAGCTGTCGATCGCCAATGCCGACAAGCCGCCGCTCGACTATCTGACGATCGCCGACCGCGCGCAGCAGTTCACCGCTCGAGGGTTGCCGCTAGTGCTGACCCGCAGTCCCCGCTTCGATCACAAGGCGGCGCTCTTTCCGGGAGCGGTTTTTGTGATCGGTGCCGACACCGCAATCCGCTTGGCCGATCCTCGCTTTTACGACAACGATCCCGGGCGTCGCGACGCAGCCTTGCAGCAAATCGCCAAAGCCGGTTGCCGGTTTCTGCTGTTCGGTCGGCAGATGGGCCAGCGGTTTGCCGATCCCCGCCAGCTCAAACTGCCCGAGGTGATCCGCGAACTTTGCGAGGACGTCCCGCCGAGCGAGTTCCGCAACGACATCAGCAGCACCGAGCTGCGGCGAGAGCGGGAGTAGGGGAAGGGAGGTGGCGATTGTTATCAGCCGCCACGCGCTAGCGTCCGGTTCTCACGGCGCTTCATCACCCTCCCCCCGGGAGGGTCGCGAGGAACGAGCGGGGAGGGCTTCCGCAACGGTGAGTTTCACTTGGGGCTATCGTTAGGGATTGCTCTCCCTCCCCTCGCTGACGCTCGACCCTCCCGGGGGGAGGGTGATGTTGATGAGACGATCTCGCTTCGAACCAATCCTCAACTACTTCCCGCTGCTTAGGCCGATGCCTTCGGGGTTGTCCTTCAGGTAGCGCCAGTTCTTGATGTAGGAGACGAGCTGGGCCATCTCCTCGGGCGTCATCTGGGCTTCGAGACCTTCGGGCATCAGCGACACGCCCGCCGGTTTCAGTTCGAGGATCGCGTCCCGCTCGATCACCACGCGTTCGGCGTTCTGCCGGATCAGCGTGATCGTGTCGGCGGTCTCCTCGGCCAGCACTCCGTCGACCACGCGGCCGTCGTCGGTCAGCGCCAGGTAGCGGAAGTAGCGGTTGTCGATCGCTCGGTTCGGATCGAGGATCGCCGTCAACAGCTGCAGCGGCTGCTGGGTTCGCGAGTCGGAGATATCGGGACCGACGTGGAACCCGACGCCATCGACCTGATGGCAGGCTGCACAGTGCTTGACGAACAGCGCGGCTCCTGGTCGGGGGTCGACTTCGATGTCCAGCGCCGCAGCGTACTTCTTCAGCACCGCCGAGCGGTTCGGGTCGACCGCACCTTGCAGCAGCTTGGTGATCCGCGGTTTGAGTTCGGCGTTTCGCGACGACCCGAGCCGCTGGATTTGGCTGGCGTCGAAGTCACGCACCTTCACCGCTCCCGCCTCGAGCGCCTCGACGAGCGCGGTGAGCGAATCGGAGCGGGCCATGATGGCGTCGAAGATCGCGGTCCGTTCCCGCGGAGTCGCCGTCGTGAAGCGATCGATCAGCCACGGAGCCCGACGCTCGTCGGTGTGCCGCGACCAAGCGGTCACGGCCGCTCCGGCGAGCACGCTGTCCTCGAGCTCTTCGGGCAGCTCCGGAAAGAGCGTCTTGACCAGTTCCGGCGGAGCGTGACCGAGCAGCCGCAGAGCCGCCAGCCGGTTTTCCTTGGGAGCCTCGGTCTCCACGGCGAGGGCCGAGACCCAGTCCCACAGCGGCGCGGCGCCGGCCAGCTCGCCTCGTTTGGCACCGTCGGCCCAGCCAATCGCGACCGACAACCACAACCGCTGGCGACTCGCTTCGGTCGCCTCGCCCGATGCCGCCCCGGTGGCAAAGCGAATCAGGTTTTCGCGAATCCGGCTGCTGGCTTCCGACGGCTGGGGAGCCAGTCGCTTCGCGAGCCGTTCGGCCGTGTCCCAAGTGGCCGCCCCGAGCGTCGCTGACGGCGCGGCTTCGGCGCCGCTCAGGTGGTTCAGCCACTGTTCGTACCAGGCGTCGAGCTGGTCGTTGCAAGCCGCGGTGGCTGCCATCAGCACGTAGGGATCGTCGGCATGACGCACGCCGAGCCAGACTGATTTTTCCAGCCGCGAGGCGGTGGATTGCTGTGGTTGAGAGTCCGACTGCGGAGCGTCCGCGGCTTGCGTGCTGGCCAAATACCAACCGGCGTTCAGTGCTTCGTCCAAGTCCTCGGAGGCGAGTGCCGCGACGGCTGCCTCTTCGAATGGGGCAGCCAGTTCGGGTTGTTGGCGGACGAGTTGCCAGGCGGTCGAACGGAGCCGCGCGTCGCTCGCAGCCAGGAAGCTCTCAACCACTTTGGCATCGAGCGCGCTCCAGAAAGCCAGCAGGTGGGCGGCTCGCAGGCGTCCGTCGAGCGAATCGGAACCCGTGGCCAGTTGCTCCAGAGCGGCGATGGCTTGCGGCGATTTGCGGTCGAGCAACAATCGAGCGGCGGTCGCCCGCATCCACTCGTGCGGATGTTCAAGCAGGCTGACGAGCTCGCTCGTCTCGCGGTCCCGGAGGGGGTTTTCGCGGAGCGAGCGGAAGATTTCGGCCGAGGCTTTTGCATCGAGAATCCCAGCCCGATAGATCCGGCCGCGGTCATCACCGTACCTCGCGTCGGGGCGGTTTTTCAGCTCGGTGGGAACGAAGTCGGGGTGTTCGATCACGGCCCGGTACATGTCGGCGATGTAGATCGCACCGTCGGGGCCTTCGCTGAGATTCACCGGCCGGAACCAGTTGTCGTAGCTGGCCAGCCACTCGCGATCGACCGGCTCGTCGACTACCTGCGTGCGAGCCGCCTCGCGTTTGACCGTGCGGCGGTGGATCAGGTGCCCGGTCGGCTCACAGGTGAAAGCATGGCCGAGTGGTGCGGCCGGCATCCGCTCGGTCGCCGTCACCAGCACGCCGCACGCGGCGGTGAATTGGCCGGCGTGGAGGTTCGAAGTCGTCCAGGCCTGGACCAGCGGATGGACCTGCGAGGCCTCGCCGGCGGGGACCACGTCGCGGGTCAGCGGCACGATGCCCGAGAGCGGGCTCAAGGCCGCGTCCCGCTGCTCGATGGCGACTTCGATGCACGGATTGCGGTTGGTGCAGAAGTAGCGTCGGCCGAGGCGGTCCCAGGTCAGCCCGAACTGCGAAGGACCGGTGATCGCTTCGGCATGCAGCCCGCTGCCGGTTTTGCCCCCAGGGGCGCTTTGGCCGCCACTGGCGCTTCCCCCGAACAACGCGGGCCGCAGGTCGATCCGCATGTCGCGACCGCTGAGATCTAGCCGATCGCTGTTCTCGTCTGCCGCTTGCCCCGTACCTGCTGCTTGGCCCGTGCCTGCTGCTTGGCCCGTGCGGTCGATCGCCGCGGCGGTTCGCAGCCCGTTGGCGATGTACAGCCAGTTGTCGAGGGCGAGCGAGGGATGGTTCGCGCGGAGCTGCGGGTTTTGGTCGGCGAGCCCATCGAACCACAGCTCTTGCTCGTCCGCGACGCCATCGCCATCGGTATCGCGGAGGAACAGCAGGCGACCGGTGGCCGTGACGATCGCTCCGTCTTGCCAGAGCTGCAGCCCGTTGGCGAACGACAGCCGGTCGGCGAATGTTTTCGCCGACTCGTAGCGGCCGTCGAGGTCTTCGTCGCGGAGGATCCGAATCCGGCTGAGCGGCGGGTCGCCAGGATTCGGCGGCCCGGTCGGGTAATCGCTCATCTCGACGACCCACAGATCGCCGCGGTCGTCGAACGCGAAGGCGACTGGATCGATCGCCTGCGGTTCGGCCGCGACCAGCTCGATCGACTGGCCGTCGGGGAGCTCGAACCACTCGAGGCTCGCTTCGGGGCTGAGCGGAGCGGTCGGCGGTTGTTTGGCGGTCGGCGCTTGTTTGGCTGCCGAGTCGGATTCAGCGTCTGCCTGATCAGCGGCGGCGGGCTCAGTGGAATCAAGTTGCTTGAGCAGCCCAGCCAGCGTTTCGACGACTTTGGAATCGGCCGTTTCTTCCAGACAGCTCGTGCGGGCTCGCCAGGTCGTGTAGCCACCGAGGGAGAACTGATCGGCGGTGGGCAGGTAGCCGTTGAAGCCGTTGGCCAGTCCGATGTTCATCGTCATCGCGAAGGGGCTCGCGGCTTTGATCGCTTTGCCGACCGCGTTGTAAGCCTCGCAGGGGTTCGCGGCGATCGCCAGCGAGCCGATGCGGATTCCTTGCAAGGGAAGCTCCCGCGTGGTGGGCATCTCGCTCAGCAGTACCGTGTCGCGGGCGTAGGTCTCTTCGACGTTCTGCGGCAAGCGGTCGCCGAGCCGGGTGCTGACGTAGCGTTTCGCCTCCTGCAGCTCTTCGCTCGAGGGCATGCGGGCGTCGACCGTGAGTGTCGCCGTGGCGGCGTCGATCGGAGCGGCCGCCGTGTACTCGACCTGCGGCAGTCGCTCGAGAATCAGGCCCGCGACGTAGTGGCCGACATCGTGGTGCGTGAACGGCTCCCGCGGTTTGCTGAAGTCGATGCAGTTGGCGTCGCCGCTGGTGCCGTTGGCCATCAGTCCGACGAAGGCGGAGGGATCGTCCGGGCGGAGTTTTTGGGCCAGCTCGCGGCAGACGACGCCAAAATAATCCGCCGAGAGCGCCGGTGAGCCGGCGTAATGGGTATTGAAGCTGGCCAGGACGGCGAGCGGTTTTCCGTCGGCCGTTTGAACCGAGAGGATCGGGATCTCGGGATCGACTTCGGCGGTCGGCCGGATCTGGTTGGGATTCTCGTGCCCAGGATTCATGACCGCTTTGTTCTCGCTCCGCCCGGTGAACCGTTCGGTCCGCGCGGTTCCCGGTTTCATCAGCCAGCGACGGCAGTGGATATAGCGCTCGGCGGTGGCGGACGTGAAGCCCACGCGGGCCGGTTGCAATCGCTCGTGCGCCGTGGCGATGCCGTGCGCGATCTTGGCCGGGAGGGCTGCCGCGTAATCCTCCTGCACGGGCGTGCCGTGGGCGGGATAGGAGGCGGGAGCCGAGTGGGTGTGGGTGGCCGAGATCAGGATGTGCTCGACCGGGATCTGCGTTTTCTCGTGCGCCAGTCGCTTGGCCTCGTCCATCAGTTCGGTCGGCAGCACGCAGCTATCGACGACGCAGATCGCCACCGTGTGGCGGCCGTCGCTGAGGACCAGCGAGCGGGCGTGCAGCGGGTCGTGGATGCGATCGGCTTTCGTGCCGACAAAGCCGCCGTTGACCCAGACCGGAAGCGTCTCGGGATCGATGTTCTGGGCGTACGCACCGGCTTGCAGGCCGGTCGGGGCGTTGTCCGCAGATGCGTCGTCAGCGGTGGGTTCGTTCGCGGTTCCTCGGCTCGAAAGGAAGAGGAGGCTTCCGGCGAGGAGGATCAGGAGGGGGCGAACAGGGGCTCGGGAAGCGAGCCGGGTGGGGAGCCTGGTAGGCCGCATGGGGAGTTCTCCGCAACTGAGAGGGGTCTCGAGAGAGGATAACTACTAATTTGGCGTGGTGCCTCACGGAGCGACGCAAAAATCTCCTCGTGCGGCCGGGAACGCCTGGGCCAGGAGCGCGCGGCGCGGTAATTGCTAAAGCTGGGGACGAAGCGTCAGTCGCGAACGCAAAAAGCTAAGCCCAACCCCTTCAGGAGTCGGAAGACGATGACGAGCCCCAATGAATCCGCATCGGCTCTACACGCTGGTGGCCAACCGCAGGAGACGCAGCACGGCGGTGGCCACTCGCTGGTGCCGCACTGGGCGGAGGATTGGTCCAGCCACCTGCCCGGGCGCTCGGCAATCCTCAATCCGCCCCAAAACATCAGCAATTCCGAGCGGTGGGCTTCGACGGCTGTCGGAGGCCTGCTGACCGTGTTCGGCTTGCTCCGCGGCAAGACGGCCGGCTACGTCGCCGCCGGGGCCGGAGCGTGTCTGCTCTACCGCGGGCTCACCGGGCATTGCTACGGCTACGAGATGCTGGGGATCGACACGGCCGAGTACCATCCGCACGCCGGTGTGCCGGCACAGCAGGGAGTGCGGGTCGAGGAAGAGATCAAGATCCGCCGCGCGCCGGAGCAAGTCTTCGCCTTCTGGCGCGATGTGGAAAATTTGCCCCAGTTCATGCGGCACCTCAAAAGCGTCGACGCGATCGATTCGCGGCGCTCGCACTGGGTCGCCGAAGGACCGCTCGGAGTGCAGGTCCAGTGGGATGCGGAAATCTTTAACGAACGCAGCGGCGAGATGATCGCCTGGCGGTCGCTTCCCGGCGGTGACGTGCAAACTGCCGGCAGCGTTCACTTCGAATCCTCCGGACCGGACGGGGCGACGATCGTGCGAGTCTCGATGAAGTACAACCCACCGGCGGGCAAGGCCGGGGAAGCAGTCGCCTCGTGGCTCGGCAGCGGCCTGGAGCAACAAGTTTGCGAGGATCTGGAAAAACTCAAGCAGGTGCTCGAAGCGAGCGAGGGAACTGCAGGCAGCAAACCCGCTGCCGGACCGAACGCTGCCGGACCGAACGCTGCCGGACCCAACGCTGAAGACCAAAGCTCCAGCGGCAGCACCTCGGGGGGCACCGGCACCCGACCGCCGGCGGAAAGCTGAGATTTCAGGTGTGAAATCTGAAAGTGGTGCTTCGAAAACAGGGATGGAGGTTGAACCGCGGCTAGCGCAGATAACACGGATCGTTCGTTTTCGAACTTTCTCTTTATCCGCGTTCTTGGTGCTATCCGCGGTCGCTTTCCTTTCCGTGCATTTTCGTGTCCTTCCGTGCCCACCAATCCTGTGATTCGCGGTTGTCGCCCCGGCTCGGATCGCCTCGAGCGGGAATGCCGTTTGCTTCGCCAGCGAGCCAATCGACCAGCACGATTGTCGGTGTTGGTCCTCCCCCGGTCGGTCTGTTTTTTAAGGGTCAAATGATGAGACGGATGTTTAATGTGGCGGCGGCGTGTGTGGTGGCACTGGCTCCCGCTTCCTTGGCTTGGAGCCAGCAGAACGAGGTGGTTGAAGCCCGCGCTCAGGCCGATGAGCAGCGGCCCAACCGGGCAGGCCGTGAAGAGGCCGCGGCGAATCGGGGAGTTAGCCAGTTGGCGACACTGATTGCGCTGGGCAACCACATGGAGATCGAACTCGGTCAGCTCGCTGCGCAAAAGTCGAACAACGAGCAGGTTCGCCAGTTCGCGCAGAAGATGGTGCGGGCGCACACCGAGTACCAACAAAAGCTCGAACCGTTCAATCCGCAGATGGCCGCGGGCAACCGCAACCGTCAGCGGCTCGAGGCGGCCGGTGAGCGTCAACGAGAAGCTCGTGCCGAGCGGCAGCAGTCTGCCGCCGGTCGCCCGCTGCGAGGGGACGGGCCCGGCGCCCAGGTCGCCTTGATGCCAATCATCCGCGATGCCGCCCAGCGGAATCTCGAGATGACTAAGGAGATGCTCTCGAACTACGAAGGGCAGGACTTCGACATGGGCTATCTCGGCCAACAGATCATCGCCCACACGGAGATGTTGGCGAAGCTGCAGGCGATGCAAGGCAAGGGCACGCCCGAATTCCAGCAGGTCGTCGAGCAGGGGATGGAGGCTACCCAAGGGCACCTCGAGATGGCGAAGTCGCTGGCCCGCACGTTCGAAGACCGAGAGCGAGCCGGAGAGCGGGACAACTAAGGACGCCGCTCGAACATTCTGTCAGCCGCCGAGCGCGAGCCCGAACTGCTCATCAGCCGCCGGGCGCTAGCCCACGGTTTCCACAAGCGCCGGGAAAACCGGACGCTAGCGCGTGGCGGCTGATTCTTTTGCGTCACTCGCCGAGCGCGAGCCCGAACTGCTCATCAGCCGCCGGGCGCTAGCCCACGGTTCCCGCAAGCGCCGGGAAAACCGGACGCTAGCGCGTGGCGGCTGATTCTTTTGCGTCACTCGCCGAGCAGCGCTTCGGGGCGGGTCAGGTGGAAGTAATGGCCGTGGTCGGCGGTCAGGATCACGGCGGTCGAGTCCCAAGCGTCGTTCGCTTCGACCCATTCGGTGACCGCCGTGAAGGCATCGGCACCGCTGTGCACCGCACCGATCGCATTGTCGATGTTGTTGGCGTGATTCGCCCAGTCGACGTCGCCCGCTTCGACCAGCAACCAAAAACCTTCTGGATCTTTCTCCAGCACCGAAAGTGCGGCGCGGGTCATTTCGGCCAGCGTCGGATTCTCGGTGATGTCCGCTTCGCTGTAGGTATCAGAGCCGGTGACGTCGTACGTCGGGTTGTACGAACCATCAGCGGTCTGGAAGGGGAGGTTTCCTCCGCTGGCACCAAAGATCCCCAACAGCCGGTGGTTGCCAGCCCGCGCTTCGGCGGCTGCTTTGGCGAGCACTTCACTGCCGTCGCGCCCGGCCGTCCGCTCGACGGTCACATACGGCCCACCCTCTTCCAGGCTCACGCGGCGGACATCGGCCATCGAGATGAACTTGTTGCCCGGAACATAGTTGGTTCCCTGTCCTGCATCTTTGTCCTTCGTTTCTCCCCAGCCACCACCGAGCACGACATCCGCTCCCGGCAGCGGCTTGCTACGGTGGGCCACCGACGGCAAACCAATTTGGTCGCGGGAAATGTCCTGGTAGTCGTTGCGGCTGACGTTGTTCGCGTATCCGCTGGCCGGAGTCGCGTGGCTATTCGGCACACTGCTGACCAGACCAATCGCAAATCCTCGTTCCCGCTGCAAGGTGCGGGCGATTGGTTCGACTTGCGTTCCGTCGGCGGCCACGTTGATCGCCGCGTTATAGGTTTTGATGCCGGAGGTCATCGAGGTGGCCGAGCTGGCCGAGTCGGTGACCGTATGCGGCTGGGTGCGATCGAGACCGATCAAGTAATCTCGGCTGGGGGGAGTTGCCCACGGCGCGTCGCCGCCGAGCCGCGGGTCGTAACCGCCGGTCGAGTCCGCGTCGGGATCGAGCACCAACTGGGCATCCACGTCAACCTTATTCTTCCCGCGGTGGGGAGAGGTGACGAAGTAGCCGAAATCTTTGGAGACTCCCTCATAATCCTGGAACGACAATCCGGTGCCGGCTCCTTCGGTGTAGGCCACGCGTCCGGTGGCCTGAATCGCAGCGGCCTGCGTGGTCTGCCAGTCCATGCCGTCGAAAACGATCAGGATGACGTGCCGCTTGCCCTCGCGAATCGCCTGTTGCTGCAAGTCGTAGATGTTCGTCTGGTCGAAGTACTTGGCGTCGGAATTGAGCGTGCCTTCGGGAACGCGACCGTACAGCTTTCGCAGCGACTCTTCCGAGTGATACGGGTTCTCGTCTTCCCGCACGGCATCCAGCGAGACGCCGAAGGTGTACACCGGGATCAGTCGGTTCGAGTGGTTCGTCCAGGTCGAGAATCGCTGCGGATCGAAACCCCAGTAGCCCCAGTCGGCCTTGGCGGCGGTAACAGCCTGCTCTTGCAGCGAGCGAACGATATCGGTTTGCGAAGACGCGGCGGTCGCCTCGCCCTTCGCCGGTGCGTCTTGGGCGGCCGTGTCTTGGGCGGCCGTGTCTTGGGCGGCCTTGTCTTGGGCGGCCTTGTCTTGAGCCGACACCGCGGAGGCAGTCAGAAATAGTAAGGCGAGAGCGATCGACTTGGAGCAGGGCATGGATTTCCTGGCGTTGGCGTTGGCGTTAGCGTTAGCGGGGCGGGGCTGGTGACAATGGCGGAGCGACGCGCGTGCATGCAGTTTAGCCCCTCGTGGGAAGGCGAAAACGTCCCCACTCAGAATCTTCATGGCTGCTCAGCCGCCCGGCGTGGACTTGCGTCGTTCCGGTTTGGCCACCACCCGCAGCGTCGGCAACACCGCTCCTCCGCCATGGAACGTCCGCCCGCTCGGCAGATAGTGATCGAACATGAACACGCCGGCGCGGACCGAGGCGTTGCGGGCACAGCGAAGGATTGCGGGGTGGCCACATTCGGGGCAGCGGACGCGGAGCCCGTGCGCGTCGAGCAGCTGGTGGATGCTGCGGAGGAACTGCAGGTTCTCGTCGAACGAGCCGAACGTCGCTCCGGCGTGCTGCTGCAGATGGTGCTCGATCGCCAGTCGAATCGAACGCTGGATGCCGTGGATCTGCTGGCCGAGTCGCTCGAGTCCCTGATGGGCTTCGGAGATCGAGAGGTGCGAAACCCGCATCCGCCGCAGCATCTCCGGTTGGAGTGCCACGAGCACGCTGCGGAGCGCCGGCAGATAGATCGACGAGTGCTGGTCCCAATCGTCACCCCAGCTGGGCTGGATATCGGTGATCACCAATTGAAACGCCCCAACCGCCCCGGGCGTTTCGCTCGTCCTGGCCGTTTCGCTCATCTCTGGCGATTCGCTCGGCCTAGTGGAGTCGCGGGGGCCATGGATCGGGCCGACCAGCATTGCCGCCGGAAGCTCTTCAAAGCATTCGGCCAGCGGCTCGGAGGCATCGCAGAGCGCGAGCACCGCTTCGTCGAGCGAGGCGAGCTCGGCGGCGGAAAAAGCTAGCGAGTCGAAGCCAATTCGCGAAGCGGGCTGCAGAGTGCTCGCTTCGGAAGTGCGAAACCAGACGCTCGCCGCAGCCGCCCCGAACACTCGACGCAGCACGTCGAGCACTTCTTCCAAGAACGTCTCGAGCGGCTGAGTGTCGTCGCAGATCCGCCGAAGGCGATCGATTTGCGCAGCGATCCGCACCCGGCCGACGCGTGGGAGGGGGCGGAGCGTTTCGACCAAAGCGGCGTGGTTCATCCTCTTCCTTCACCTGGGGCGGGGGAGCCGCCCTTCAGTCTGATTGCCCGCCCGGTTCGCACAACTGCCACGATCGGGGGAATTCCGCGCGGGTGATGCGGGACCTGCCGCAATGAGCGCTGAGCCCCTACGGGATGCTGAATCCGGATTATCCATCAGCCGCCGGGCGCTAGCCCGGATTATTCATCAGCCGCCGGACGCTAGCCCGGATTATTCATCAGCCGCCGGGCGCTAGCCCCCGGTTCCCGAAAACGGTTAGGGAGCCCGAGCCTGCGGGGAGCCCGAGCCTGCGGGAACTGGGGCTCTGACGCCCGCGGTGCGGGGCGAGTTCCCCTGCGGCGACGAAGTTCCCCGTCTTCTCGTAGCGGCCGCCCATCGGGCCCGGCCGGAGCGGGCACTTTTTCGGCTCGCGTTTCCTTGTGGCTTATACTAAAAGTATAAAACCCCCTCGGAAAGGCTGGGAATGTCGGCAAAATGCCGATTTTCGCGGGAACCATTACGCCGTTCCCTTCGTCGAACCGGCACCTGCGGCAGGCGGGCGACCGGCCCACCATGGCACCGGTTTCTGGCTCCCCAGGACGGGGTGCTCTCGGTGGGCTGGCGACAATTTCGAAACAACCGTCAGCGTCGGCTGTCGGCGCGGCAGAAAAAGACGAAAGCGTGGTCCGAAAGTCGGCGCGAGTGGCCCAGGGGACTTACGGTGGACGCGATCGAAAAGCGAATTCCCATTCGTCCGGACTGAAACGAGCGGTAGATGACAGTCAATCAGCAAACGGTCGAAGAGACAAAGCAGCAGATCCGGACTCTGGTCAATGAGATCGCGGCGCTGAGCAAGGGCGGAGCGCCGGCCGAAGAGTTCTATCCCCAGTTCTTGCAGCGGGTGATCACGGCGCTGGCAGCCGTCGGCGGTGCGGTCTGGGTGTTTGACGAAGACCGTCAGCTGCGGCTGCAGTACCAGATCAATATCAGCGAGCCGCTGCTGCAGGAGGAGAGCGACGACGCGGCACGGCACAACCGGCTGATGCGGCGGGTCGCCGGTGCCGGGCAATCGCTGTTGGTTCCGCCCTACAGCGGGACGACCGACGGCGAAGCGGAAGGCAACCCCACGCGGTACTTGCTGGTCCTCGCTCCGCTCAAGCACGACAAGCACATCGAGGGGCTGATCGAAGTTTTTCAGCGCCCCGACGCGGCCCCGGCGACGCAGCAAGGCTACCTGCGGTTTTTGCAGCAGATGGCCGAGCTCGGCGGCGAGTGGCTCAAGAACGAGCGGCTGGCGCATTTCTCCGACCGCCAGCTGCTCTGGCAGCAGGCCGACACCTTTGCCCGGCTGTCGCACGAAACGCTCAACCTGAAAGAAACCGCCTACATCGTCGCCAACGAGGGGCGACGGCTGATCGGTTGCGACCGCGTCAGCGTGGCGATTCTCAAGGGGCGGAAGTGCAAGGTCCAAGCGATCAGTGGCCAGGACACGATCGAGAATCGCTCGAACATCGTCGCCGCGCTGAACAAATTGGCCACCCGCGTCGTCGCTGCCGGCGAACCGCTTTGGCACGACGGCACGGCCGAGGATCTCCCGCCGCAGATTGAAGAAGCGCTCGAGGAATACGTCGACCAATCGTACGGCCGCCACATCGCCGTGCTCCCGTTGCGGGAGCCGGTTCGCGGCGATGCACCCGAAGCGGGCGGTGCCGCTGGGGAGATCGACCGCGATGGAGCCCACCGCGGAGACACGATCGGCGCCTTGATTGTCGAGCAGATCGAGAGCACGCTCCCGCCGGAGATTTTTCACAACCGGGTGAATCTGGTTTACGAGCACGGCACCCGCGCGATCGCCAACTCGCTCCGCTACGACAACCTGTTCCTGATGCCGCTCTGGCGAGCCTTGGGCCGTGCGAGCTGGATCGTCCGGGCCCGCACGCTCCCGAAAACGCTGGCCGTCGTCGCGCTGCTGGCGGTCCTGGTCTTGGCCGCGGTCTTCGTGCCCCTCGAGTTGGAACTGGAAGCCAACGGTACGCTCGAGCCGAATGTCCGCCGCCAGATCTTCGCGCCGATCGATGGCGAAGTCGTCCAGGTTCTGGTCGACCATGGACAAACGGTCCAAGCCGGGCAGGAACTGCTGCGGCTGCAGAACCGCGAGCTCGACCTCAAAATTTCGGAGCTGCAAGGACAGCTCGCACGCGCCGATGAGGAACTGCTGAGCGTTAAAGCCCAGCTCTCATCGCGGGGGCTCGAACCGAGTGAATCGGTCAAGCTGCAAGGGGAAGAACTGCAGCTGAAAGGTCAGATCGAAACGCTCGAAAATTCGATCGCCCTGCGGCAAATGCAGGCCGACCAGCTGATCGTCCGGGCGCCGATCGACGGCATGGTGACGACCTGGGATCTCGAAAAGACGCTCCGCTCGCGGCCGATCGTGACCGGACAGGTGATGTTGGAGCTGGCCGATCTCACCCAGCCGATGCACCTCAAGCTGGCAATGCCCGACAAACGGATGGCTCACCTGGAGCACCGGATCGCCGAATTGGCTGCCCAAGGGCGGCTCGATGAGGGGCTCGATGTCGACTTCATCCTCGCCACCGACCCGGATCAGTCGCTGCAAGCGGGGCTCGACATCGCCAGCATCGAGCAGCGCACACAAACCGACGCCGACGAGGGCGAAGTCGTTCGCATGAAGGCTTATCCGGATGACGCTTCGATGAGCATGCTGCGGCCACGGCCGGGAGCCAAAGTGATCGCCGACGTCCGGGTCGGCAAGCGAGCCGCCGGATTCGTCCTCGGCCACGAAGTCTACGAATGGCTCTGCACATTCTTCTTCTGAGTCGCCCCCCTCCTTCTCTCCCGCCGATCGACCTCTCTTCTTCAGTCAACCTCCTTGGGCTCACAGATGAAATCCACGCGTCTGGTACTGTTCACTGTTCTGCTCGTCGCAGCGGTCGCCGCACCGTCGTGGCTTCTGACCGCCGGGGGCCAGGATACGGCGCCTCGCGGACAATCGTCCCGTACGCCTAATGCCAGTGGGCCTGCTGCCAGTGGTCCTGCTGCCAATGGTCCCGCTCGCGGTGATCGGCCCGCCGCGCCGCTCCCCGCCTTCGGTTTGCCTCCGGCCGCCGCTGCCAACCCGGCTGCTTCCAACCCGGCTGCTTCCGGCGCTCGGGTTTCGCCCGGAGTCCCCCCCGCGGCCGGCACGCTTCCTCCGGCTGCGGCCCCGCGCCCGAATGGCACTGCGCGTTCGAACGGCACTGCTCGCCCAAACGGTACTCAGCGTTCGGCGGCTCGAGCTCCGTCGGCCTCCGGCTCCGAGTCGTCGCCCGGCTATGTCGAGACGGAGAACTCGATGGTGATTCTGATCAACAACGTCCGCGTCCCGGCCCAGGTCGAAGGGGTGCTGACGGCGATCGGAGTCGAGGAGGGAGATTTGGTCGAGGCGGGGCAGACGCTGGCGGTGATCGACGACCAGAAGGCGCAGCTGACGCTGTTGCTGACCATGGCGCAAGAGAAGGAAGCCGAGCTGAACGCGCTGAACACGATCAATCGTCGCGATGCTGAGCAGAGCGAGGAGCTGGCTCGCGAGGAAGCGGTGGCCTACGCCGATCTGGCCCGTCAGGGAGCGACGCCGACCTGGGAAGCTCGCGCCAAGGCGCTCGAAGCGAATCGCGCAAAACTGCGGATCGAGCTTGCCGAACTGAACGAGCGAATCGCCCAGGCTCAGTACATGGCGAAGAAATCGGAGCGGGAGCTTGCCGAACTGGAGGTCGCCCGCCGCAAGATTACGGCTCCGTTCGGAGGTTTTGTCGAACTCCGCGTGGCCCAACTCGGCGAGTGGGTGCAACCGGGATCGCCGATCGTCCAGCTGGTGCAAATGGACCGCCTGCGGGCTCAGGGAGCTGTCTCGGCGGTCGATCCCGACTCGCTCGTCACGCCGGGAATGCCGGCGGTGGTGGAGTTCAATCTCGGCGGCGGCCGAACCGAGCGGATCAATGGCGTGGTGGGCTTCGTCGGCAACGACGTCGACATCAGCAATCGCCGCCGCGTGTGGGTCGAATTCGAGAACAAACGCGTTGGCGACGATTGGTTGATCAAGCCGGGGATGGTGCCGGTGATCCGCATCGACAACTCCCGGATTCCTGAACCCAACGTGGGTCAAGCCGCCGCGGCTGGCAACGCGAATCGCTAAGGCCGACTCCCTATGACTTCACTTGCCGAAAGTCTGGTCAGCAGCTCATCGCGGTCGCTGTCGGTGCGAAAACGCCCCGACCTGCGGAGCAGCCGGCATCAGTACCAGGGAACCGGGTACTGGATCGTCAAGGAGCCGGTGGGGCTGCAGTACTACCGGTTCCACGAGGAGGAGTATTTCATCCTCCAAATGCTCGACGGGCACGTCAGCCTCGATCAGATCAAGGAGGGTTTTGAGGCCCGCTTCGCACCCCAGAAAATCACTTTCGGCGACCTGCAGCAGTTCATCGGCATGCTGCACCGCAGCGGGTTGGTGATCAGCAATTCGCCCGGCCAAGGCCGAGCGCTGCAGAAACGTGGAGCCAAGAAAAAGCAGAAGGAGTTGCTCGGGCGCGCGGCGAACATTTTTGCGCTGCGATTTCGCGGCGTGGACCCCGAGCGATTTCTAAATCGTTTGCTGCCCTGGTTTGGGTGGATGTTCACGATCCCGGCATTGATCGGTTTCGTTCTGCTATTCCTCTCCGCCGGGCTGCTGATCGCCACGCAGTTCGACACGTTCTACGAAAAGCTGCCCACGTTCCAGCAGTTTTTTGCCGCCGACCGTTGGCTGTATCTCGCGGCGACGATGGCATTCGTGAAAGTTCTGCACGAGCTCGGCCACGGTCTGAGTTGTAAGAAGTTTGGCGGCGAGTGCCACGAATTGGGATTCATGCTGCTCGTCTTCACGCCTTGCCTGTATTGCAACGTCTCTGACTCGTGGATGCTTCCCAATAAGTGGAAACGCGTCTGGATCGGTGCCGGCGGGATTTATGTGGAAATGATTCTGGCCTCGATCGCCACCTTCTTGTGGTGGTTTAGCGAGCCGGGGCTGCTGAATGACCTCTGCTTGAACATGATGTTTTTGAATGCGGTCAGCACGATCGTCGTCAACGGCAACCCGCTGCTGAGGTTCGACGGTTATTACATCTTGATGGACATTTTGGAGATTCCGAATCTCCGCCAGAAAAGCACGGAAATTCTCAAGCGTTGGTTTCAGCAGACTTGCTTGGGAATGGAGTTGCAGGACGACCCGTTCCTGCCGCGTCGCAACCGTTTGATGTTCGGTCTCTATACCGTCGCTTCGGTGATCTACCGCTGGGTCGTGGTGTTTTCGATCTGCTGGTTCGTGATCAAAGTTTTGGAACCCTACGGATTGGCGGTACTGGGCCGCACGATCGCACTGGCAGGGTTTGCTGGATTGATCGGCCAGCCGATCTGGAAGACGATTCAATTTGTCCGCACTCCTGGGAGGTTGCAGAAGGTGAAAAAGGGCCGTTTGGCGATGACGCTGGGACTCGTCGGCGCGGTCGTGTTGGCCGTCTGCTACGTGCCGCTGCCTCACCACATCGATTGTGCGTTCGAGGTTCGCCCGGCACAGGCTTCGCGCGTTTATGCGGGGACGCGAGGACGGATCGTGGAGACCGTGAAGCCGGGCCAGGTTGTCCGCGAGGGTGATGTGCTCGCTCGCTTGGAAAACGTCGACCTGCAGATTCGCGTGGCCGAGTTGCGCGGCGAGGAGCGGTTGGCGTTCGAGCGGATGCGGACGCTCGAGCGACTCTTCCACAACGATCGCGAGGCCGCGACGGGGCAGCAACCGGCTCAGCAGCGGCTGATCGTTTCGCTAGCCGACTCGCGAAGCAAAGCCGAGGATGAGATCGAACGCTTGACGATCCGAGCCAAGCGAGACGGCGTGGTCCTCCCCCCGCCGCGGAAAGAACCCCAGCCCGGTGAAGAGGACCGGCTGCCGAACTGGACCGGTTCGCCGCTGGACGAAGAAAATCTGGGGGCTCTGCTCGGCGAAGATGACTTGCTGTGCTTGATTGGCGATCCCCATGACCTGGAAGCCACCCTGGTGATCGACCAGGGCGATATCCAACTGGTCCGCGAAGGCATGGAAGTTGAACTGAAACTCGATGCCGCGCGGATCGAGACCTTTGAAGGGATCTTGGAAGAAATCTCCGAAGCGGAGTTGGATGCCGCTCCCGCATCGCTTGCCAGCCAAGCAGGTGGTGGGCTGCAGACCGAGATCGATCCGAGCACCGGTCAACCCAAACCGCGAAGCATCTCCTACCAAGGCCGCGTGCCGCTGAATATTGACGAACTGCCGCTGCGGATCGGCTATCGAGGCAATGCCAAAGTGCACACCGAACCACGCTCGCTCGGCTGGAGGCTGTGGAGAATCATTACTCAAACGTTTGCATTCGAGCTGTAGTCGTTATAACCGTTGCATCTCCGTCATGTCTCCTGGGTCTCCTATTTGTCCCTGTTTTGCAAGGTGTCACCAAACGAGGCTTTAAGTCAACTGGGCGAGGCGCTGTCAGAAAACCCTGAGCCGACGGCGCTAGCCGCGGTTGCTGCAGCGGAAATTCCGAGCGTGCGAAGGCCCGAGGCGCTGTCAGAAAACCCTGAGCCGACGGCGCTAGCCGCGGTTGCTGCAGCGGAAATTCCGAGCGTGCGAAGGCCCGAGGCTAGCGCCTACGGCTCACCCGAGGCTAGCGCCTGCGGCTCAAGGGAGAGCTGAGCAGACCGCTGCGGGGCAATATTACCGGAATGCAGAAAGGATTTGCCAAGATTGGAAAAGAAACCTACTCATTCAGGGTGCCTTTCCTTACCCCCTAATGTTGCACCTTGATAGACGACCGTTACCATACGGCATCGATCAAGCTCATTGTTTTGAACGTGCGTCGGCCCCGATCCCGCCCGGCGATGCGTCACGATCCGAAGCGGGAGAACCTACTGATTTGATCGCCCCCTCGAGAGGAGAGACTGGTAATGGCTGAGACCGAGACCCCCAAGAGCGACGCACCCGAAGCAGCTGCCCCCGAAGCCGCCACTCCCGCGGCTCCCGCCCCGGCCGAAGCGGCGCAGACCCGCCAGCAGCCGGTTCAGGTCCAGGTGAACGACGATCAGGCGCACGCCACCTACGCCAACTTCTGCCGCGTGACCGGCTCGCCCGAAGAATTGATCGTCGATTTCGGGCTGAACCCCCAGCCGATCGGAGTTCCCAAGGAGCCGATCAAGGTCAATCAGCGGATCATCCTGAACTTCTACACCGCCAAGCGATTGCTGGCCGCGCTGCAGATGTCGGTGGCTCGCCACGAGGCGGTCTTCGGCGTGCTCGAGACCGACATCAACAAGCGGGTCCGTCCGCAGAACCAGCCGGGCGGCAAGCAACAGCAGCAACAGTAAACCGCTTCGTCGCCGCTTCGGCCGCGACGACCGCAACAAAACAAAAGCCGCGTCGGCCGAGTGCCGAGGCGGCTTTTTGTTTTGCTTTGCGCTCCCGGAGAGGTCGTGCAGTTTTCCGGTCCCCTCTCCCCCGCGGCTTGGCTGCGAACGAAAGTTCCGCAGCCAAGCCGTGGGGGAGAGGGCTAGGGTGAGGGGGCCGGTTGCCGGCCGCT
>NZ_WRPR01000116.1 GCF_010367455.1 Candidatus Laterigemmans baculatus | reverse complement strand
CGGAGCAGGACGGCTCGCGGAAAAATCGTTTAACGGCAAGCCGAAGGCGACTGCTTTTTAAAACACAGTCGCCTTCGGCTTGCCGTTAAACGACGGTGTAGCCGACTGCTGGGCACGGCTGATGCTGCCCGGTTGCGAGAGCTAGGGCGTGTGGGATAATTCGGAGCGTCGCCTCTGGATTGTATCGAGGGCGTTGCAGCCCGAGCCGAACAGCGGTTAGCCTGCGAGAGGAGGTAAAGAGCCTCCGTCGATCGCACCGAAGTTACTTCCGAACGGTTCCCTGCTTGAACCCATAGAAATTTGCGCCTGTTAGGCTTTTTATCCACACATAGCTGAAGAGAGTTACTCATGCCGTTGGTCCCGCTCCGCGTTGTGCTCGATCACGCCGCCGAAAACAATTACGGCGTTGCCGCGTTCAACGTGAACAACATGGAACAGATCCAGGCGATCATGTCGGCGGCCGATAAGACCGACTCGCCGGTCATCGTCCAAGCCTCGCGCGGTGCCCGCTCCTATTCGCAGGACGCCTACCTGCGGCACCTGATGTTGGCAGCCACCGAGCTCTATCCGCACATTCCGATCGTCATGCACCAGGACCACGGGAACAGCCCCGAGACCTGCCTGAGCGCGATCGAGAATGGCTTCACGAGCGTGATGATGGACGGCTCGCTCGAAGAAGACGGGCAAACCCCAGCCGATTACGACTACAACGTTCGCGTGACTGCCGAAGTGGTCAAAATGGCCCACGCCCGCGGCGTCTCGGTCGAAGGCGAACTCGGCTGCTTGGGGTCGCTCGAGAGCGGTGGTGGCGAACAGGAAGATGGCCACGGGGCGGTCGGCCAGCTGTCGCACGACCAATTGCTGACCGATCCGGAAGAGGCAGCTCGGTTCGTCGAAGAGACGGGCGTCGACGCATTGGCGGTGGCGATCGGCACCAGCCACGGAGCGTACAAGTTCACCAGCAAGCCGACCGGCGAAGTCCTGGCGATGGACCGGATCGAGGCGATCCACAAACGGATCCCCAACACCCACCTCGTGATGCACGGCAGCAGCAGCGTTCCGCAAGAGCTGCAGGACATCATCAACCAGTACGGCGGCAAGATGAAGCAGACCTACGGCGTGCCGGTCGAAGAGATCCAGCGGGGAATCAAGCACGGCGTGCGGAAGATCAACGTCGATACCGACTGCCGGATGGCGATCACCGGAGCGATCCGCAAGGTAATGGTCGAGTCGCCTGAGAAGTTCGATCCCCGCGATTTCCTCAAGCCCGCTCGGGCGGCGATGGAAGCCGTCTGCGTCGCCCGCATGACCGCTTTTGGCCAAGCCGGCAACGCCAGCAAGCTTCGTCAACAAATGTCCGCCACCGCCTGATTCAGGCGATGCTGGTTCGCTATGTCTTCGAGTGGGCGGCGCAGCGGGCGTCGTCCACCGCTTGGCTCGCTCCCGATGGTTTTCCGGTCTCCTGGGCCGCGCTGGCCCAGGCGGTCGTCGTGACGGCTCGTCGGCTGAGCGAAGAGGGACGATTCGACCGACGCGGTACCCACGCGCCGCCTTGCGTCGTCACCCAATTGCCCAACGGCTGGGAGGCCATCGTTCTCGCGCTGGCGATCGATTTTTTGGGGGCGATCGAATCGCCCCTCGATCAGCGGCTGAGCGCCGCCGAAGTTCGTCGCCGAGCCGAGAGACTCGACGCTCGGCTGATCATCAGCTCCCAAAGCCTCGCCCGCGCTCCCCGCTGGGTACCTTCTCCCGCCGACGCTTCGCTCTTGAGTGGATCGCTGCTCTCGGCTGGATCGCTGGGCCGCGCTGCAACGAGCCGGGTGCCGGGAGCTTCAGCGGGCCGGTTGGCGGCCGAGTTAGCGGCGGCTACCGAGGAATGCACCGTGCGCAGCGATCCGCGGCGACCGCGTTTGGTGCTTTGGACGAGCGGATCGACCGGTTCTCCCAAAGGCGTTGTGCTCGGCGGCGGAGCTTTGGAGGCCAACGCGCGGGGGAAGCTTGGAGCGGCACCCCAGACGGCTGAGGATGTTCGCTTAACCGTGTTGCCGCTGGCCCACGCCTACGCTCGTACTTGCGATTTCGGGACTTGGTTGCTGACCGGTGGAACCTTGTCGGCAGTCGATGGCTGGGCTGGATTGATGGCGGCCGCGCCGCGGGTTCGCCCGACGCTCTTGAATTGTGTTCCCTACGTGATCGACAAACTGCTGGCCGGAACGTCTGGCGATTCAGCCGCGGCTCGGGAGGCCCGGCTGTCGCGGCTGCGAGCGTTGGGGATGGAGCGTTTGCGGATGCTCGGCTGCGGCGGAGCGGCGATGGAGTCGGATCGATTTGCCGAGCTAACAGCGCTCGGGATCCACGTGATCCAGGGCTACGGATTGACCGAGGCTGGGCCGGTGGTCTGCAGCGCGACGCCCAGCGATCGAGCGCCGGGCGTCGTGGGGCGACCGATTGCCGAGACGGAAATTCGTTTGGACGCGTCGGGCCAAGTCCTCTGCCGAGGACCGGGGTTGATGCTGGGCTACTGGGGCGATTCCGAGTCGACCGCCGCGAGGTTCGATCAGGGCTGGCTGAGGACCGGCGACCGCGGCTCGATCGATGCCGAGGGACGACTGCGAGTGCTGGGACGGATCGACAACGTGATCGTGCTCAGCACGGGTCGCAAGATTTCGCCCGAGCCTCTCGAACAGCGGTTGCAGAAAATCCCGGGGGTCCGCCACGTCGTGCTCCGCGGCTGCGGGGCGGGGCTGGAAGCCTGGGTGGACGCGGAGCCGCAGGCCTCGGCCGAGCGATTGCAGGCCGCATTCGCCGAAGAACTCCGCGATGAGCTGCCCGAGCATCAAGTGCGGCGGGTGACGTTGCTCGCCCGTCCCCTCTCGGCCGACCGTGGAGAGCTGACGATCAAAGGGACCGTCTGTCGCCAACGCGTGCTCGAGGGGTTGCCTGCATAGTCGCCTTTCGCTCCGCGAAAGCAGCGCTACGTGCTAGCTGGACAGCGCCACTTTCTCACGTTGAATTGCCATAAAGTCAGCAGTGCCCAGCAGTTGGCTACCAAGTCGTTTAACGGCAAGCCGAAGGCGACTGTGTTTTAAAAAGCAGTCGCCTT
>NZ_WRPR01000009.1 GCF_010367455.1 Candidatus Laterigemmans baculatus | reverse complement strand
AAAAAGCAGTCGCCTTCGGCTTGCCGTTAAACGATTTTTCTGCGAGCCGTCCCGCTCCGAACCAATCCAAAGTGGCGCTGTTCAGCTAGGCTCTATCAGAAAACGATATTTCACCGTCACCCTCCCCCTGGGTGGGCCTGGCTCTCAGGCCCGGGGAGGGCCCGCTGAAGCGGCCCTGTTGAGAGCTCTACGTCGCGCAGCGCCCTCCCCGCTCGTTCCTCGCGACCCTCCCGGGGGGAGGGTGCCGTCCCGGGTCTTTTGACAGAACCTACTCCTCGTCACCTTCCGGCGATCCCATCACGCCGCCGACGGCCTCGCCCCCTTCGATGATCGGGGGCTCGGGGAGGGCAGCCTTGCCAACCGCCTCGGCTTCGTTCTCCACGCTTTCCTCGACCGGAACGTGAACCGCTGCGACCAACGAATCTTCGGAATCGAGGCTCATGATCCGAACGCCTTGCGTGTTGCGTCCGATGACGTTGATCTCCCGCGCGGCGATCCGCTGAATCTTGCCCCGGGCCGTCATCATCAAGATCTCGTCTTCATCGGTGACGCGGACGATGTCGATGACTTTGCCGTTGCGATCGCTGGTGCGAATGTCGCGGAGCCCCTTGCCACCCCGACGCTGCGTCCGATAGCGGGCCGAGCCGCTGGTCGATTCTTCCTCGGCCGACTCCTCTTCACCGTCGGACTCCGCTCCATTGGTCTCAGCGGCGTTGGCCTCGTCACCGTTGGCCTCTGCGGTCGTCGCCGCGTTGGGACCGAAGAAAGTCCGCTTGCCGTACCCTTTCTCGCACACCGTCAGCAGCGTGGCGTCGGGATCGGCGACCACCATCCCGACGACGTGATCCGATTTGCCGAGGGTGATGCCTTTGACGCCCGAGGTGTTGCGGCCCATCGGTCGCGCGTCGCTCTCGGCAAAGCGGATCGCCATCCCTTGGCTGGTCACGAGCACGACCTCGGATCCGGGACCGACGACCGCCGCGTCGACCAGCTCATCCCCCTCGCGGAGCTTGATGGCGATAATCCCGCCCCGCTTGGGACGACTGTAGCTTTCCAGCGGCGTCTTCTTCACCAGCCCACCGCGGGTGGCCATCATGATGAAGTGTCCGGGCTGGTCGAAGTCGCGGACCGCCAGGCACTGGGCGATCTGCTCCCCTTCGGAGAGGTTCAGCAAGTTGACGATCGCCCGCCCACGGGCTTCGCGGGCCAGTTGGGGCAGATCGTAAACCTTCTGCCAATACACCTTCCCAGCGGTGGTGATGAACAGCAGGTAGGCGTGGGTGCTGGCGACGAACAGGTGCTCGATCGGATCCTCATCCTCGGTCTTGGCGCCCTTGAGTCCTTTGCCCCCGCGGCGCTGGGCGCGGTAGGTGCTCGCCGGAATGCGTTTGATGTAGCCGCGGTGGGAGATCGAAACGACCATCGTCTCTTCGGCGATCAGATCCTCGAGATCGATGTTGCCGATTTCCTGGCCGCTGATCTCGGTCCGCCGCGCGTCGCCGAAGCGGCGTTTGGCTTCCTCCATGTCCTCGCGGATCATGTCGTAGATGATCTGAGGATCGCCGAGGATTTCCAAATAGCGACCAATTTCCTCGAGCAATTGAGCGTGCTCGTCGGCCAGCTTTTGCTGTTCGAGGTTGACCAACTGGCCGAGCGTCATCCGCAGGATCGCGTCGGCCTGAACGCTGGTCAGGGTGTACGTCTCGCGTTCCCCCCGCTCCATCTTGAAGTGCTCGAAGCCGGCGTCACCGAGAGCCCGCTGCATCATCGAAGCGGGGCATTCGACGCCCATCAAACCCGTTTTCGCTTCCGCCTGCGTGGCGCTCGCCCGGATGATCCGAATGATCTCGTCGATGTCGGCCAGAGCCAACAACAGACCTTCGACGGTGTGTTTGCGGCGGCGAGCCCGCGCCAGCAGGAACTGCGTGCGGCGGCGAATCACGGTCACCCGGTGGCGGATGAACTCGGTGATCAACTCCTTGATCGACAGCTCGCGCGGCTTGCCGTCGACCAGCGCCAGCAGGTTCAGCGAGAACGAATCCTGCAGCGGCGAGAACTGGTACAACTGGTTGAGCACCACGTCGGGATCGGCATCCCGCTTGACGTCGATCACCAACCGCACCGGCTCGTTCAGATCGCTCTCGTCGCGAATGCCCGAGATCCCCTTGATCCGCTCGCCGTTGACCAGCGCCGCAATCTTCTCGATCACGCGGTCACGGTACTGCTGGTAGGGGATTTCGGTGACGACGATCCGCGAGCGATTCCCCTTCATCTGCTCGATCGTGCAGCGTGCCCGCACGACGACCGTGCTGCGACCGGTGTGGTAGCCCCGGCGAATCGCCGCCCGTCCGCAGATGATCCCTCCGGTCGGGAAGTCGGGACCGGGAATGATCTCCATCAGCTCGTCGATCGAGACTTCCGGGTCGTCGATCACGCGGATGATCGCATCGCAGACTTCGGTCGGGTTGTGCGGCGGAATGCTGGTCGCCATCCCCACCGCGATCCCGCTGGCACCGTTGACCAACAGGTTCGGAAAGCGGCTCGGCAGGACCGTCGGCTCGGTCCGCGATTCGTCGTAGGTGGGAACGAAGTCGACCGTATCGAACTTGAGGTCGTCGAGCAGCATCGAGGCGACCGCCGAGAGTCGCGCTTCGGTGTATCGCATCGCCGCCGGTGGCAATCCGGCAATCGACCCAAAATTCCCCTGCTTGTCGATCAACACCGAGCGCATGTTCCATTCCTGGGCCATGCGCACCAGCGTCGGGTAGATCACGCTTTCGCCGTGCGGGTGGTAATTGCCCGAAGTATCGCCGGAGATTTTGGCGCATTTGACGCGGCGGCTGGCGGGCCCCAAATTCAGGTCGTTCATGGCGACCAAGATTCGCCGCTGACTCGGTTTCAACCCGTCGCGGACGTCCGGCAGCGCTCGGCTGACGATGACGCTCATCGCGTAGGTCAAAAAACTCTCCCGCAACTCCTCTTCGATCGGGAGATCGATCAAACGCAGCGCACCGGCACCTCCGTTGCCACCGTTGTTCTCCTGGGCCGTCGGCTCCACAGGAAGATCACCGTTCTCACCGTTTCCATTGCCGTCAGATGCCAAGGAGCCGCCCTCGCGAGAGAATCACGGGGACGGAGAAATCGTCCCCCATGGGAAGCCCGGATTGTAAGCGTTTTGGCTCCTATCGACAACCGCACCCCCGGCCGCACGCGTTGCCGCAAGTCCTTTGATGCGTTGGGTTTGAAGAAATGCCAGCATCACCGCGCTGAGTTGGCTCGCCGCGTGCCCTGGCTGCCTCCCGTCGAGCCTCCATTTTTCGCCCCGACGTCTCCTCCCAACCTCCCCCGCTTCCCAGGTCTCCGACCGTGCCATTGCCCCTGACCGAGAAAGATGTCATCCCCAGGCGGGAGCTGCGGCTCACACCCGCGGTGGCGATCGTGCTGGCGATGCTCGGCGGCACCCTCGCGGCTCGCTGGGGGTGGCCCCAGAGTCTGGTTCAGTACGTGACGTTGGTCGCAGCTCCCCTGCTCGCGACCCTCGCAATGGGCCTCTGGTGGTTGGGATTTAGCGGAGTTTCGGCGGGAAATCGCTGCGCCGGACTGGGCGTATTCCTGGCAGTCGTGGCCGTCGCCGTGGCTGTCGCCGACGAGTCGCTGATCCCCTGGGGGCTGTGCATCTTCGTACTCCCACTGATGCTTGCCCTACCGGTGGCCTGGCTCGTCGCTACCGACCGCCAGCACTCGAGGGATTGCCGCGAGAAAGAGCCCGGCAGCGAAGAGCTCAGTAGCGCTGAGCTCAGCAGCGAAGAGCTCAGCGGGAACGTCCGCAGTGCGTGTTTCCGGGGGGTGCGGCGGAGTGGGACGTTCGTGGCGGCGGCACTTCCACTGGCGTTCGCGGCCCTTGCCCGAGTCGACGGCGTCTCGGGGAAATTCGAGATCACCGTCAGTCCTCGCTGGAGCAACTCGGCCGAATCGAAATATCTGGCGGCGCTCAATCGCGATCCCGCTCAGCCAGCCCTGCCCCCCCCATCGGAAGCGCCCCCGGTGGCGCTTCTTCCGGGGGACTGGCCGGGCTTCCGCGGTCCCCAGCGCGACGGCGTCCGCCGCGGTGTCGCGATCGCCAACGAATGGCCCGAGCGGGGACTGCCCCAGGTTTGGCGGCGGCGAATCGGCCCCGGCTGGTCCTCGTTCGCGGCGGTCGACGGGCGACTGTTCACTCAGGAGCAGCGTGGCGAGGAAGAAGCGGTCGTGTGCTTGGACGCGGAGACGGGGGAGGAGATCTGGGCCCACAGCTATCCCGGCCGGTTTTCGGAGATGGCGAGCAGCGCCGGGCCACGGGCGACTCCCACGTTCGACAGCGGGCGACTGTACGCGCTCGGGGCGACCGGCAAACTGACAGCCCTCGATGCTGCCACCGGGAGGCGTCTGTGGCAAACCGACATTGCCGCCGATAGCGGAGCCGCGATTCCCGAATGGGGTTTTGCGTCTTCGCCGCTGGTCGTCGAGGGGCACACGGTGGTCGTGTATGCCGGCGACCCCGGGGCCAAGGTGATCGCCTACGACGCGGCCGATGGATCGGTCCGGTGGTCGGCCCTTCGCGACGGTCGCGGCTACGGCAGCCCACAGTTAATGACGCTCTGCGGGGTGGAGCAAATCGTCGTGCTCGACAGCCATGGCGCGTTCGGGCTCGCCCCGAACGACGGACGCGCCTTGTGGAGCGATCCGTGGCGACTGAAGCTGGGGCCGCGGATCGTCCAGCCGCTGCAGATCGGCGACGACTCGATCGTCCTCGGCACCGGCTACGGAATCGGCACGCGGCGGATTCGCCTCAGCCGCAGCGGTCGGGAATGGACGGTCGAGGAACAGTGGCACTCCCGCGCCCTCAAGCCCTACTTCAATGACTTCGTCTATCACGCAGGCTATTTGTATGGCTTCGACCACCAGATCCTGACCTGCATCGATGCGGAAACCGGCCAACGGCAGTGGAAGCGGGGACGCTACGGCTTCGGCCAACTGCTGCTGATTCCCGAGCAGGACTTGCTGCTGGTCAGCGGCGAGCGGGGACAACTGGCGCTCCTGCGGGCCACGCCCAACAAAGCGGAAGCCGAAGAGATCGCCCAGTTCCAGGCGCTGCACAGCAAAACCTGGAACCATCCAGTCATCGTCGGTGATCGGCTGTACCTGAGGAACGCCCAAGCCGCCGTCTGTTTTCGCCTGCCCGTTCCCTGACTTGCACATACCGCCAGACGCGGGCACAAACTGGGCTTGCGGTTTGGCGGTGAAACTGGCGACAGTCCTGCCGATGCGTCCGCAACCTACCCGCTGCCGAATTTTCCTCTCGCTCGCGCTGCTTTGCGGCGTGCCGGCGGTGGGGGGCTGTGGCAGTTTGCTGTATCGCTTGACGTCACCGGTTCCGCCGGCGTTCATTCCGAATCCCGTGGTGCTGCCTCCGGCGGAACCGGAATTCGTGTGGTCGCAGGTGATCGACACGGTCGACGACTACTTCCGCGTCGTCCGGGAACAACCGCTGCAGGCCTCGCGGGAGATCGTGCTCGAGGGCCGTGTGGAGACGGCGTATCGGACCGGCGCTTCGCTGTTCGAGCCCTGGCGGAAGGACAGCACCAAGGGCTTCGAGCGGCTGCAGAGCACGCTGCAATCGATCCGGCGGCGAGCGATCATCACGGTCCGCCCCGAAGCGGGTGGGTACACCGTGGCGGTTCAGGTCGATAAAGAGATTGAAGACGTCGACCACGAGCAGTTCGCGAGCGAGGGAGCGATCACGTCGCGGCAAGATGGCTCGGTCGAGCAGACGGGCGATTTCCTCGAGGCCGAACCCAAAACCCTCGGCTGGATCTCGCTCGGCCGCGACGTCACGCTGGAGCAGCAGATCCTGCAGGAAATCGTCAGTCGCGTGACCGAACCGGATCGTCCCAAGTTGCTGCACCACTAAGCCCCTTCCTACTACACTGGTCGCATGTTTCGATTCGGCCGCGCTTCCGATCCTGGGTCCCCGATTCGTTGGACGCAGTTGCTTCCGCTGCTCGAGGACGACGATCGGCGCGCGGCGGTCGAGCGCGAATTTCCCGAGCCCGGCCGGGAAAGTTTCTTTAGCGCCCTGCGGCGAACGGCTCCCGAAGCGGCCGAGTCGGTGCTCTCGGCCGGCCGCCAACTGCACGCGGCCGCACCGCTGGCGAAACATCCCACCGTGGCGGTCGCGGGGATGCTCAACAGCGGCAAGACGAGCCTGGTCGCCACGTTTCTCAGTCCTGCCGGACGGCGGCGCACGCTGCGTGGCGAGAGCAACAAGCAGGGCACCCACCGGTTCGTGCTGTGGCTGCCGAGCCGCTGGCAGGAGGACGCGGAGCTGTGGGGGTTGCTGGTCCAGCGGATCGGCGACGCGCTGGGGCACGCCCCCGAAATGCTCTCGGAGGATCCGCAGACCGCCCACGATCAGTACAACAACCAGTCGGGAGGCGAAGGCGCGCTGGCGATTCCGCTCGTCGCCACCGATCCGGGGCTCGATGCGGTCGGCATGGGACTGCTCGACTGTCCCGACATCGTCTCCGACGCAGCCTTCGGGCGTGGTTCCCCCGAGATTCGCCGCGACTTGCTCCGTCGAGCGGCCAAGTTGTGCAGCGGCTTCATCATCGTCACCGGGGGCGAGGCGATTCGCGATGCGACGCTCGGCGATCTACTGCGGATCGCAACCGAGCTGATGCCGGGCGTTCACCGGCTGCTGGCGGTCAACAAAGTCCGGCCGCGGCAGACGCCCGACCAGTTGTGGGAGAACACCCGCTCGCTGGTCGAGCATCATCGGGTCGATGCCCTGTATGCGGCGTACGATTACGAGGTCCCCGCGGCCGAGCCGTTCATCCCCAAAACGGCGGAACCGGAAGAGCGGGTCGACGACGACGATCGGCTGCCGAAATTCTTTCGCGTCTCGGAAGATCCCGACGATAATCCGCCAGCCACCCTGTCGGCCGATCGGCTGCTCGCCTCGCTCCCGGCATCGCTCGACCGCACCGAGCTGTTTGAACAAGTGCGGTTGGCGCTCGAAGAGGGTTTGCGGAAAGCGGTTTGGGACGAAGGGATCGACCGGCTCGCCGCGGCGGCTGAGGAAGCGACGAAGGAGGCCCAGCGGATGCGCCACGATCTGCTGCTCTCGGCCCTCGACTTTTTTGCCCGCCGGGAGCCTGGCGGGAAGATCAGCGAGCTCCGTTTGCACCAATCGGAGCGGATCGTTCGCCAGTTGACGCAAGCGTTTGCCGACGCGGCACCCTGGTACGCCCGGTTTGGAATGCAGCTGAACTCGCGGCTGCGAAAGCTGTGGGGCGGAGCCGGCGATCTCGTCGAGCGGCTGACTCCCTCGCAGATGGCCAGTTCGGCGGCCAATTCCATCAAAGAAAAAATCAAAGTCGGCAAGCAGGGCAGCGTGCTGACTCCCGAACGCCTGCGGGACGCAATCATGCCCCGCGTCGATCTCTCGCGGTTGCCGGGGATCGACAGCGAGGAAACGCTGATCCACCGCGGCAGCCGGGCGATCGAGCGGTTTGACGATGAGGACTTCACCTCGCTCGATCCCCACCGCTTGCAGTTGGCCGTCGGTGAAGTTTGGCGGCAGATGCCGGTGACGAAAAAGCTCAAAGCGGGCCTCACGCCGCTGGCGGTCGTGTTCGCCGCGTTCGGCGCGGCCCTGATGATCCCGCTCGACTTCGGGGGGACCGGAGTGATTGCGTTCGCGTCGATCAAGGAGTTGCTGTTCGCGGCCGGGCTCTCGGTCGCCGGTGCCGCTTGGGGCGGCGGCCTGACCAGCGGCGACGTCGAGCAGCAGGCGGCCCGCCAGCAGCTGAGCAATTTCTTGGCGGTCCTCTGCGATGCCCTGGGCGTCCCCCGATGGACGAACGAGGGGACGCCGATCACGATCGAAGTGGCCGGGAGAAAGTTGCAGCTCCCCGAGCCGACGATTGCTCCCCGACCGTCGGCCGATGCCGCGCTCGTCCAGTGGCACCTCCGCGACGAATTCATCCGTGAACTTCAACAACAGCTGCCCCGCCGTTGAACTCGAGCCTCCCGCACTCCCTCTCGCCCGCTAGGAAACCGATGCTCGCTTCGCCCTCGCTCGATTCGCAGGAGCCGGTCGAGGCGATTCGCAGAGCCGCCGCGCATGTCTTCGGCGATCGCCCGGCCGGTCGTGCGATCGTCGAATTGTGCGATCAACACGCCGAAGTCCGACAGCGGATTCTCGATCAACGCGTCCCCGACGCGACGGTGATTGCCGTCGTGGGAGCGACCGGGCAAGGCAAATCGTGGCTGATCCGCCAGCTGGTCGAGAACCCCGCGGTCCGCGGCGCGATTCGCAGCGGCGATGCCCAGCAGGACGCGACGCGACGCTTGTACTGGGTCGGTCCGCAACCGCCAGCCGGGCTCGACGAGCGGTTCGAAAGCTATCTGCATTGCTCGGCCACCGCGATGCTCGATCTCGGCGGGCCCTACCTGGTGGTCGATACGCCGGGGGCGACCGATCTGGACGAGGCGACTGTCGCAGCCGCCAACCGGGCGCTGTCGATGGCTTCGGTGCTGATCCTGGTGATCCGCCGCGAGCAGCTCCGCAGCCAAACCGCCGGCCGGATTGTCCACGCCAGCGAAGGCACGCTCGTCCTGCCGGTCATCAACGCCGTCCGCAGCCCCGACGATGACGCGGAGCTGCGGACCGACGTCGACGCGCTCATGCATCGGCTGCGAGCCGCAGCACCCGAGGGCGAAATTCTCCCCGTGATGCTGGTCCCCGACTTCGATCTGGCCGGCCGAGATGAAGCGACCATCGCGGCCGAAGCGGTCGAAGGGCTCGCCACCCGTTTGCGTCCGCAACTCGCTCTCGGCGATGTGGGCCAGCGGCGACGGGGACTCCGGCTCGAATCGGCCGACCGCCAATTCGCTCAGCAGGTCCGTGAGCAACTGGGCGACCATCTGCCGCGGTTGACCGCCGCGGTCGACCGGCTGCACGAGGCGACGCGGAGCCTCCCGCACGACGTGGCGATCGAGCTGATCGGCAGCGGCGGAGTGCTGCGGGCCGGAATCCGCTCGCGGCTGCGGGCCGAGATGCTGGTCACGACCGCAGCGATTTGGTTCCCCTATCGCACGCTGCTGGGGCTGCTGAATCTGACCCACGGAGCCTGGGACCGGGTGATCCTCGCTTTCTCCGGCAGCCTCCCCTCGCTCGTCACAGCCGCGTGGAGCGGTGTCCGCAATCTGGCCGACCAGCGAGGCACGGCCGAAGCCAGCACCGGAGCGGTCCGAGCCCGTTCCTCGGCGATGGTCGCCGATCGAATCGTGCCACTGGTCAATCGGTTCCGCACCGAGCTCGCGAGACTCCGTCCACAGGAGGAGCAGGCGCGGTATGGCGAGGAGGAGGGCTTTGGCAACCCCGATGTCTCGCCGGTGGCAATGCTCGGGATCGACAGCCTGCAGGAAGAGGCCCAGCAGATCTTCGAGGAGGAGATCGCCCGCGCCGCTCCCACTCCGCTGGCGGCTCAGCTCTACGGAGCAATCGGCACCGTGATCTTCTGGGGTTTGATGGCCGGTCCGGTCGTCTCACTCTATCGCAGCTACTTTGCCGCCAGCTACGAGTCGCTCCGCGAATTGGCCGGCGACTTGGAAAATTTCCCCCACCCGAGCTTCGGGATGGTGCTGACCAGCTTGTTGCTGTCGCTGCTGCCGACCGCCCTGTTCGCCATGCTGGTGCTGACGTGGGTGCAGCGGCGCTCGAAACAGGAGCGCGCGGCGGAGGCGATCGCGCGGCGGCTCGAAGCGGCGATCGATCGCTTGCAGCACGACCGCGTCCTGCGACTCGAACTCCGCGATCCGCTGCTCGAAGATGCGCAGCGGTTGATCCGCGCCGGTGACGTCCGCCCATAACTCGCCTGGCGAACCAGCCGCCAGCAAACCTTGAGACCGAAGAGAGCCACCTTCAGCCAAAGAGGGCCTTCAGCCGAAGAGGGCCTCGCGCAGCCATCGCCAGGTGATCAGCATCGCCCCCATCAGCCCGAGCGCGCCGAGCAGGATCACCGGGAGGATGAAGCCGAGAGCAAACGCCGGTGCTCCATACCAGGTCCACAAATAATCCCAAGCGAGGATCGTGACCACGGTGCCGGCGCAGAGGTAGGGGCCAAACGCGACCACGCGGTTGCGCGTCAGCGCGTACTGAACCACGACGATCAAGATTGCGGTCATCGGAGCGAGCGGGAAAGCGATCAGCGTCGGCTGCCAACCGACGAACGCACCGATCATGCCCATCAGCGTCACGTCGCCAAAGCCCATCGCTTCCTGAGCCATCGCGGTGCCGGCGACAATCCGCACCGCCCACACCATCCCTCCGCCGACCGCCATCCCGACCAGCGAACTCAACAGCCCTGGCCAGTGCGTTTCGCCCATCGCCCAGACGCCCAGGATCGCGAGGCTGCCGAACACCCAGAGCGCCAGCAAGAATCGCCACGATGGCAACCGCACCAGTCCGGCAAAGAAGTACGTGACCGCTTTGCGGAAGCCTCGCCGCAAGATCACCCGCCGATCGGCGAGCGCAAAACACCACCCGGCGTACAAACCCAGCCCGAGCCACAATCCGGCGGTCCCGCTCCAGTCGGCAGACCATCCGCCCGGGGCAGTCAGCAGAACCGGTTCGAGAAAGACGCCGCCGGCATGCCGCAGACTGACCGGGAGAAACGCCTCGACGCTGTGAGCCGCCAGCGCGAATCCGAGCAGCGTTCCTGGAATCGTGATCGCGTCGGGTACCGTTTGCTCGTCGAAATCGATGAACGTCGCTGCCGCCATCAACCCCATCAGCAGCAGATGGCAGAAGAAGAGAAAATGCATCCAGTGGGCCAGCCCCGGCACGTCCAGCTGATCGCGAAGCTGCGGAGCCAACAGGCCGCCATAGCGAGTCTCGTAGTAGTAGAGCCCGCAGGCGAGGATCGAGAAGGCGAACTCGATCAGCAGCGGCCGGATCCAAAAACCGCTCCCATGCAATTGCCGTTCGCGGCGGAGCCCCCACCAACCGACGATCGGAATGCGATCCACCGCTCGGCGCGGCGGCGCCGCCGGGTCGGGAGAACTCCAAGGCGAAATCGGGCGCGGATTATAGGCCAGGGAGTAGATCGCCCAATTGACGATTCCGCCGTAGATCGCTGCCACCACCGCAATGATTCCGTACTGCACCGCGACAGGCAACGTGAGCCACAGAGCAACCACAGCGATTCAGACGGTGTGCGGACAGAAACGAAAACAGGGCGGATGGCTTCAAAATGTATAGTCGCCTTTCGCTCCGCGAAAGTTGTGGAAGCATAGTCGCCTTTCGCTCCGCGAAAGTTGCGGAAGCATAGTCGCCTTTCGCTCCGCGAAAGTTGTGGACGAAACGCTGTACGCTAGCCCGGCCTCTTATCAGCCGCCACGCGCTAGCCCGGATTATTCATGCGTTTGGATAGTTGTGTTGTAAGTTCATGTGGTGTTTGAAGTTGCGACAGACCCTCGCGAGACAGTGCGCTAAATCAGCCGCCACGCGCTAGCGTCCGGTTATCACGGCGTTTTCGGGAACCGGGGGCTAGCGCCCGGCGGCTGATGAATCATCCGGGCTAGCGTCCGGTTGTCACGGCGTTTTCAGAAACCGGGGGCTAGCGCCCGGCGGCTGATGAATCATCCGAGCCAGCCCATGGCGGCTGAACATCCATGAAGAATTAGGACGATCCCGGAGCGACGATCTCCAACAGCTCGATCGCGGGGAGCCGATCGCAGAAGATACGTGCGGTCCTGCCAAAGGTGACACCGCCGGCCGGCATCTCCAGCAACTCGGCCAGCGGCTCTCCCGCTTCGACTCGCCACAGTCCGCATAGGGCGACCTCGCGGAGCACGTGATGGCGAATCAACACCCGCCCGAGTGGCGTTTCCTGAGCTTCGATCTCCTCCCACACGATCGGGTCGAGCAGATCGATGTTCAGCCGCACGATCCCGTACTGCACCGGGCGCCCGTCGGATTGCCGGTGCAGCGTGATCTCGCGGGCATACCAGTTCCCACTGGTCGCCGCCTCGCGGCTGTAGTGAGTGCGGGCGACGCGGACATCGACCGGGCTGCCGTGGAATGCTTCGACCGTGACCGTCATGTGCTCTTCATGGTCGAGCAACCGGCGGTGCGGCTCGGGAACCGTCACAGGCTCCAGACACGCCTGAAAATCCCCCAACTCACTCGGAGCGGGATAGAAGAGCGTGATCAACTCCATCAGATCGACGGTCGGGGGCTCAGGCCGGAGGCTTTGCACGCTTCTTACGCCTGCTTGGCGGTAATGGGCAGCGATCCGAGCGAGACGACCTCGGGGGATTGCTCAGCGGGACGCTCGAGGACGGTATCGACCAGATAGTAGAACAGCCGACGAAGCGACTCGGGCTCGATGGCGTCGGCGACTTCCTCAGCCCGCTGCTGATGCTTGTCGACTAACCGATGGGCCGCCTCGAAGGCGCCCGCCTGCTCGTACAACCGGCGGACGCGGGCCAGCCGCGGCGCAGGCGGATCGGAGTTGTCCGCCGAACAGAGCGAGAGCAGCTCGTCGGCTTCGGCCTCGGGAAGATTCTGCAGCGCCAGAGCGAACAGCAGCGTCGGTCGGCCGCCGAGCGTATCGCCGCCGGCGCTCATCTTGTTGTAGTCGTCGCCGTCCCAGTCGTTCAAATCGTTCAGGATCTGGAAGGCGACGCCGAGATTGCGGCTGAAGGTTCGCACCGGCTCGGCATACTCGGTCGCTGGTCCCGCCAAGCGAATTCCGGTGTAGAGGGCCGCTTCGAAAGCCGGCGCCGTCTTCAGGGCGTAAACCTTCAGCGCGTCGAGTGGCGAGAGGCGGCGGTTCTTGCCATCGCGCCAAATCAGCTCCGCGCCTTGCCCTTCGGCCAACCGGGTGTGGGCGTTTGCCAAACAGTCGAGGATATCCGCGGTCGTCTCGGCACCGAGGGCCGCCACCTCCCGAGAGACCAATCGATACCCCATCCCGATCAGATAGTCGCCGACGTTGATGGCGGTCGCCGTCCCGAAGCGGCGATGCAGGGCGGGCACACCGTAGCGAAACGCGTCGTCGTCTTCGATGTCGTCGTGAACCAGGCTGGCTTTATGAAAGGTCTCGATCGACATCGCCGCCCGGCAGATCGGTTCGGATATCGCCGCGGCCGCTTCGGCGCCATCGGGACCGGTCGCCCGATCGCCAACCAGCGCGTCGTAGGCGGCCAGCGTGATGAACGGCCGCGAGTGCTTGCCGCCGCGGGACAAGAAGTCATACGCCAACGATTCGGTGGCGGCGATTGGGTCGGTGCCGCGCAGCGGATCGTCCTCCTCGCCACTCTCTTTCCCTTCCCCCACGCTCCCTTCCCCCACGCTCCCTTTGCCCACGCTGTCGCCAAGCGGCTGGCCGCCCCGCGCCCGCGGAACAATCTGGTCCAGCCGCTCGGGCTCAAAGAGATCCGCTGCGACCCGCATCAGATGGAGGTAGGACCGCGTCTGCTGGGCCGCCGGTCGGTAGGGCGTGCGGATCATCGCATCGACCCAGTCCTCGTCGACGCTCGTATTGCGGCAATCGCTGCTGAGCAGCGGCACCGCCATGCAGGGGATTCCGGCGAGCAAAATTTTGTCGATCGCTTTTTCCAGCACGTTCAGGCAGGCCACTCCGCAGATCGCGTCGACGTAACCGCTGACGATGATCTTCATCACCACCGGCGACCCCTCGGCGACCAGCACGCGGTAGCCCATCTCCTCGGCGACCGTGCGGAAGTCGGCGATCGAGCACGCTCCGCACTGCTTGCAGTTCATCCCGAACTGATCGTAATCGGCCGGACAGCCCTCGGCGTGCTTGAGGCAATGCGGCAGCAAGAACAGCCGCCGCTCGGGCGGAACTGCGGCGATCGACTCGGCCCAAAATTCGGAGCTGAGCATGACCATCGTCCAGCCCACGTAGCCCTCCGGCAGCCCTGCTTCTTCGAGCAACCGCCGGGCGACCCGCTCCATCTCGTCCTTGCCGAGCGGCACCGATTTGTCCATCCGCGCCGCCACGTCCCGACACCGCTGCCGCAATGCCTCGCGGGCTTCCCGCGTCTCCGGTACGAGCTTCAGATGGCTGGTTTTGCGCCGACGACTGCGGGGAGCCTGGGGTGCGGATGCATCGGAGGTGGACGGCGTGAGGATCGACAACGCGGGGGTCCCTTCTCGATGGCGGAATCTATTTCAGACGGCGGGCTGCAGACGTGCCGAGGATAGCCGGTTTAGGCTCGCTCGACATCCCGCTGCGGATCGGCGTGGGGTTGCCCAAGGAGCCGACTCGCGGTCCCAAGCGCAGCGGTCGCGAAAATGGTGGGATACAAACGTTCGTGGTACCACAGTTTGGCAAAGTAAAACCCGATCGGCCACGGGTTGTGATGACGATCCTCGCGAACCGCCCGGCAGAGAAACGTCATCGCTCGGATTATAGCTGAACGATATCGCGATTCTCCACCACCATTCGCGTCCCTCTCAGAGGAACCGGAACAACGCTCGGCTGCGTAACCGGAATTCCCCCTCCGCTCGGCCTCGGCCTGCCCCCGCGCCGCTTGCCCCCCTTCCGCAGACAGCACAAATGCCGCCAATCCCTCCAGCGCGATCGCCGTCTCCTCGACGCTGCTCGTCACGCCCTCCGCTTCCCCGTCGAGCCCCTCCTCACGGCGCAGCCACTGCGTCCGCGAGATGCCGCCTCCCCAACCGCCATCGGCGTTTTGCGCGGCGAGCAAATAATCGGCCGCCCGGATCCCCGCCGCCCGCTGCTCAGAGTCGCTCGGATCGAGCGCCAGCAGCACCCGGCCAGTCCCGTACACCGGATTCCCATCGTCCGGATTGTCCTGATTGCCAAACCACAGCGGCAACCACGAACCGTCAGCCTGCTGCGACTTCCGCAGAAACCGCCAGCCGCGAGCCGCCGCCCGCTGGAGAGCCGCCTGTCGCAGGTCGGCCCCTCCCGCTTCGAGCGTGCGGGGCGCGCAGAGTGTACGGAGCCTATCGAGGGCGCGGAGGGCGTGGGCCGTCAGATCGGTGCTGCTGCGATCAAACGGCAACCGGCCCCAGCCGCGACAAAAGGTCGGCCAACCCCCGTCGCGATTCTGAAGTTGCAGCAGCCAGCCCGCTCCAGCTTGGCTTGCCTTCTCCACCCGCTGCCGAACGCCAGCCGCACGGCCGGAAGAACTTTGCGGCGGCGTTTTTTTCTGCAGCTCGGCCAGGGCGAGAATCGCTGCCGGCGTGTCATCCCCATCGGGAACGGCACCGCTGAGGTCGGTCCAGCCCCATCCGCCAGGTTCAGCACCGGTGAATGGATGACGCTCGGTGTGCTGGCAGCGGAGCAACCATTCGAGCAACGCGTCGTCCGCCCAAGCCGCATCGTCTTCCGGGTCGGAGGCTAGGGCGTGCACGGCCAACGAGGTCACCCAGGTCGCCAGATTCGTATCGATCGGCCACGATCCATCCTCCAGCTGGCTCTCCCGCAGAAACCGCACCGCCTGCTGCGAGACCGGATGGGCGGCGCGACCGGTCGACGCGAGGCTCATCAGCACAAATGAAGTCAGCGGCGTCGCTTCCAGGTACCCGCCGCTGGCTGGCTGCATCCGCTCGAGAACCTCGAGCGTCCGCCCCACCAGCCGGCGGCGGAGCCAGGCGAGGAGCGGGTTGCGGGGAGGGGCGTGAAAGAAGTGAGCCTGGCCGATCGCGACCAGGGCGGGAATCGCGTAGCTGACCACCGGCATCCGCATCCGGCGATACAGCGACTGCGGAACCGCGGCCGCTTCGAACGGCAAGGCCGGAATCTCCCGCCACGAGACCATCCCCGCCAAGGCGCAATTGGTGAGGATCGGAATCACGAACGTTTTGTCGGTTCCATATCGTCGCCGCAGAGCGGGAATCCCGCCGGCCCGCTCGACGTAACTTTCCGCGCGGTCGATCGCGGCGGCGACCGCGGAATGGGGCCTCGCGGTGCCCAGCCGCAGGGCGGCGATCCCCAGCATCGTGGTGGCGATGTTCGAATAGCTGCGGTCGGTGTCGCCAAACCCGCCGTCGCGGTTTTGCGAATCCAGCAGTGAATCGATCCCCGCGGCGATCATCGCCTCAAGCGACCTTGCGGAAGTCGTCTCAGGGGCCGCCTCGGGCGCGCTGCGGCGGACGACCGCCAAAGCGCTGACGGCCGTCGCGGTCGACAGCGCGCTTGGGGAAAGCGTCCCGGTCCAGTGCGCCGCACGGCCCCGCTCGTCGAGCAGTTCGCCCCGCAGCCGGTCGAGCGTCTGGCGGGTTTCGGCGAGGATAGAATGGTGCGGCACGATCATCGGGCAGGGGCAGAGAGGTTGGAGGAAAGCGGTTTCCAATCTAACCTGCTCTCGTGCGGTGACATCCCGACGCAGATCGATCGGAGCTTCATGGTTTTCTATATCTCTGTCGTGCTCGCGAGTCTCGTGGTCCTCTGGGGCGTCATCGATCCTGCGGGATTGGGCGCGGGATCGGCGGCTCTCCTGAGCGTGACGACGAAGTACTTTGGCTGGTTCTACCTCGTCGCCACGCTGGGATTCCTAAGTTTCGTTCTGTACCTGGCGTTCAGCCGGCATGGAAACGTAAAACTCGGGTTGGATGACGACGAGCCCAAGTATGGAAACCGATCCTGGTTTGCGATGTTGTTCAGCGCCGGGATGGGCATCGGCCTGGTTTTCTGGGGCGTCGCCGAACCGGTCAGCCACTACCAAACGCCACCGCCAGGGGTCTTGCCGCAGACGCCCGAAGCGGCTCGCGCGGCGATGCGGTACGCGTTCTTTCATTGGGGCCTGCACGCCTGGGCAATCTACACCACGATCGCCCTGTGCATTGCCTACTTCAGCTTTCGCAAAGGGCGTCCCTCGCTGATCAGCAGCACGTTCTACCCTCTCTTGGGTAAACACGCCGAGGGCCCGGCTGGCAAAGCGATCGACATCCTCGCAATCCTCGCCACCGTCTTCGGAGTGGCGACGTCTCTCGGATTCGGAACGATGCAGATCAGCGGCGGACTGGCGCATCTGACAGCCATCCCCGCGACGATTGGGATCCAGCTGTGGATCATCGGGATCGTCACCCTGCTCTACATGCTCTCGGCATTAACGGGCCTCGATCGGGGGATCAAAATCCTCAGCAACGTAAATCTGATGGTGGCCGCAATCCTCCTGCTCTTCGCCCTGATCGCGGGCCCCACCGCTTTTCTGCTGGACGTCTTCACGACCACTCTAGGAGGCTACATCCATAACTTGATTCCCATGAGTCTGCGGCTCACGCCATTCAGCGAGGGGACGTGGGTCGCCGACTGGACGATCTTCTACTGGGCCTGGTGGATCGCTTGGGCGCCGTTCGTGGGCATGTTCATCGCCCGGATTTCGCGGGGTCGAACGATTCGGGAATTCGTGCTCGGCGTGCTGTTGGTTCCTTCCTTGTTCAGCTTCGTGTGGTTCTCGACCTTTGGTGGAACCGCGCTCCACTTGGAAGCCCTCGAGCATCAGGGGATCGCTGCCGCGGTCGAAGAAGACATCACCTCAGCCTTGTTCATCACACTGCAACAGCTTCCGCTGGGAGCGTTGATCTCCGCGCTTGCCACTGTGCTGATCGTCACGTTCTTCATCACCTCGGCCGATTCCGCAACTTTTGTGCTAGGGATGCTCTCCTCGGAAGGACGCTTGACTCCCACGAATCGGGTGAAGCTGGTTTGGGGATTGCTGCAGTCATCGATCGCCGCCGTCCTGCTCCTCAGCGGGGGTCTGCAGGGCCTGCAAACCGCTGCGATCGTCGCCGCCGCACCGTTCGCCGTGATCATGGTCCTGATGTGCGTCGCACTGATGCGGTCGCTCGGCGAGGAAGACCGGCTGAACCGCGAGCGGGAACGGGCGAGACGTCACAAGCTGGACGAGCTGCTGCAAGCGGAGCGGACGCAGCCGTAGGGGGGGCTCGGCCGAGCGTCGGCGACTCAGCTGCGCAGCGCCTTGGTAAGCCGATCGGCCTGCGTCTGCAGCTGATCGGTCTGGTGGCGAAGGCGATGGCTCAGCCGCACCAGTTCGGCGTCCAAGCGGCGACTGGCCACGGCGACGCTCTCCTGCGACGGATCTTGCTGGCGACCGCTCCGGTCGTGACGGACCACCGGGCGGCTCGACGCTTGCAACGCGTCGCGGACCAACCACTCGCGAAGCCGGGTCCGGTCGCCGCGGCCCGCGACCGGCTGCTCGATCGGCTCGGACCAGACCAGCTCGAAACTCGCGGCACCGTTCCGCAATTGGCTTTCGACCGAAGCGATTCGCCGCCGGGCCTCGTCCGGCGAGTTATCCCACAGCAGAACCCAACGGCTGCTGTCGGTGCGATAGACCAACTCGTGCAAACGCTGATCGGACTGCAGGAGGTCGTCGATCGCTTGCAGCTCGCGCAGCCGTTGCTCGCGGCCCCCGCCCGAACCGAGGCGAGTGGTCTTCTCGAGCCCGCGAAGCGTGACGATCGTGACGGCGGCGGGGAACCGCGGCCGCGGCCCGTCGAAAGGAATCGTCCGCCGCGCCTCGTGCGGTTCGCGCTCGCTGCCCCGCGGCTCGCCCCCCCCGCCACGGGTCGCCGCGCTCCGGGTCGCCGCGCCACGGGTCGCTGCGCCACGGGTCGCTGCGCCACGGGTCGCTGCCAAAGCGCGCCAGCGGTAGAGCGCATCGGCAACCGAAGCGGGGCCAGCCGCGGGCAGCTCGAAACCGATCTCGGTTCCCTCGCCCACTCTCGACTCGACCGTCAACTGGGCAAAATGGAGCGCCGCCAGCGTGCGGCTGATCGCCAGCCCCAGCCCCGATCCGCCAGTCCCGCTGACGCCTCGCGCGGCCAGACTGCCGAAGCTTTCCTCGGACAGCCCCGGTCCCTGATCGCAAACCGACAATCGCACCGTGGCGGTCGCGGCAGGGGGGCTCATCCGCACGAGCACGCTCCGTCCCTGCTCGCTGACGGCGATCGCGTTGCCCACCAGGTTGACCAGCAAGCGGCGGATCAGCGGTTCGTCGCCGAACAGCGGCCCATGTCGACCATCAAAGCCATCCCACCGCACGGCAACGCGGCGAGCGGTCGCCGCGCTGCGGATCGCCGCGTCGACGGCAGAGGGAATTGCGGTCGGAATGAACCACTGGCGGCGAGTCCGCGGCAGCCCGCTTCGCAGCCGATCCAATTGCAGCATGTTGTCGACGAGCCCGGCGATCACGTCGCACTGCCGCATCGCTTCGCCGAGCATCTCCCGCTGCGCCGCGTTCGTCGCTCCCAGCTCGCCGTCGCAGACCAGCCGCACCAACTCGCGAACCCCGGCGAGCGGAGAGCGGATGTCATGCGCCGTTTCGCTCAGCAGCCGGGCGGCCACTTCGACGTACGGGTTCGCGGCGTTGTCACTCGAGCGGCGGCGAACCGCCGCGGTGCGGTCTGCTGCGGCGGGGGCCACTCGCTCGGGCTCCGGATGAAACATGGACAGGATCGGCATGGTGTCACTCGCTTTGCTTGGGTGTCGCTGATGTCGGCACACGGCGAGCGACGAGCTGCGAGAATGCGGGCTGTTTCCGCTTGGGATCCCGGATTTTGGAACGGATGGGCGTGGTTTAACGATTGCGAGCTCGGTTCGGATTGCCGACGACCGCAGCGATCCTCCCGAATCGGTATTTCGCCAATCTTGCTAGTTTGGTTAAAGTCAGCCGATGCAGCGGACGAGTGCGCGGCCCCTCCCGCGGGGTTGCTCGGAAAAAAAGTCCCGCATCACGGAAGATTTCGTGGCTCCCCAGAACCTGCCCTGCAGGCCTCTCGGCCCACGAACCCCAGGCCATGGAGGAGCCAGACCCAATGTTGCTCGACCGAATCGAAATCGACTCCTGCGGTTCGCTGGAACGCATCCAGCTTGGACCGTTTTCTCATCGTTTGAATGCGATCTACGGGGCGCGAGGGGCGGGCAAGACGACCACGCTCGAGTTTCTTCGCAGCGTGATGCTGGGGACCGATCGCCAGTGGCATCGCGGGGCGACCGGATCGGTCGTCTGGGCCGACCATGAAGGGCTGCTGTACTGCCGCCGCGAACGCGACGGAACGCCGGCCGGGCGTCTGTCGGTCGATTACGTCGCCCGCAACGGCCACATCCACGACCATCACTACGGCTACCGCGATCCCCGCAATTACCACCATCTCGATCGCATGAGTGAGCTGCCCCGGCAGACCCTCGACGCGATTGTGGCGGCCACGCACCAAACGTCGGTGCCCGCGATCCTCGACGCCTGCCGTGCGGCGGGGCTGGACACGGTGGCGAGTGTCGACAACGAGGCAGCCATCGCCCGGCTGCGGGAAACGATCGCGACGCTCAAGCGACAGCTGGCCGCCCGCCCCTTCCGCGATCGACCGGCCGGCGAGGATGAGTGCGAACCCGCCACGTTCCATGAGCTTGGCCCGTTTAAGGAAACTGAAGCGACGCGTGCCGAGCTCGAAGCGACGCGCGATCGGCTGCTGGCCGAACTGGAAGAGATCGCTCGCCTGGAGCGGATGCCTGCTCGTCACGACCAGCGCCGCGACGAGCTGACCGCAGAGCTGTTGGAGGCCCACGACGAAGTCGCCCGGCTCGGACGCCAGGAAAGCCAACTTCGCCTCCGACTTTCGGAAATCGAAACCGAGCTGGCCAAGACCCGCGACCTCCCCACCGCAAACCCGGCCTGGCGAGACACCGCAGCCGAACGCCGCGAGCTCGAAGCGCTCGACAACCAGCTGATGCGGTGGCGAAGCACGCTTCGCGAAGTTTGCTCGGTCCGTGAGTCACTGGCCGAATTGTGGGCCGAAACCGAACGCAACGAGCGGCCCCAGCCGGCTGGCATTCGCGATCCGCACTACCACAACTCGCACGTTCAAGAGGCCACCGAGCCGAAACCCAAAACCTCCGACGTTCCCACCCCGCTGTCCCACCGGACCGAGTCGCCCAGCGCTCGTCCCCTCCACTGGCGTCTCGAGGCGATCCGCCGTCAGCTCGAGATTCTCGTCCAGCGGTATGACTCGCCGACGCTCGAGAGCCGCTGGTTTTCCGAGCGGGAGGAGGACGGTTTCGCCGCTCCTCTGACCAGCTCGGGGATGCTTGCCGGCTCGTCAATGCTTGCCGGCTCGGTGTCGCTTGCGGATCGAGCGACGCTGCGAGGATGTATCGATTCGCTGCGGGTGATGCGGGACGAGTTGAGCCATTGCGGGCGGCGGCTGGGCGAGCTCCAGGCGGCTCCGTCCTACGATGCGCAACGAGAGCAGCTGCGCCTCTGCCATGATCTCCTGATCCGCTTCATCGACCGCTTGCTCGACCTCCGCAACTTCTTCCTGCTGCTGATCGACCAATGCCCCACCCGCCCCGACGGGGCTGCCGTGCAGGCATCGCGTCGCCAGCGTCTGGAGCAAGAACGCACGGAGTCGCTAGACAAACTGGGACGAACCGTGAGCCGCCTCGACGAACGGGGCAACGAAATTCGCTTGCTGCAGATTCGCCTGCGGGAGATCCCCGCGGTCGAGCCGAAGGTCGATGCCCGGCGTCGCGATGCCTGCCGCTCCGAATTGGGGCGGATCGAAGAACTTCTGCGGTGGCTCGATTCGCGAGCGACCCTGCAGGAAGAACTCCAGCGCCATCAGCGGCACCTCGAGGAACGACTCCGCGAAGCAAACCGCCCGTCGCCGCTGATGGCAGCCGCATCGCGTTGGCTGGCCCAGCTCGGGCCGCAGTGGAGCGCGGCCCAAGGAAACGGGCGGCTGTGGACCGAAGCCGACGGAACGTTGCGCGTCGATGGGAGGCCGCTGGAACGAACGAGTCCAGCCGATCGGCAAACGATCGCAATGGCGATCCGGATGGCCGCCGCTGAAGAACTCAGCCGCCGCGGGTCTCAAGTGCCGCTGCTGCTCGATGACCCGGCGGCGAATTACTTCACGTCCGATGCGCCGGCTCGCTTGGCCGCCGTGCTGGCCCGCTACAGCGACGCGGGGCGGCAGATAATCGTGCTCACCGAAAGTCGCTCCCTGGCCGACGCCATTCGCACCCGTGGCGGCCGCGTGCAGTCGCTGGCGACGCCCGAGTACATCCAGTTGCGGTACCGCGACGACTCGCGGAACCTGCCTCGGATCGACACGCTGGCGAACCTCAATCGCGACCTGGACACGGCGTGGCGTGAAGCCAACGGTCTGTACGACGATCCGCACTGGTATCGATCCATTGCCCGCCCCGAAGCCCCGCGTCGATTCGATGCAGCGGAGCGAAACGGCGTGGCCGCAAACAACTTGGCCGCAAACAACTTGGCCACCGTCGGTTTGGATGCCGATCGCGGACCAGTCGACCGGGTATCGCGAGGCCCGGCCAGCCCTTTTTTTCTGACCGGCGATAGTCCAGTCGACCAAGCACCATCGATCGACGCGGTCGCCGCCGAGCGGCTCGCCCAGGTCGGCATCCTGCGGGTCGGGCAACTGCTGGCGGCCGACCCCCGCTCGCTCGCCGAGCAACTCCAGCTCACCGACGTGACGCCGCGGGTCGTGCGTCGCTGGCAAGGCGAGGCCGAGCTGGTATGCACGGTCCCGCAGCTGAGAAATTTTGACGCTCGCGTCCTGGTCGGGTGCGGCTTCACCGACGCCGGTCAGCTGGCTCAGATGCACCCCGGCCATTTGCTCGACAAGGTCGAAGCGTTCTTGGCCACCGAACAGGGACGCCGCATTCTGCAGAGCGGCACGAGTTACGAGCTGTCGCGGATCACGAGCTGGATTGCGGCAGCGAACCGCTCGGTCGCTCGCCAGCAGCGGCATGGCCAGCGGCAACTGCGGAACGCCGAAGGGCCGTCGCCGCGAGGCGAAAGCAAGCGGCGGAATGGCCAGCGGCAATCGCGGCGCGGCGACTCGGCAGCTCGCAGCGGCGGGCGGAGCCAACGCAACGGATCCTCCACCGAAGCGAATCCCACCGCGGATCGCGAAGTCCTCACGCTGCCGCGGACTGTGGACGCGACGGATGCCCGCGAAGAGGCGGGGCTGCGTTTCTACCTGCACCGCCGCAGCCCGGTGGTCGACGCACCCTCGATCGGCCCCAAAGCGGCCGCGCGCTTGAACCGCCTCGGGATCCACTCGGTCGCGGACCTGCTGGAGGCCGATCCGGCGGAGCTTGCCGAGCGTCTCGGCAATCGCCGGGTCGATTCCGACCGGGTCCTGCAATGGCAGCAGCAGGCGGAGTTGGTTTGCCGCGTGCCACAGCTTCGCGGCCACGACGCCCAGCTGCTCGTCGCGGTCGACCTCGTCGATCCGGATCAATTGGCCGAATGCGATCCATCCCGCTTGGCTCGGGAAGTCGCTACATTGGCAGCCAGCCCGGCGGGTCGCCGGATCCTCCGCGGCGGCAAGCAGCCCGACCGGGCCGAGGTGGCCGGCTGGATCCACGCCGCCCAACAGCGCCGCAGCCTGCGCGCGGCCTGACGTACTGGTCAATGTTTGGGATTCTGAATTGCAACAAGCCCGTGGGGGCAACTTCGCGGGACGTGGTGGATGTGGTCGCCCGGCGGTTGCGGCCTGCCAAAGTCGGTCATGCCGGGACGCTCGATCCGCTGGCCGAAGGGGTTTTGGTGCTAGCGGTGGGACCGGCATCGCGGCTGGTTCCCTACCTGCATCTCTATCCCAAGACGTACGAGGCGACATTTCTCTTGGGGCACTCCAGCCCCTCGGCGGATCTCGAGTTTCCCCCCACCGAGCATCCGACGCTCCACCAGCCGACGCAGGACGAGATCGTTGCGGCGGCGGCGCGACTGACCGGCCGGATCGAGCAAACGCCCCCGCTTTATTCGGCCGTCAAAGTCGGCGGCAAGCGGGCCTACAAGGCGGCCCGTGCTGCCCAGGAGATGACACTGCCGAGCCGCACCGTCGACGTCCACCGGTTCGAAATCGTCGCCTATGAATTCCCCAACGTGCGGGCCGTGATCGAGTGCGGAAGCGGGACCTACATCCGCAGCCTGGGGGTCGATCTCGCGGCCCTCTGCGGCACCCGAGCCGTAATGAGTTCGCTGCGGCGGACGGCCGTGGGGCCGTTCACGATCGACGAGGCGCATCCGCTGCACGAGATTCGCAGCGGCGGCGTAGCGGCAGCTTGGCTCCGCCCGCCAAGCGAGGGCACGCGGATGCTACGGCAGGTGCAGCTGACCGACGAGGAACAGGTCGAGATCCTGCACGGCCGCACGATCCGTCATGGCTGGACGCCCCCACTCGAAGCCTGCCCGTGGCCGCCTTCGCCTCGGGATGAAGCCGAGCGGGCGATTGCCGAAGAGCTCGCGGCGCTCGCTCCCGGCGGGCAGCTGCAAGCGATCTTGATCCCGCGCGATGGCGGCTGGGGACCGCGCCGCGTCTTTCCCCGGCCCGACCAACCCGCACCAACCGCCTAAACGGGCCGGTCGCAGGCATTCGGGCTATTTTCCCTAGCTGGCAAGGTAACGGCGGCGACTGAGGGGGGCCGATAGCGGGTGTGGAGGACGGGAGCGAGGCTCAGCGCATCGCTCTGCAAGCACCGGACCGCACGTCCTTCACCCGCACACTCACCCACCCCACAAACGGACCCGTCCAAGGGTGCATGCACCCCATGCCGTCGCTGCGGCGCACCCGGGTTTGTCAGGAGGACAGCCGCTATGCCTCGATCGCTACGTGCCTGGCTCGCTTCGTTAGCCCTGATCGCTTTCCCTGGCGCTTCGTTGCCCAGCTACGCCAGCGCCCAGACCTACATGGGTCCGCCCCACATGGCGCCGGTCGCGCTCGAGGCGCGAAGCATGCTGGCCGAGGGAGCCCATGGCCGGCTCGCCGCGGAGATCGCTCCCGGAGCCGGACCGGCGGGACTGGTGGCCCTCGGAGCCGACCCGCTCGAGACTGCGATCCGAGTCGCTGACGCCTCCGCCGCAATGCCAGCCGTTGCCGACCAGGTTGTGACGCCTGCCGCCAGAGGCGATGAAGGCACCCCCGTCGACGAAGGGACCCCCGCCTGCTACGTCGAGTGCCCTGTCGACGAATCAGCGGACGCCGCAAAGCAGCAACCGGCTGAGCAGGGACCGGTTGGCTGCGGAGGAATGAGGCTCGCGAGCGACGCGGCAGCCCCTCCCGCCGCGGAACCTTCCCGCGTCTCTGCCTCCCGGGGTGCGGAGGCCGAAGGGGGCAAGCAGGCGGGGCAAGCGTGGGATGCCCACCCCTGGGACGAGGGCGAGTGGGAGGAGTGCCGCGAGTTGGCCAAGTGGAGCGAATTGGCCGAGTGCGGGACGCTGGCTCGCGGTGGCGAGTTGGCGGCGGAGGCGGCGGCGGCGGCGGCGGCAGAGGGCAAGGGCGAGCAAAACGCCTCCGCCGAGGCAGAGCGGTTCGTCGGCAGTTCCCCGGTGATCACGATCCTGGAGGAAGAGTACCTTCCCTACGATCTGCGGGCCGACGAACCGCTGCGGTTGCGGTTGCTCCCGTTCAGCGTGCGGCGATCCTGTCCGCTCGAAAACCGCTCGCTGTTCACCGCCCCCAAAGTGGCCGAGGTGGACCGAGTGGCCGAGGTGGGCCGAGTGGCCGAGGTGGGCGAGGCGGAAACGGAGGAAGTGGCGGCGGCTTCGCTCCTGCCCCTGGCTCCGGGGGGCACCGATTGGGCCGCCCTCCGCGACTGGGTCAAAACGCTGCAGCCGCCGCTGCCGCTGCATTGCTGGATGCAAGAGGTCATCTCCCAGGTCGACCAGGCCCTCGATCCGCAGGGCCCGATCCGCAGCCGCCTCGAGGCCGAGCAGATCGGCGACCAGGTGGCCCGCTGGAGCATCGAGCTGGAGCAGAACGTCGCCGCTGCCGCCGAGCCGGTGATGCCGATCCTGGCCCGCGCCGTCGCACCGCAGCCGCAACCGGCGGCTCCCCCGGCGCTCAATCCCCAGCGGCCAGCGGAGAAAGTGGAATTGGCCGTCGCCGCCAACGCCCTGCTGTCGGCTGCCGGGCAACTGGAAAGCGTCGCCGCGGCGCTCCGCTCCTGGGGCACCTCGCTCGACCGCGTCGCCAAAGCGGCACCGGCCGAAGCGGCTCCGCTGCGACGCTGAGCTGGCCCGCGCTCAGCCGTTCTCGAGCAGGTTCACGAGCGACCGGACCATGACGCCGGTCGCTCCGGCGTCGCGCATCGGTTTCGGATTGTCGGCGAATGCGGGGCCGGCGATGTCGATGTGGACCCAGGGCGTTCCCGCAACGAACTCCTCGAGGAACTTGGCGGCCGTGATTGCTCCGCCCCAACGTCCCTCCCCGACGTTCTTAATGTCGGCGACTTTGCTGCGAATCTGCTCGGCGTAGAAGTCGAACATCGGCAGTTCCCACACCGGTTCGCCGGCCTCTCCGGCAGCCCGGCGAACCGAATCGAGCAGCGGCCGATTGTTGGTAAACAGGCCGCAGACGTCCACGCCGAGGGCGACCACGCAAGCTCCGGTCAGCGTGGCCAAGTCCACGATCCCCCGCGGCGATTCCTCGAGAGCCACGTCGAGGGTGTCGGCCAGGACGAGTCGTCCCTCGGCGTCGGTATTGTGCACCTCGACCGTTTTGCCGCTGCGGGTGTGGAGCACGTCGCCGAGCTTGAACGAGTCGCCGGCGACCATGTTTTCCGCCAGCCCGACCAGCCCCACGATATTCTCTTTGATCCCCAAGCGAGCCGCCGCCGAGATCACGCCGAGCACTGTCGCGGCTCCGGCCATGTCGCACTTCATGGTGAGCATTCCGTCGCTCGGTTTGATCGACAACCCGCCGCTATCGAAAGTCACTCCTTTGCCGACCAGGGCGATCGGCGGGCGGTCGTCTCCGGCACCCTGGTATCGAAGTTTGACCAAGCGGCTCTCCCGGGCCGACCCGCGGCCGACGGCCAGCAGCGCTCGGCAATTCTCCTGTTCCAGTCGGCTCTCGTCCCAGACCTCAACCTCCAGTCCGCACGCCTCGCCGAGTTTCGTCGCTTCGTCGGCAAACGAGCTGGGATAGATCACGCACGCTGGCTCGTTGACCAACCGACGCGTCAGGTTCATCGCTTCGCCGACGATCGTCCCCTCGCGGACGCTCGTTTCGCTGAAGCCGGCGAACTGGACGGAAGCCGGCGGATGGAGCTTCCGTTCGCGCTGGTACAAATCCTGACCAGCCGTACCCGCGACCGCTCCACAGACCAGGTTCCGCCGGTTCGCTTCGCCGGTGATGACATCGCTGAGCGAGAAAACCACCTCGCCGCGAGCTCGGTCGGCAAGCCGGCGCATCGCCGCGGCTCCGATCTCGAACGCCGCTCCTGCTGGGCTACCACCGGCGGTGGCGTCTCCGGTTCCGACGACTAAAAAGGCTGCCGGTCCGCGTTCCAGCGGCGAGGGAAGCAGAACCGCCTCGCCCCGTTTCCCCGACAAATCGCCACGGGCAATCGCTCGCGAAAGCCAGCCGCCTCCGCTCTGGTCGGCTTTCACTCCGGAGCTTCCGAGCTTACCTTCGGCGTCGAGGCCGATGACCAGCGCGTCGCATTCCATCGAGACTCCGTCGCCGTCGATCGCCGATGTCTTCATTCCTGATGCATCCTGATAATTCAAAGGGGCGTAAAAAGGGGGAGTGTCGAGGGACGCCGTCAGAGAACACTGAGCCGACGGCGCTAGCCGCGGGTTCCGCAGCGGAAAACCCAGGGTCGCGAGGCCCGAGGCTAGCGCCTACGGCTCAAAAGGACCAAAAGCCCCGGGTTTCCCGACAGACGCCCAGTCTAGCGCGTCCGTCCCGTTTGTCCCACCACGCCCTCGCCCACTCCCGCCCTCGACCCGCTCAGCGCGGCAAACTCCCATGAAACACCGCAGCACTCGAGAGGTCGTCGAGGATCTACGCCGGGGGGGCCGCCTGGTGGAGTGCGAAGACGAAGTCGACTCGTTCCTCGAAATGGCGGAGATTCAGCGGCGGGTCTATGCCCGCGGCGGACCGGCGGTCTACTTCCCCCGCGTCCGCGGCTGCGGATTCCCCTGCGTCTCCAACCTGTTCGGTTCGCTCGACCAAGCCCGCTACCTGTTTCGCGACACGCTCGAGTCGGTGCGGCGTCTGGTCGAGTTGAAGATCGATCCCCAAGCCCTTCCGCGGCACCCTTGGCGGTATGCGAGCGTCCCGCTGGCGGCGCTGCGGATGCTGCCCCAGCGGGTTTCTCGCGGTCCAGTCCAGGCCCACCGCTGCCGCATCGACGAGCTCCCCCAGATCCAGTCGTGGCCCGACGACGGCGGAGCGTTTGTGACCCTTCCGCAAGTCCTCAGCGAAGATCCCGAAGCGGCAGGCAACTTGATGCGGATCAACCTCGGGATGTACCGCGTTCAGCTCGCCGGCAACCAGTACGCCGCGGACGAAGTCGGTTTGCATTACCAAATCCATCGCGGGATCGGCGTCCACCACCGCGCGGCGCTGGCGCGCGGCGAAGCGCTCCGCGTCGCCGTCACCGTCGGCGGTTCTCCCGCGATGACTTTGGCAGCGGTGATGCCGCTGCCCGAGGGGCTGACCGAACTGACTTTCGCTGGTGCCCTGGCCGGTCGCCGGATCCGCATGATCGTCGAACCCGGAAAGGCCCCCGTGTACGCCGACGCCGACTTTGCGATTCGCGGTCACATTGTTCCGGGGGAGTCCAAACCCGAAGGCCCCTTTGGCGACCACCTCGGATACTACAGCCTGCAGCACGACTTCCCGGTGCTGCACGTCGAACGGGTGTGGCATCGCGAGGGTGCGGTTTGGCCGTTCACCGTCGTCGGACGCCCGCCGCAAGAGGATACTACGTTCGGAGAACTGATCCACGAATTGACCGGTCCGATCATCCCGACGGTGATCCCCGGGGTCCAAGCGGTGCATGCCGTGGATGCCGCCGGCGTCCATCCGCTGCTGCTGGCGATCGGCAGCGAGCGGTACATGCCGTTCCTCGAAACCACCGAGCCGGCCGAGCTGCTGACCCAGGCGCACGCGATCCTCGGCAACGGTCAACTGTCGCTGGCCAAGTATCTGATGATCGTCAACGGTGCGGATGATCCGGCGCTGCGAGTCGACTGCGTCCCACGGTTCCTCGAGCACTTGCTCCGCCGCGTCGACTGGCGGCGCGACCTGCACTTCCAAACCCGAACCACGATCGACACCCTCGATTACTCGGGCGAAGGGCTCAACCGTGGAAGCAAGGTCGTCATTGCAGCCACCGGCGCTCCGCTGCGGGAACTGCCGACGGAACTTCCCGGCGAGCTGCGGCTCCCGCCGGGCTATCACGATCCGCGAGTCGTCGCTCCCGGGATTCTGGCGATCACGGCTCCCTCCGCCACTGGCTCCGCAACGACGGGCGGATCCGAGCGAGCCACGGCGGCCAGAGAATTCTGCGACGCGTTTTCAGCGACCGATCCGATCAATCGTTTTCCGCTGGTCACGCTGGTTGACGACGCCCGGTTTGCAGCGGAACGGCTGGAAAACTGGCTGTGGGTAACGTTCACTCGCAGCAATCCGGCGAGCGATATCGATGGGATCGCCGCTGAAACGGTCCACCGCCACTGGGGCTGCCGCGGCTCGATGGTGATCGATGCTCGCCGCAAACCCCATCACGCTCCGCCGCTGGTCGAAGATCCCAAGATCCAAAAACGAGTCGACGCCCGAGCGACTCGCGGCGGCGAGCTGGCTCAATACCTCTAGGCTCTGTCAGACGAACCGACACGTCACCCTCCCCCCGGGAGGGTGAAGAAAGAACGTGAGGCTTGCTGGGCTGATAGAGCCTAGCTCGATTTCTGCCCGGGCCAGAATTTTCGCCAGCCGCCGGTCGCGACCTTTTCGGCTTCCTCCGGCTCCTCGCCTTCCCCCTTCGGATTGCCGATCAGCTTCACGATTAGATCGCGCAGGGCCTGCGTGATGGCTGCCTTGGGAGCCTGCGTGACCAGGGGAACGCCATTGTTGCGGACTTCGACCATTGTCCGGTAGTCGTTCGGCAGCTGCGCAAAGATATCGCGGCCGATCGTCTCTTTAGCTTTTTTGAGACTGATCTGTCCCGACTCCAAATCGGCTCGGTTGACGACGATCTGGACTTTCTCCTTCAAGCCCTCGATCTCATCAAAGCTCATCAACAACCGCACGACGTTCCGCAAGCATGGCAAGTCGAGCTGGCTGATCAGAATCACATGATTCGACAATTCGAGCGCGGTCATATCGATCGCACTATAGGTTTTAGAAAGGTCGATAATCAGGTGTGTGAAGGAGGCTTTGAGGAGGCCGAGCACCTTGTGCATCCCTTCAGCCGTGATCATTTGGGAATCTTGCAGCTCGACCGGTCGCGGGAGCAAATACAATCCGGTTTGGTGTTTGGTGAGCGAGCGTTTGAGAAGCTGAATGTCGAGCCGCGAGACGCTCTGCGAAACATCCGCCAACGTGTAGTCGGGGATCGAGTCGAGGAAGACGTCGGCGTCGCCCAAAGCCAAATCCAAATCGACCAGTGCCACCGAATTCCCCGGTTGGCTTGCCAGCATGCAGCCGAGATTCACCGCGATACTGGTCGATCCGACGCCTCCAGTGGCACCAGCGACCGAGATCACTTGGCAGGTTCGGCTCTTGCCATCACCGGAGGCAAATTTGGTCGCCCCGACGCGCTCAAGCGCCGTCCCAAGCTCTTCGGCGGTAATCGGCAGCGTCAAGAACTCCCGCGCCCCGGCCCGCATCGAGCGGAGGATCAGCTGCCCGTCGGTATGGCTCGAGGCGACCAACAGGATCGTCCCTGGAACCTCGCTCGAAAGGCGACGGACCAGTTCGATGGCTTGCTCCGGGTTGCTGTCGAGCGAAACCACGCCGATGTCCGGAGCGGTTTCGCGGATTACATCCGGAAAGAACTCGTACCGCGAGCATTCCGCTTCCAGCCACACCATCTCCATGCCCATCAGCATGGTTTTGAGTGACTCCCGCGTGTTGTCGTGCGGGTCGACGATCGCGAGTCGGAGGACGGTACTCATGGGATACAAATTCTGGACGTGAAGGACGTGCGTGGCAGGCCGACGGGGAATTCAACGAGCGGAAAGTCTTATCAGCCGGGAAGTTTTATCGGCGAGACTCCCTACGGCTCGTCATCCGGATCCTCCGAAGGTGACATGATCATCACACCCGGTGCAATGTGCGTGGGCCGCTCACTCGGCACGATGGGTGTCGCGCTCCCGAGCGGTTCGACGATCTCGCCCCCCTGCACCGCATGGTGATCCGGCACCGGGTAGTGCCCATGGACTGTAGGATGCCCATGAGTCGGATATTGCCCAGGTGCCCCCAGGTGCCCGTGCGCGTTATGGTGCCCATGCGTGCCAAGGTGCCCGTGGGGCGGGTTGTAGCCCGGTGCCGGGCAGAGATCATCGGTCCGCGGCACTTCGAGGTGCCCGTCGATGTACAACTCCTTGTCGGTCGGCGAAGCGGAGTTCATTCCCGGTCCGCCGAGCGGGACCTGCATCGGATCCATCGCTTCGGCCAATTCCGGAGTCACGGTAATCAGCAGTTCGATCTCGTTGTTCTCTTCCCTGACGCGGCGGAAGAGAGTTCCGATGACCGGCAATTCGCCGAAGAAGGGCGTTGCCCGCGAGGTCGCTTCGACGCGGGTCTGCAACAAACCGGCGATCGCGAACGTCTGGCCGGCGTTCATCTCCACGGCGGTTTCGACGTATCGCTGGCGGAAAGCGGGAATCGCGATCCCCTGCGCCGTCAGCGAGCGAGTGGGGTCGGGTTCGCTGACTTCCGGCCGGACTTCCAACCGCACCCGTCCGGGCCCGACGACGAAGGGCATGAAGTCGACCGAGGTCCCGAACTCTTCGTACTGCACCGAGACCGAACCGTTTCCGGTGGGGACGATGTAGGGGACTTTACCGCCGACGATGAACCGAGCCGGGCGGCCATGGGTGGCGACGACGGTCGGTTCGGCCAAGACTTTGACCAGTTCGTTTTGGCGGAGCGCCTTGATCAGAACGTCCAGATCGGTGCGACCGAACGAAGCGGCGATTCGAGTGTTGGCCTGCAGTCCGAGCGGAGCGATCGTGGTGAAATCGGTCGCCGGAGCGTCGATCAAGCCGCCCGCCCCGAACACCACTCCCGTGCCGGCGACCGGATCGGAGAGCACCCAGTCGACGCCCAGCTCGCGAAACTTCGTCCGCGAAACTTCCATGATTTTGGTGTGCAGCATGATCTGCTGCACACCGACGACGCGGACATTCGTGACGACCTGCGCGTAGAACTGCTCGACGATCTGAAGGGCGCGATCGACGTCATCGACATTGGTGACGGTCCCCGAAAGAACAGCTCCCTTGGAGAGGGCGGTGACCCGCAAGTTGCTCCCGGGGAACTGGGTCGCCAAAATTCCCTCGACCTCGCGAGCGTCGGCGGAGATTGCCACGTCGACCGTGTACAACTGGTCTTCGCTGTCCCACAGATTCAGCTGCGTCATCCCGGGGGCGAGCGCGGAGACCTGAATCTGGTTGCTCGAGATCGGCGTGGCCGACAGGATCTGTTCGTTCTGGACCTGGAACTTGGGGATCGGTTTGTCCAGCGTCAAGATTCGGCTGCTCTTGACGATCATCTGCAACTGCTCGACCGAATGGGTCACGTTGTAGTTGACCGCGGAAGCACTGACCGGCGTCGCGGTTTGAGCTCGCAGATCGCTCGCCGAGGCGGCCCCGAGCAGGAGTCCGGCCAGCAGAACGACCAGAGCCCTCCGGCGCTTTTTGTAGTTCACAACCATCGTGAATGCTTCCTTGCGTGACCGTGGATTCCATCCATGCCATCCACCGCGGCTTCGCAAAGAAGCAGCACGCGGAGAGCCAGTCGTCGTCGAGTGTTGGAAAAGTGCGATACGAAAAATTGCAGGAACGAATCAGGAACGAGCGGACAAAGGCTACGGCTACGGTGTCAATCAGGAGGTCGGTTGTTCGGTCGGGGCGTACAGGGGGCTCTCCTCCCCGTGCAAGTAGTCGAGCGGCGAAGCGGCATCGGAGCCGGAGCTCGGGGCGAGGTTCGTCGACGGACTCGGCACTCCGGCCGGTGCCACTCCCGGCTCGCCGCTGCTGATCTGCGGAATCGGGTTGCCTTCGATCCACGTGAATACCTGCATCTGCCCCTCAGGGCCGATCTTGACCATCCGGTGGGAGACCGCCGGAGCGGCCGGTTCCGCCGGAGCCGCTGGGAGCTCGGGCTCCTCCTTGACGGCGGGGGCTGCGGGCGCCGGAGGAGTGATGACGGTCGGCGGTGCGATTGGCGTCGGGATGGCTGAGAGGAACCGGAGCGGTGATGCCTTCGGTTCCGCCTCGCGATTTTTGGCCTCTTGATGGGCGGCGAGCCAAGCGAGGAATTCTTGCCCCGCGGTGTTGGGGCCGGACGGCTCGCCCGGGCTCGTATCGCCGTCGTCGGGTCGCCCCAGGCTCAAGCTGATCTTGCCCAACTCCTTGGCACACGTCCACGCCTCGGCGTCCCCGGCATGGATCAGCAGCGAGACGGTCCGAGCCGCCTTGCCCGCTGCTTCCTCGTCTTCCTCACGGCTGGTGCGCCCGTCGACCGCGAACACTTTTACGCCGCTCAGCACGGTTCGGGTGGTCGTCGCCGGGACGACGTCGCTCTTGGTGAAAAACCCGATCACGTTGACCCGGTCCCCGGGCGAAACCAGGTTGGCGACGCTGCTCGCCTCATCGGTCTTGAGAGTGACGACGTTGAAGCCCTTGGGAATGTCGACCGTCTTGGTGTCTTTCGAATCCATCAGTTTCCGCAGCACGATCGGCTCTTCGGCGTACAATCGCTGCGAAGCAAACTTGCCTTCCATCGCCTTCCAGTCGAGGATCGCGTCGCGAGGCACCGCGGCGGCAGGCCAGTGGGCCAGCCGAATGCTCTCCTGCGTCAATTCCTCAGCAACGTTGATATCGCGAACCGCTACGAAGATTTCAACCGTCTCGGCCTTCGGACTTGCTTTCATCATCTTCGTGAAACCGACTGCCGCGACGGATCCGAAGACCAAGGCGACGAACAGCGGGATGAATTTGTTTCGCATGTCTCAGATTTGGATTAGAGAGCGGTCCACTTCGCATTCACTCATTGGCATCTCGGCTGGAGAAGCTCCAGGCTTTTCACTGCGGGTGCCGTGGGCGGTGCATCCGATGCGACCGGTAGGAGCGGAATTCTCCGACCGCTCCGCAACATGCGTCCACCTTCGGCGGCGGTCGGGGACCATGGGCTCAAGGTCTAACGTTCGGAGCGGACCAGACCGAATCTTCAGCAACCGATACCCGACCGTTAGACTCGGCCCATCGAACCCAGAACCCGCTTCAAACGCAGCTTTCCCAGTTTCCGATCTCAGCGGCTCGCGGCGAGCACGGTTGGGCTTGGTGCGAACAGCCCTGAGCCGACGGCGCTAGCCGCGGGTTCCGCAGCGGAACGCCTAGGACTGCGAGGCCCGAGGCTAGCGCCTACGGCTCAAAAAGGTCGAGATCCCGTGCTTTCCGATAACGTCTAGATCAGCATCCCGGCGTAGGCGAAGTAGAGGATCGAGCCGATCGCCATCGGGATTCCGTAAGGCAGCAACCGCATTTGGGGCTTTCGTTCGCGAGCGATCGCGGCCAGCTTTTCGGGATCCTTGATCGTGACCCATTCGTTGAGAATCTGGTGCGCCATCGCCCAGTGTTTCTGCCACTGGCCACTGGTCGCGATCATCACCGCGGCGATCACGCCCCCCACCACGGCCGTAGCCAAGAACGCCCACCAGGTGGTCGCCGCTCCGAGCCAGGCGCCGACGCCGGCGAGCAGCTTCACGTCGCCGGCCCCCATTCCGCCGACGGCCCGCAGGACCAGCAGCAGCATCATCCCCACGAAGGTGCCGAGTAGACTGTAGCCGAGGCCGGTCAGACCATCGTGGAGGGTGCCATGCAGCCAGCCGCACAGGATGAACGGAAAGGTCAACCAATTGGGGACCTTGAGGATCTTGCCGTCGATAACGGCCGCAACGACCAACACCACGCTGACCAACCAAACAGGCCAGTGGGCGGCGAGGGAATTAATGAGCGTTTGCATAGCGGTGCGTGTCCCCGGGCGGCAGCCCCCGGAAAGCGGATGACGGACGGAAAGCGGATGACGGACGGAAAGCAGTACCTAGTACTCAGTACTCAGTACTCATTCAGCGGGGGCAAACGATCCAGCTGAGCATCGCCACGACCAGGGTGACGGCACAGCAGGTGATTTGCCATGCATTTTGAGCGGCGTCGGCGGGAAGCAGCGGATAATCCATGGCGAACACCACAGGAGCAAAAGTGTGTCAGCGAAGGCTGCTGGGGGGGCCCCGGAGCGAACCCGCGAAGGCGAACTCGCGAAGGCGAACTCGGAGGCCCCCGCTTCAGCCAGAAGAGCCGCTCCGGGACGTGGCAGCGCAGGCGTTCCACGTCCCGGGGCATCCGCTTGGATCGAGGGCCAAGCGGCACACAGAATCGCGCGACTCACGCGTCCCGGAACCGGGACGCCCCGGCATTACGGGGTGCTGAGGCTGTCGGCGACCGACTGGAACTTGGTGTTGGCGGCGCTACCAATCGCGCCGATCGTTCCCAGACAGACCACGACGATCAGCGCCAGCATGACGGCGTACTCGACCGCGGTCGGACCATCTTCTTCCTTCATGAAGACGACGAACTTTTCCATGAACTTCTGCATAACAATCTCCAGCGAGAATGGTGCACCGCGATCGACTCGAGGTCTTTCGAGTGCGTGGGAAACAGCAGGGTCCCGGTGCGAATCTCCGAGCGACACGCACCGACGACGTGGGGGCAAAACCAAACCTCGTCTCCCCGGTTCTCACCCAGGCGACAGCCTTGCGGAGCCCTCGTTCGCCTCGAGCCGCAAGCGGCTGTGACGGACGTGGAAATCCCGCATCTGCTGACCTTGGCAGCCCGGCAGCCCGCCTGCCCCAACCCTCCCTCGGTCAAGAGAGGATCGCGGCCGATGGGTCCGTAGCTTTGCGCCCCGACCTCACGATCGGTTAGCCTTGAGCAAGGAGCAGAGGTTGACTCACCGCCGGCGGCGGTGGATCACAGACCGACTGTCGGCCTGCCCTCTCTATTCGAAAAGCTAGGACAGGAAACGAAGGTGTCAAAAAAAACGGGCTGGGGAATTTACCGCCCGCTTGAGAAGATCTGAAACGTAGGCCGATTCTGCCGGTTGTGACGAAACTCGGGAATCCACAGATGCCCCCTTGGAACGAACTGAAAGAACCGCGTCCCTCACCGGCCAACCGCAGCTATCTGATGCGGCTCCCCTTTCGCACCACGGCCTGGATCACGCTGGCGGTTTGCTGGGCGGTGGTCGATTTCGTGACCTCTCCGGGAGCGGCCCTGTACATCCTCCACGCCGCCGCGCTGCCGCTCGCCCTGCGGTTGATCCCGCATCGCGGAACGAGCCTGCTGACGGCGATCTCGATGGCCGCGGTCGTCATCCCCGGCCTGCTCCACGCGCTGACGATTCCGGTGCACCAGCTGCCGGCCGACGATCCGGTCCGCTCGGCGCTGGCCGCACCCTTTGAACTGGCTCGCGTCTGGACGGTCGTGGCGCTGGCGGCGATGGGGCTCTACGACGCCAGCCAGAAGCGGCTCCGCAAACAGCGCCAACTGGCTCGCCGGGCGCTCCACCATCGGGTCCGCCGCCGCACCGGACAGCTCCGCACCGCCTACGAACGGCTCAAACGCGAAGCGGCCGAGCGGCTTTCGGTGCAGCAACGCTTGGCCGAGAGCGAAGCCCATCTGCAGTCGCTGATGCAGCACGCCCACATGCATCTGCTCCGCAAAGACGCCGACGGCATTTTCACCTACGCCAGCCCCACTTTTTGCGAGCTGCTCCGCCGCCGCCCCGAAGAGGTCCTGGGCAAAACCGACTACGACTTCTATCCCGAGTGGACCGCGATCAAGTTCCGCGAAGACGACTTGCGCGTGATGCGGACCGGCGAGCCCTATGAGACGGTCGAGGTCAATCCGCAGCCCGACGGCACGAACAACTACGTCCAGGTCCTCAAAGTCCCCGAGTACGACGCGACGGGGAACGTGATCGGCGTCCAAGCGGTCTTCTGGGACGTGACCGATCGGTGGCGGAGTGTGATTGAGTTGCGACGCAGCGAAGCTCGCAAACGGGCCCTCTTCGAATCGGCTGCCGACGGCATCCTGCTGGTCGGCCCCAGCGGCCGGATCGTCGAAGCGAACCCTTCAGCCGCGCGGATCCTGCGCGTCTCGGCTGCCGATTTGACCGATCGCGATCTGATCGACACCCTCCTGCCCGCCGTCCAGTATCCGCCTAAGGACGCCGACCACTTTTCCCCGCCGGGATCGCAGACCGCATCGCAGCCGGGGGACGAGGTGGTCGTCACCGCCGGGGAAGCGGTCACCGGACGCGAAGCCGACTCGGAGGAGGTCGCGGCAACGGTCGCTGCTTCCCGTCGCAGCGACCATCGCGGTCGCTTTGCTGTCCTGCCGTGGGAGATGATGCCTCAAGGAGTTCGCCGCGAGACCTCGCTCCGCCGACCCGCCGAGCGGGCCGCGGCTCAGGATGGCGACGGCGAGGTGGCCGAAGACGAATCGTTTCCCGCCGAACTCTCGGCCCACGCCATCCCGCTCGAAAACACGACCGGGCTGGCGATCTTCATCCGCGACATCACCGTTCGCCGGCAGACGCAACAGGACCTGCAAATCGCCAAGGAATTGGCCGAGCGGGCGAGCGAAGCGAAAAGCGAATTTTTGGCCGGGGTCAGCCACGAGATCCGCACCCCGCTGGGCGGCATCCTGGGGCTCTCCGAACTGCTCAGCGAAACTCCGCTCTCACCCCGCCAGCGGCAGTACGTCGAGCTGATCCGCCACTCGACCGACCTGCTCAGCGGCGTGATCGAGGACATTCTCGATTTCTCGCGGATCGAAGCCGGCGGGATGGAACTGGAGAATTCCCCGCTCGATCTGTACCGCTGCGTCGGAGACGCCTTCAAGTGCCTGGCCGCTCGGGCGGTCGGCAAGGGCTTGGAGATGATCCTCAGCATCGCCCCGGACGTGCCGCGCTACGTCCTCGGCGATACCGTCCGGCTCCGCCAGATCGTCGTCAACCTGGCTGGCAACGCGATCAAATTCACCGGCTCCGGCGAAGTCGTACTGACGCTGCGGCTGGCCCCTCCGCCGCCGCAGGAAGAGCCACCGCGACGGCGGTCCCCCGGCGACACGCTGACGCTGATCCTGGAAGTCAGCGACACCGGGATCGGGATTCCCCTGGACCGCCAGAGCTCGATCTTCGAAGCGTTCAAACAAGTCGACGCCAGCACCACGCGGCGGTTCGGCGGGACCGGACTGGGACTGGCGATCAGCGACCGGATCGTGCGGGCGATGCAGGGCACGATCGCCGTCGAAAGCGCCCCGAGCCGAGGAAGCACGTTCCGCTGTACGATCCCGCTGACGGTTGCGGCCCACCAGGATGTGCGGAGTCACGCTGGGTACCTGGAAGCGGGCAACGAAGCTTCGCCCCCCGAGCCGGAGCGGCCTGCCAAGGAAATTTCGGCCGGCTGGGTCATTGTCTCCAATGCGCGTCAGCGAGAGACGATCGCAGCGACTCTCCGCCGGGGTGGTTGGTCGGTCGACACGGTCGATCCGGCCGATGCCGCGGCGACTCAGGCGGCCGCCGAAGCGCCCCGAGCCCTGCTGGTCGTCGACCAAGCGGTCGCCGAGGTGGAGCGGTTCATTCCCGGCGGCGCCTCGCGACCCCACGTCGTCTGGCTGACCGACCTCGGCAGCCCCCCGCCGACCGCGGCCCGGCCGTCGGATCCCCTGCTGATCAAACCAGTATTGCCCGACGAGTTGCTCGTTGCCGCCCATCCGACCGCCTCCGCTAAACGCCCCCAGAAGTCGAGTTGCGGCGACTTCGGAAACGCCCCCAAGGACCCCCAACGACTGGGCTCCCACCAACGGGGCTCGCAGCAACCGGGTTCGCAGCAACGGGGCTCCAAACGGGCCGGTCTCCAACCAGCCGGTTTCGGCCGACCGCAGCCGGAATCGCTGACCGACGCCACCACCCCCACCGCCGCTGGCGCCCCCACCGCCGCTGGCCCCGAGGCGCAGAAGCTGCGGGTGCTGATCGTCGACGACAGCCCCGTCAATCGGACCGTGATCCGCGATTTGCTCGTCAGCGGCGGGCACCTCGTCACGACGGCGGCCAACGGCGACGAGGCGGTGCGGTACGCGGCCAGCCAAGCCCCGGATGTGGTCCTGATGGATCTGCAAATGCCTGATATCGATGGAGCGGACGCCGCCCGGGCGATCCTCGCCGACGCGCTGGCGCGCGAGCAAACGCCGCCGGTCATCATCGCCGTCACCGCTCACGTCACCGAACAGCATCGCCAGCGGTGCGCCGATGCCGGAATGCGGGGCTTCTTGACTAAGCCGGTCCACCGCGACGACCTCCTGCGAACGGTCCGCAACGCCGTTTCCCGCCTCGCCCCTTCCCCCGCACCCAAGCCCACCGTCGAGTCCCCCTCGGAAGCGACGCCGGAGGCCGAGCCAGTGGTCGAGGAAGGCTTCCGCACGGCCAGCCACGAACGAGCCAGTGCGGCGGGCGAGGACGAAGGCTGGGTCCAGCACTTCAAGCGTCGCATCGGGCATGACGACGAAGTGCTCTCCTCGATGATCGAAGCCTTTTTAATCGAGGTGCCGACGACGACCCGGAATTTGGACGAGGCGCTTCGCGAGGGGGATGCGAAGCGGGTCCGGCGGCTGGCGCACACCCTCAAGTCCTGCTTTCGCTACGTCGGCGACGGCCCCGAAGTCGCGGCTGCGGCGCGGATTGAGCAGGCCGGGCGGGACGAGCAATTGGAGCGGCTCGGCGATGAGCTCGCCGAGGTCCAGGTGGCGGCCGACCAGTGGTGCGGGCGGCTCCGCGGTTACCTCGCCCCCGAAGGCTCCTCCTGATAGATCGAGAGTTCCTCCCGACATATCGCAGAACGGCTGCGGCGCAGGTATCCTGACCGGTCTAGCCTCGATTGGTGAACGATTCCCGCCTGTTGCGTGGATCCGAGGTTCGCCATCTCCGTTGTTACACAATTGAGTACTGGAAATGATGTTCTCTCAGACCCGCCACCTCGCGATTGCCCTCGTCGGCGCGCTCGCGATGGCTCCGGTCGCTCAAGCCCAAGATGGCGCTAACGCTCAGGATGCTGCTCCCGTGGCGAACGGCCAACAAGCCCCCCAGAATCCCGGCAGTTACTACATCGGCTTGTCGATCGGTGAGCAGATGCGCTCGCAGGGCATGACCACCGAAGACATCGACGTCGAATCGTTGGCGATGGCGATCGCCGACGAGCTCAGCGGCCGCGGTTCGCGGCTCAACGAGCAGCAGCTCAACGAAGCCGGCCAAGCCGTCCAGCAGATGCTCCAGGCCAAGGCCCAGCAGCGGATGCAGGAAATGCAGAACGCCGCCGCGGCCAACGTCGAGAAAGCGAAACAGTTCTTGGCCGAAAACGCCCAGAAGGAAGGCGTGGAGACGCTCCCCAGCGGGCTGCAGTACAAGGTCGAGAAGAGCGGCACCGGCGCTTCGCCCACGCTCGAAAGCGTCGTCCGCGTCCACTACACCGGCAAACTGATGAACGGTGAAGTCTTCGACAGCTCGGTCCAGCGGGGCCAACCGGCGGAATTCCAAGTCGGACAGCTGATCCCCGGCTGGCAGCAAGCGTTGCCGAAGATGAAGGTCGGCGACAAGTGGACCCTCTACGTTCCGCCGGCGCTGGCCTACGGCGAGCGGGGAAGCCCGCCGAAGATCGGTCCCAACGAACTGCTGATCTTCGAGATGGAACTGCTCGACATCCTCCAGCAGTGACACGCGTCTCGAACCACCGAAGGCGGCCGCCAACGCGGGGCCCCTTCGGAGCGGGATCGAGTTATTCTAGAAAGCCCGAAGCGTGGGATGCGTTCCGCGCGCGGGCTTTTTTCGTGGGCTCTCGCTGCGAGTGTTTCGCACTCGCCTGAGTATCTCCATCCGTGTTTCCTTCCTCAGCAACCCCAAGCGGCGTCTCTCCTATGCGATCCATTTTCCCTGCCCTGCTCGTCGGCTCCGCGCTGGCCGGCGGCATGCTCCCGCTCGCACCTGCGGCCGAACCCGGTTCTCCGACGATCAACCTGGCCGAGCCCCCCGCCTCGCTCAACACCTCGCCGATGCCGGTCGAAGTCGTGCTGGCTTATCCCAACCTGCGGATCGATCGTCCGGTGGTCGTGACCGGAGCTGCTGACGGCTCCGGGCGATTGTTCATCGCGTCCCAGCAGGGCCAAATCTACGTCATCGACGAAAGCGACACGCAGGTCGAAGAGCCCGAGTTGTTCATCGATCTCAGCGACCGGGTGAGCTATAAGGACCGGGAAAACGAAGAAGGATTTTTGGGACTCGCGTTCCACCCGAAGTTCGCCGAAAACGGGCAGTTTTACGTCTACTACACGACCAACGAACGGCCCCACGTTTCGATCATCTCGCAGTTCAAGCTCCGCGGCGACGGTTCGGGCCAAGGCGACCCCAAGAGCGAGAAAAAGTTGCTCGAAATCCAGCAGCCGTTCTGGAATCACAACGGCGGCACGCTCGTCTTCGGCCCCGACAACTACTTGTACATCGGCCTCGGTGATGGCGGCAAAGCCAACGACCCGCTGCTGGCCGGCCAGGACCTGAGCAAGCTGCTCGGCTCGATTCTCCGGATCGACGTCGACCGCACCGAGGGGGACCGGGCCTACGCGATCCCGGCCGACAACCCGTTTGCCGGTCGCGAAAATGTCTGGCCCGAAATCTATGCCTCGGGACTCCGCAACGTCTGGCGGATGAGCTTTGACCCAAAGACGGGAACCCTCTGGGCTGCCGACGTTGGCCAGAATTTGTGGGAAGAAGTGAACATCATCGTCCCCGGCGGGAACTACGGCTGGAGCCTCCGCGAAGCCGGTCACCGGTTCACCGTCAATGGCGAAGGGGCCGGGCCGAGCGAAGCCCTGATCGATCCGCTGATCGAATACCCGCACACCGAAGAGTGGGGCAAATCGGTCACCGGCGGCGCGGTCTATCGCGGCAAAGCCACGCCGGAACTCGATGGCTACTACCTCTACGGCGACTATGTCAGCGGCCGGTTGTGGGCGCTGAAATACGACGCCGAGCAGAATCAGGTGACCGAGAATCGGCCGATCGCTTGGTCGCAGCTGCCGGTCTTCACCTTCGGCCAAACCGACAGCGGCGAAGTCCTGATGACGACGATGACCTCCGGCGGCCGGATCTACAAATTCGTCGCCAAGCAGTAAGGCCAACGGGCGACGCATCCTCGCGGCGGGAGCGATCGACTCCCGCCGCTCCGCCTGTCGCACGCTCTTGGCCCGGATAATTCATCAGCCGCCGGGCGCTAGCCCACGGTTCCCGAAAACGCTGTGAGAACCGGACGCAAGAAGCGTGGCGGCTGATTCAAAGATTTGCCCATGCAAGATCTGGCCTAACTGGACAACGCCACTTTCTCACGCTGAATTGCCATAAAGTCAGCATTGCCCAGCAGTTGGCTACCAAGTCGTTTAACGGCAAGCCGAAGGCGACTGTGTTTTAAAAAGCAGTCGCCTTCGGCTTGCCGTTAAACGATTTT
>NZ_WRPR01000115.1 GCF_010367455.1 Candidatus Laterigemmans baculatus | reverse complement strand
GTTATGCCAACGGTGCAGTCCGGATCTTTCGACCAACCGGACAACGAATGCTAGGCAACAACAATCCTTATTCGCCGACCACCAAAGGTCACCTCCGTCTCGAGTCGCACAAGAATCACGGCCGCTCCTATTCATTGACGAAGGTTCTGAATTGCCTCTCGATCGCGGTTCTAGTGTTCGGCGCATGTGCTGTCGCGGGTATTCTGTACTATTACCGAGACGGTGGCTGGTCCGCGTTGCTACCTTACTTTTTCGCCCTAATTGCCGGGGGCGCTTGCTTGGCAGTCTCCGTTTTGCTTACGATCATCGCGACGATCCTGGATCGGTGCTCTGCTTTGATGCTGCTGATACAGGCGCCGGCCATTGTCTTCTATCTTCGATTCCTACCATGGGGCTGACCAGCAGACGCCGATGTTCTGGCATAACCATGAAATTCACGGGAGCGACCGATGGGGTCCTCTCTGCGGCTCTAGCTCGTCGACGGTCGCCCCGTGATTTCCGCCGTT
>NZ_WRPR01000114.1 GCF_010367455.1 Candidatus Laterigemmans baculatus | reverse complement strand
AAGGGGTCAGGAGCCTATTTGTTAGTCTGGGGAAATTTTTGGGGGACGACCTCGTTTCCGCAGCGTGGATTCGAGCCCCAAATCACGGGCCGTCGCTTCGTCCCAACAACCAATTCGGCTCCTGACCCCTTTTTCGGGCCTGCTGCGTCACACGGCGGCGACGCTGATGCTGGAGAACGGCGCGGACCTGCGGAGCATCCAGACGCTGCTGGGGCACGAGAATCTGAACACGGCGCAGATTTACGCCAGGTGGAGAAAAGGGGTCAGGAGCCTATTTGTTAGTCTGGGGAAATTTTTGGGGGACGACCTCGTTTCCGCAGCGTGGATTCGAGCCCCAAATCACGGGCCGTCACTTCGTCCCGACAACCAATTCGGCTCCTGACCCCTTTTTCGGGCCGGTCCCCGACCGCTAGCTTCCTGATCGTCGCCAGTAAGTTGGCCCATTGGTCGTCTTCACGCCCAAAGCCAACCCGAAGCGTCGCGGCAGGTGGAGAAAAGGGGTCAGGAGCCTATCTGTCCATCTGAGGGAATTTTCGGGGGCGACCTCGTTTCCGCAGCGTGGACTCGAGCCCCAAGCGGCTGGCCGTCGCTTCGACCCAGCCACTATCTCCAAACGGTTGGCTGCGGGCGATTGCTTTTCGCAGTTGCCCTTCTTCCTTCTCACCCAAGGGGCGGTTAACTCGCTCAGTCCAGTTAGGCTGCCGCGGCATCGGCCAAGGGGCTAACGCCACAAGGCTGCCGCCGCGGTTCCAATTCCAAAGGCTCCCCCAACGCCAATTCTCCGCCCGCAGTACAAGTCCTGCCGCTAGCGCATTGCGTTCGACGTAGCGGCAAACCACGAAGAAATGATCGTCGTCCTGAACCGGAAAGCTTTTGAACCGACCCTGGTAAAGATGTCCGCTGCCAGCGGTGTGGTAGTGAGCGTGGTGGCGAGCTGCATGCGTCATTGCCACCCAATACAGTAGACGGCTCATCGCACCGTCTTCGCGCGGCCGCAAGACCATGTGCCAATGGTTCGGCATCCACTGGTAGGCGAACAAGTCGACCGGATAGCTTTGTAAACCCTCCACGAGAATTCTCTCGAACGCTTCGTAGTCGGCCTCTTTACGAAAGATCGTTTGTCGCGAGTTCCCGCGATTCAGAGCGTGGTAGATCGCACCGGCCTCATCGGCCCTCGGGGGACGCGGCATTGGAACACTCCGCCACAGGCGAAACCAGAGAAACCACCACTTCCGACCAGACTAACTAAGCAGAACTTCCCAAACAACCAATTCGGCTCCTGACCCCTTTTTCGACATCAACCAATTCGGCTCCTGACCCCTTTTTCAGGCCCACTCCGCCACAGGCGAAACCAAAGAAACCACCACTTCTGACCAGACTAACTAAGCAGAACTTCCCAAACAACCAATTCGGCTCCTGACCCCTTTTTCGACAAGCGCGGCACCGGGGCCAAATCGCCGCGACAGCGAAGGCTCCCCCCTCGCCGAATTCCCTCCCGCGATGATCGACTAGGGACATAGGTCTGCTCGGGCTGGCTTGGGTTTGCTACGCTCTTGGTGGTTCGTTCACTGGTCTTCCTTGCTGGAGAAAAGGGGTCAGGAGCCTATTTGTTAGTCTGGGGAAATTTTCGGGGGCGACCTCGTTTCCGCAGCGTGGACTCGAGCCCCAAGCGGCTGGCCGTCGCTTCGACCCAGCCACTATCTCCAAACGGTTGGCTGCGGGCGATTGCTTTTCGCAGTTGCCCTTCTTCCTTCTGACCCAAAGGGCGGTTAACTCGCTCAGTCCAGTTAGGCTGCCGCGGCATCGGCCAAGGGGCTAACGCCACAAGGCTGCTGCCGCGGTTCCAATTCCAAAGGC
>NZ_WRPR01000113.1 GCF_010367455.1 Candidatus Laterigemmans baculatus | reverse complement strand
GGGCGGTTAACTCGCTCAGTCCAGTTAGGCTGCCGCGGCATCGGCCAAGGGGCTAACGCCACAAGGCTGCTGCCGCGGTTCCAATTCCAAAGGCTCCCCCAACGCCAATTCTCCGCCCGCAGTACAAGTCCTGCCGCTAGCGCATTGCGTTCGACGTAGCGGCAAACCACGAAGAAATGATCGTCGTCCTGAACCGGAAAGCTTTTGAACCGACCCTGGTAAAGATGTCCGCTGCCAGCGGTGTGGTAGTGAGCGTGGTGCCGAGCGGCATGCGTCATTGCCACCCAATACAGAAGACGGCTCATCGCACCGTCTTCGCGCGGCCGCAAGACCATGTGCCAATGGTTCGGCATCCACTGGTAGGCGAACAAGTCGACCGGATAGCTTTGTAAACCCTCCATGAGAATTCTCTCGAACGCTTCGTAGTCGGCCTCTTTACGAAAGATCGTTTGTCGCGAGTTTCCGCGATTCAGAGCGTGGTAGATCGCACCGGCCTCATCGGCCCTCGGGGGGCGCGGCATTGGAACACTCCGCCACAGGCAAAACAAAAAAAACCACCACTTCTGACCAGACTACCCGAGCAGAACTTCCCAAACAACCAATTCGGCTCCTGACCCCTTTTTCGACAT